>JAQCDG010000053.1 GCA_027731085.1 Actinomycetota bacterium | reverse complement strand
TGGCAGCGAATGCGAGCAGGTGATCGTCTGACGCAAGTATTGATGGCGGGGTTAGGACCGTATTTGATTTTGATTTCGGCGTCGCGACCAGCACAAAGGTATTTAATATATGCGATTCCAATTGTGCTATTAATTCTGGTCGAGGCGCTAGAAGAGTTGCCGAAGAGGGTGAAGTACTTTGCTGTTGGTTCAACTGCGCTCGGGTTCGCGGCGGTGTCCTTGCTGGGCATGTCGTATTTGACGTCGCAAGGCAACGCATCGGAAGAAATGGCGGTTTGGGTTGAGGAGAATAATTTGATAAGTCAAACTTCGGCTGGCGCGATTTCGCCACATGCGGGACAGCACTTTTGGGGGGTCAAGACAACTGAACTGCGTTACGAAATTATTGCAGTTACGCCTGCGACAGAGTCACAAGTGCGAGAGCGAGTCTTGCATCGAGAGCCAATGAAAGTTCTAGGAAAAATTACTCGCGTTTATTTGTTGCGAGAGATACCAGCATCGCCTTAAGGCGGTGGTGTGGGTGGTTCGCGAGATGAGTTGTTGGCATCGCCTTAGCGCGGCATGAGGCTAGTTATCGGCGGGGTGGGCGAGGGATGAAGCCTGAGGTTGTGGCGACATATTTTTCGTAGCCGGGCTTGCGCTTGAGCATTGCACGGTCGAGCATCGCGGCGCCAGAGACTTTGACCAACAAGAAAGTCATCACGACTGGACCGATTAATCCGTAAATACCCAGTGAAGATTCTGCGGCGATCAAACCCAGACCCCACCAAACACATGAATCGCCAAAATAGTTCGGGTGTCGTGTGTAGCGCCACAGGCCTTGATCCATGACTAAGCCCTTGTTGGCTGGGTCACGTTTAAATCGTGCGAGTTGCGCGTCGCCGACTGCTTCAAAATAGATGCCGACGCCCCAAACGAGAACGCCGACTATGCCGACAACGCCAAAATTCGGCTCTTCGCGAACTTGGCCGAGTTGCACCGGCAGTGAAACAATGAACATCAACACACCTTGTATGCCGAAAACCGAATACAAACTGACGATTGCAAAGCGGTCGCCGTGTTTGCGTCGCATCGATTGATAACGAAAGTCTTCGCCGTGGCCGAGATTGCGCTTCGCCAAATAAAACGCCAGTCGCGCCCCCCAAATCGTCGTCAGCACGGTCAGTAGCAAACTTCGAGTCGAGTTGCCGTCGCTCAACCAATAACTAACCCACGCCACAAGCACGAAACCAGAACCCCAAGCGATATCGACAATCGACGCATCGCGCATCACCAGACTGATTGCCCAGACGGCGACCATCATGCACGCAATTGCAATCGCCGCACCCACAACAACATCGCGCGCCGTAGTCGCAGTCGCTGCACCAATCAAAACATCTGTTGCACTAGTCATACGCACGACAATAGGCGATTTGGCAGGTTGTATCAACGCAAATGTGGTGCGAGCCTTGACGGGTGCTTCAAGTCAAAGATCTGTGCGTTGAAATCGGCGGGAAGCTAGTCGTCAATGGCGCATCGTTCGCCGTGATGCCACGCGACAAGGTCGGTCTTGTCGGTCGCAACGGTGCGGGTAAAACGACGCTGTTCAAAGTACTTGGTGGCGCAAACGAGGCGAAGTCGGGTGTGATCAATCGCAAAGGTGGTTTCGGCTATCTGCCCCAAGATCCGCGTATCGCTGGTTCTTTCGACTCGCGAACGGCGATCTCACACATTTTGTCGGGGCGCGGCATTGATGAAGACATTATTCGCATCGAGAAGTTGCGCATCGCGATTGAAGAAAACTCAAGTGATGCAAACGTAGCCAAGTTCGCCAAAGCCGAAGAACTTTTTTCGCTCAAAGGTGGATACGCCTCGGACAGTGAAGCGCGAGCAATCGCCGCAGGTCTGGGGTTGAAGCCCGATCGTTTGAGCCTCGCACTAGGTGTGCTCTCTGGTGGCGAGCGACGTCGAGTCGAACTTGCGCGAATCTTGTTCAGTGGCAGCGACACGCTGTTGCTCGACGAGCCGACTAACCACTTAGACATTGACGCAAAAACTTGGATGCTCGATTTTTTGCGAGTCTACAAAGGTGCGTTGCTCGTGATCAGCCACGACCTCGAATTGCTCGACGAAGCGATCACCCGCGTTCTGCACCTCGATCGCCCCGACGAAGACTCTGAGGGTTCGGTCGTTGAATATCGCGGCACATATACGCAATATTTGGTGTCGCGTGAAGCCGACGAAGCGCGCCAAGCCAAAAAAGCGACTCAGCAGAGCAAAGAAATTGACCGTCTGCAACGCGTTGTCGATCGATTTGGCGCCAAAGCGAGCAAAGCCGCAATGGCACACAGCATCGAAAAACGAATCGGTCGCATCGAAGAGACGCGCGTGCATGCCGCACGTGGCGCGCGCGTGTTGAAGGTGCGATTTCCTGAACCGCCTCATTGCGGCGAAACAGTTTTGACAGTCGACGGATTGCGCAAGACTTTTGGTGGTCCAGACATCTTTCATGATGTGAGTTTTGATCTGGGTCGCGGCGAGCGACTGCTAGTGCTGGGTCTTAACGGCGCCGGCAAAACTTCGCTGCTGCGAATCTTGGCGGGCGAAGTGAAACCTGACAACGGTGAATTCAAGTTTGGCTACAACGTGCAAGTCGGTTATTACGCCCAAGAACACGACAACTTGGTGCCGCAAAGATCTCTAGTCGAGCACATGCGCGATCAGGCGCCAGTGTCGCTCGGTCTCACCGAAACACAATTGCGTGGCATGCTCGGCATGTTCGGTCTCTCTGGCGACAAGGTGTATCAAGAGTCGGCGACACTTTCGGGTGGAGAGAAAACAAAACTCGCTTTGGCGATGATGATGGTCGGAAAAAATAATTTGTTGCTGCTTGACGAGCCGACAAACAATCTTGACCCGTCGAGTCGTCAGTCGGTCGCCGACGCGCTTTCAAACTGGGAGGGTGCGATTGTGCTTGTTAGCCACGATGCCGAGTTTGTCGAGCAACTCGCGCCGACAAAGGTGTTGCTAATGCCAGACGGTCAGGAAGATTACTTCAACGAGTCGTGGCTCGAACTCGTGACGCTCGCTTAAAAATTATTTCAGTGCGCGAATATAAACAATGATGCTGGCGATCTCGTCGTCGGTCAATTTGTTTGAAGGCATGATCCCTGAAGCACCGCGACGCTTCATCGCACCTGGTTCTTTGATTGACGTATATAGATAGTCATCATCGGCAGTCACAACCGTGCCGTCGCTGAGCGTCACCTGAGAATCAGCCAAGCCAATCCAATTAGGTCCGACATTGCCGTTTCCATCTGCGCCGTGGCAACTTGCACAGCCAGCAGAAATCGACACTTCGCGACCCGCAGACGCTTCGGGCGACAAATCTACTGGGGCGCTTGACGAACTCGATGAGCAAGCGCCTAGAGTCAGCAACATCGCGACCGCCATGAGGCTTGAAAAATTAAGTGAGAGTTTTGACATATCTAAAGATTACCTTTCGTGACAAGTAGAGTTCGCCATCGTGGTAAATAAAAAATGGTGACAAATCTCCCACAGCATCCGTCGTCGGGCAACGAATCTGACGGCTATTGGATGCACTATCACGACCAAGACAGCGAACAACTCGCCGAGGCCGTTGTCGAATATGCACTCGATCGCATTCGCCTCGACCCACCACCACTTGATGGTCCGAAAACTCTCAGCCAATTGCAGGCACTCGTCGGCAACACGATCACCCCTGAAGGTCTCGGTGGTCTAAAAGCACTAGAAATTTTCACGAAGCATCTTTCGCACGCGTGCATCAGTGTCGACCATCCGTCGTTTTTGTCGTTCGTGCCTGGCGCGCCAACAGAAAGCGCCGTGCTTTTTGATCTTGTGCTTAGCGCTTCAAACATTTATGCAGGTTCGTGGCTCGAAAGTTCTGGTGCTGTTTACGCCGAGAACCAAGCATTGCAATGGGTCGCAAGTTTGGCGAACTTTCCTGTTACTAGTGCAGGCGTTTTTGTTAGCGGTGGCACGGCCGGCAATCTTTCGGCGTTGATCGCTGCGCGTTGGCGTTGGCGACAAAACGGCAAAGGCGCATACGACCGCGTTCGACCAATTCTTGTCACATCCTCTGGCGCACACTCGTCGGTTGGCCTCGCTGCAAATGCAATGGATGCAGACATCGTCAAAGTTAAGGCCGACGCACAAGGTCGTATGTCGGGCGTCAACTTGCGTGCAGCAATTGCCGACTTAGACCCAAAAGACCGCAATCGCGTTTGTGCGATCGTCGCAACTTCGGGCACGACAAATCTTGGCGTTATCGACGACCTTGTGGCAGCAGGCGAGCAAGCACGTGAACTCGGCACTTGGTTTCATGTCGACGGCGCATACGGGGCCGCGGCACTTTGTGCGCCGAGTGTAATGCACCTTTTTGTCGGCATTGAAATGGCAGACAGCTTCATTGTTGATCCACATAAATGGTTGTTTGGTCCGTTTGATTGTTGCGCATTGATCTATCGCGACCCCGATACGGCCCGACGCGCACATACACAGCGCGCTGAATATCTAGAAGTGCTGCAACAACAAGATCTTGGTGACGCGTTGGCGAATCCTTCAGATATGGCCCATCACCTGTCACGTCGCGCGCGTGGCTTGCCGTTTTGGTTCAGTGTGGCGACTCACGGCACCGAGGCATACCAAGAAGCAATGGAGATCACTTTGCAGGTCACTCGCGAAGCAACGCAGTTGATCAAAAACGCGCCGTATCTCGAGTTGTTGCTTGAACCTGAATTGTCGATCGTTATTTTCAAGCGCAACGGCTGGACGCCCGAGCAATATCAATCTTGGAGCGACAAAATGCTCAACGAGGGTCGCGCGTTCGTCGTGCCAACGACGCACAATGGCGAAACGATCTTGCGGTTTTGCATTATTAATCCGCGAACCACAATCGAAGAAGTTGCCGAAATTATCAACTCGCTAGAGTAGGGCTGTGCTCAAGTCGGTTCGATCGGTTGTACAACTTCGCAAGTTCGAATTCAACGGCGACAAACGCAGACTCGCCGCGTGTGGCGATCTCAAAGATTTGCGTCTTCTTGCCAAGCGCAACTTGCCAGGTGGCGTCTTCGACTATTTTGACGGCGCAGCCGAAGACGAATGGTCGCTCGCCAACAACAGTTCTGCATATGCGAAGTTTGGTTTGGTGCCAAAAGTTTTGCGCGATGTTTCGCAGATCGACACGGCGACGACAATCATGGGTCAGCCTGTGCCATTTCCGATTGCGCTTTCGCCCACTGGTTTCACTCGAATCGCGCACCCTCAGGGCGAACTCGCGGTCGCCCGAGTGGCCGGCAAAAACTCGCTGCCGTTCACATTGTCGACTCTCGGCACACGCAGCATCGAAGAAGTTGCCAGCGTCGCAACCGGCCCGTTGTGGTATCAACTTTATGTATGGCGCGACCGCGGTTTGTCGCGCGAACTCGTGCAACGCGCCAAAGCGGCAGGCTACAAAGCGATCATGGTCACGGTTGACACGGCAGTGTTTGGTCGGCGCGAGCGAGATGTGCGTCGCGGTTTCACACTTCCGCCCAAAATTGGTCTTGAAACTTTTATCGACGGCATTCGGCATCCACGATGGACATACAAATTCGTCACCAACGAGCCGATTACTTTTTCGGCGGTCGCCGGTCGGTCTGATGTTGACGGTTCGAAAGCAATCACGCTCTCTGATTATGTAAATTCGCAATTTGACCCGACTCTCAGTTGGCACGACCTCGACTGGATTCGCCAAGAGTCTGGGTTACCGATAATGCTCAAGGGCATTCAGTGTGTTGAAGATGCCAAGCAAGCGGCATCAATGGGTGTTGATGCGATAGCGCTTTCGAACCACGGTGGTCGTCAACTTGACGGTTCGCCAGCGCCGATCGAACTTTTGCCGAGCGTTATCGACGCGGTCGGTAACTCAATTGAAGTTTTGGTAGATGGTGGCGTTCGTCGTGGATCAGATGTCGTCAAAGCGTGTGCGCTTGGCGCACGGGCGGTGATGTTTGGTCGTCCCTATTTATATGGTCTCGGGGCGGCGGGCGAGTTGGGCGTGCAGTGGGCGCTTGATCACATCACAAATGGTGTGTCACGCACGATGGCTTTGATTGGCGAAACTTCGATCACGAAACTTTCACGCGAAATAATTGTCAAGCGCTAGTTGCGCCGAAGTTTCGCGTTAGTTATTTTTTAGCGGCGGGTGCTTTTTTGACGACGGTCTTCTTGCGGGCGCCATAGCGCTTGTTGAAGCGATCAACACGACCTGCCGAGTCGATGATCTTCATCTGACCCGTGAAGAACGGGTGGCTGGCGTTTGAAATTTCGAGTTGCACGAGCGGGTAGGTGTTGCCGTCTTCCCAGACAACCGTTTTTGCAGGATCGGGCTTCAGCGTCGAACGAGTTAGAAAGCGATAGTCGGCCGAACTATCTTCAAATACGACGAACTGGTAATCGGGGTGAATCTCGGGTTTCATGGCTTCAAAGTGTAGCGGGGTAAAAGTGCCCTCTATACTGTCTGAATGCCAAATCGCTGTGATGTCCTCTCGAAGACCCCAAGCAAGGGTCATACAATCTCGCACTCCCACATTCGCACCAAGCGTTGGTGGCGCGTCAACTCGCACAAGCGTCGATTCTGGTTGCCATCCGAGCGTCGTTGGGTCACACTCAACGTCAGCACCAAGGGTGTTCGCACGATCGACAAACGTGGCATCGAATCAGTCGTCGCCGAAATGCGTCGCGCCGGAAAGAAAGTCTGAGAACTCGTCATGGCAGCCAAGAGCAAAGATAAGCGTCCAATCATCAAGTTGCGCAGCACTGCCGACACTGGCTTCACATACGTGACCCGCAAAAACAAGGTCAACTCGCGCGAGCGTCTTGAACTCAAAAAGTACGACCCGGTCGTGCGCAAGCACGTGATCTTCAAAGAAGAGCGCTAAAACTTAGTTGCTTTGCGCGAGGGCTGTGGCCAAGTCGCGCTGAATATCTACGCAGGCTTCAAGCCCAACCGAAAGTCGCAACAACGAGTCGGTCACGCCGATTTTTGCCTTCGTGTCGGGGTCGACGCTGTTGTGCGTGCTCGAGGCCGAATGTGAGATCAAACTTTCAGGGCCGCCAAATGTGACAGCAGGGCGGATAAGTTTCAGCGCGCCGAGCAATTTCGTCGCAGCAGCTTTGCCGCCGGCGATTTCAAACGACAGCACCAAGCCGAGATAGTTCATCTGCTTTTTCGCGAGGTCGTGTTGCGGGTGCGACTTTAAGCCTGGGTAGTGAACTGCGGTCACATTTTTTTGTTCACTCAGCCATTCGGCCAAAATTTGTGCCGATTCACATTGGCGAGCGAGACGCGCGTCGAGCGTGCGAACACCGCGTAGGGCGTTCATTGCGTCAAACGGTGACGCAGTTGCGCCGTGCAAAACTGAGTAACTCCAAATATCGCCAATTAAATCAGCGTCGCCGGCAATTACGCCGATGGTCGCATCATTGTGGCCGGCAATGCCTTTCGTTGCTGAGTGCAGAGCAAGCGACACGCCGTGGTCGTGTGGTCGCTGTCCGAGCGGCGTGGCGATTGTCGAATCGACAACTGTGATTGGTCCTTTGATTGCGCCAAGCACGGCCAGATCAACCAAATCGAGTCGCGGATTGCTTGGCGTCTCGGCGATGACCAGCATCGTTTTGCCTGGTCGCACGGCGTCGGCAAATTCTTGCGCGTTGCGTCCGTCGACGAATGTCACGTCTATGCCGAGACGAGCACATGGACCATTCAAAAATGCAAGTGTTCCCGCATAGCAGTTGCGTTGTGCCACGATGTGATCGCCGGTTGAACACAGTGCGAGCACGACACTTGACATGGCGCCCATGCCCGAGGCAAACGCGAGTGCCGCTTGCGTGTGTTCAAGTTCGGCGATCGCGTGTTCAAATGCTTCGACGGTCGGGTTGGCATACCGCGAGTAGTTCTTAGTTTCGTGAATTGCTTTAGCCTGCCGGTGGCTCTCTTCGAGACCAGCACTCGACCAAGTCGTAGAAGACGTTAACGACGGTGCGAGCGCGCCAGAATCGTCTCGGCCGGCAGTAATCGCAGTCGTCGCAGGATCATATTTTTTATTCGCCACGCATTCAGGCTAACAACGCCATCTCATTCACACATTGCCTAATTGTTCGTCATTTAAAATGAGATAATAAAAAATATCAAGATCGCATCGGTCGCTTTGTCGCTAGGTCTCATCGCTGCGAGTTTCGGTGGTGCGGCCAGTGCCGATAGTGGCGCAAGCCCGTTGTCGGGTCTACCTAGAGGTGCAGGCAAACCAGTTGTCATGGTCAAATATGGCAACTCGAAACCCGATCGTCCGCACTACAACTTGAATCAAGCCGATTTGTTCTATGTCGAAGAAGTTGAGTGGGGTCTCACTCGCATCGCAGCGATGTTCAATACCAAATTTCCGAGTGTCGTCGGGCCGACTCGCAGTGCGCGAATCTCTGATCTCGAAATTCTTGAACAATTTACGAGCCCTGGCATTGCCTATAGCGGAGCAAATGATGTGCTGTTGAAAGCGATCCGTAAATCGCAAGCAATCTCACTTTCGCCGAGTGATCGCTCGTCGTTCTATTATCGCAACCTCTCGAAAGTTGCGCCAAATAATCAGTTGTTGCGTCTTGCCACAATGATGG
>JAQCDG010000052.1 GCA_027731085.1 Actinomycetota bacterium | reverse complement strand
ACTGGTTGCGGAGTCAACTTTGCCGAAAACCGCCAAAGCCTCGGCAGAACACCGAGACGCAAATGCATCGCGACGAGTGCCGCTCGTGACTGCACAACTCCAGCCAACACAACTTTCGGCCGTGGCGAAAGTTTGGCCAAAAACGATTCAAGTTTCGACTTTGCGCTTTGACTCGGCAAACCATAATTGATCACTGCTCGATATTCGGCCAGATCGCGATTGCGGTCTTGTGAAGTAATCACCGTCTCAACTTGGCTCGAGCGTGCAACAAACTCAAAAGCATCGCAATATGCGATGTGATTCCAGATGTCGGTGGCAAAAAGCAGCGAGGCCTCGTCATGTGTAACAGGCAATAATTCTTGCCATTTGACATCGATTCGCCGACAGTTCAACTCGCCATGTTCGCGCCACACATCACTGGCTACTTTCCAGCGCAAATACCAAACTTGTGCGAACTGTAAGAACCAGGCTCCGCAGACAATCCGCCAGAACCGCTCAGGATGATTGGTGTCGTGCACACGGTTTAACTCACGCACCAAATTTTGAAACACTGACTCGCTAATCGACTGAAACTCGGCAAACTCGGCGTCATCAACCTGTGACAAAATTTCGGGTGACTTCACCAAAGTCACCGCTACAGATGGGTCATCGATGAAAACATTTCCGTCGAGCCCGATGCCGTCAATGACGACAACCGACTTAGTTTCTTGCCACAATTCTGCAAATGGTCCAGTAACAAGATGCTTCTGCGTCACGCAACCACCTAAATAAATTGATTGATCAAGTGGAGACGATGGGAGTCGAACCCACGACCCCCTGCTTGCAAAGCAGGTGCTCTAGCCAGCTGAGCTACGTCCCCGTATGGCGACGTAACACTAACAGCGAAAAATTCGTTCTAACTCGCCGATAATCCAGGGGTATCCTCGCTATATGAGTGGCGAACTTCTGTATGCATTTCGAATAATGCGTTTACCCCTGCTCGATGCCGGTGGTCAAGCCATCGGCAAAATCAACGACATTATTGTCGTTCCAGCTCGCGGTACCGAAGCGCCAAAGGTTCTGGGCTTTGTTGCCACCAGTCAGCGCCGTCGCATTTTCGTCAGCGCGACTCGAATCAGCACGCTCGACAATTCTGGTGTACAACTAAAGTCGTGGGATATCAACCTCACCCCGTTTCGCACGCGATCTGGCGAACAACTTTTAGGCAAAGACATATTGGATAAAAAACACGGCGGTGAAATCGTCAGCGATGTTGCTTTGGTGCATCACGTTGGCAAAACCTCCTCTTGGCAGATTTCTAAAGTTCGACTTTCAAAGCGCGGCATGTTGAGCGGGCGTTCAGGTCATCGTTTGGTTGACTGGCAAGAAATTAGTGAGTTGTTCGCACCTTCGACAGCAATCGCGGCTGAGGCGGCACGACTTCGCGACATGCACGCAAGCGATGTGGCAATGATTATTCGCGCACTACCAACAGAGCAACGTCGCCAACTTGCAGACGCGATGGACGACGAACGACTTGCGGATGTTCTTGAAGAGTTGCCCGAAGACGAGCAGTTGCGCTTAATCGAAAATCTCGACATGGAGCGATTGACGAGCGTGTTCGACGAAATGGAATACGACGACCTCGCCGACCTGCTCGGCCAAATGGGTATCGATCAGCGCACAAAAGTTCTAGACGCGATGAATGACGAAGACGCTGAGACGATGCGTCAATTGTTGTCATACCCAAGTGGCACTGCTGGTTCATTGATGACACCCGACATCATCGTGCTCGGACCAGACTCAACAGTTGCGGAGGCGCTCGCCCACATTCGCGACCCCGAACGACTTGTGTCGATTGCGGCGCAAGTTTTTGTGGCGCACGCACCGCACTATCCACCAACTGGCACATATCTCGGCATCGTACATTTTCAGCGCCTGTTGCGTGAGCGCCCGAGCATGATGCTTAAACAATGTCTAGAAAACGAACCGACTATTGATCCGATGCTCGGCGACCGCGATGTAGCAAAACGACTCGCTTCATACAACATGCTCGCCGTCGGCGTTTGCGACGCAAATGGTCGGCTACTTGGTGCCGTAACTGTTGACGACGTGCTCGACAACGCCTTGCCGGCAGACTGGCGGCTCAAGTGAAGCGCAGCGAAGACCTCGGTCGCCCACGCAACCAACCCAAGATCGGTGTTCAATACAACCGCTCGGCTTTCGGTCAGTTCGCCGAAAATGTCGCACGCGTCATGGGCACTGCCCGATTTTTGGTAATTCAGTCGGTGCTGGTGCTGATTTGGGTCGGCCTCAACATTGCGTTTATTTCTTTTCAGTGGGATAAATATCCGTTCATCTTGCTGAATCTGATGTTTTCAATTCAGGCCGCATATGCTGCGCCGCTAATTTTGCTGGCACACAATCGTCAAGAAAGTCGTGACCGCGAACAGGCACAAGTTGATCGCAATGTTGCAACTCGCACACAGAATGACGCCGAATTTCTCGCCCGCGAAATCGCCAGCGTGCAACTTGCACTTGCAAGCGTCGTCACCGCCGAAGAGTTGCGTGAGCAAATAGACCGGCTCAGCGAACAGATCGCCAAAATCAACAAAAACTAGATTAGGTGCACTTTTTGCATCGCCCAATCAAGTCGAGTCGATGTTGTTCTAATTTAAACCCCGACCGTTTAGCAATTTGACTCAACGCCACGTCAAGGTTTTTCTCGAGATTCTCAGGAATAACCACATCGCGCACGTCACCACATTTTGAGCACAACAGATGGTGATGATGACCGAGAATTTCTTCATTTAATTCGTAACGACCGTTGTCGTCGGTGCTGACTACTTTTTGCACCGCCCCGACTTCTTCGAGCACCACAAGATTTCGGTAGAGCGAACTTTGCGCGATCGCGTTTTTTGAGCCTTTGAAATTTTTTGAAAGTTGCAAAATTTCTGTGATGGTTAACGGCCGATCTGAAGTTTCGAGCATCGACACGATCGCCCTGCGCTTCGATGAATAACGCTGGTCGTGTTGCACGAATCGCCGCGCCACCTCGATATGTACATCAGGATTTTCTGATTTTGTGTGTTTATGACCACTCGACATGCCTCACAACCTATATGAGAATCAGTGAGAATCGGTTGAATTGATTAAGCGCGAACGAAAGAGTGTGCCTGAACTCCGCACGCCAACACTCGGCTGAAAATAATTTCGTTGGGTAGTGCGAATTCACCTAAAACAAATGCTCCTGGCCGCGAGATCTCGTCTGCGCTAATTGATCGCGCCACACAACCACTCACGACCCCGGTAACTTGTCCGGCCCGCTCAGCAACACCAACTACGTCTACAACTCGCTCGCCATTCTTAGTGCCGCGAACTTCGACGCGAAGACCACCCATCCCACCTTCGGCTTGCGGCGGAATCAACATCGGCATTCGGGCAAAAACGCGATCACGACGAGTCGCTGAGACGCGAGCTGTAACGCGGCCCAACTCTGGAAACGCACGCTTAATTAGAAGCGGATCAGGAAGTTCGCCGCGATAACAGTCGTAGGCGCCAACAGGCTCAGGAAACCAACACAACTCACGACCGCTACCCGCAGGTCGACGCAGCCATTCGCCATCATGCCAACCAATTGATTGGCCTGAAAGTGCGCGATGGTGTTGGCGAGCACACGCCGGACCACCAGTGCCATGCAGTGCAACATGCACTTCGTCAATTGAATC
Organism: Actinomycetota bacterium; assembly: GCA_027731085.1. Lineage (GTDB taxonomy): Bacteria > Actinomycetota > Acidimicrobiia > Acidimicrobiales > Ilumatobacteraceae > BACL27. The sequence continues at coordinate 5,268 of JAQCDG010000052.1, read as the reverse complement.
AAACGCTTTACTGATGTTGCTAACTAGTAGTGCCGACATGCCGGGTGACGCTGCCGCACCGATAATCAGCGTGACTTTGTTTTTGATTGCCAGGTCAGAAAGTGTCAGTAAGTTTAGACAGTCGGCGATGTCGTCGCTCGTTGAGACCACTGAGATATTTTTTTCAAGCAATTCTCGGGCAATTAGAGCATGTGGTGATGGCCCGGCAAGCACGACTACTTTTGCCTTGTTTAGTTCGTTGCGACCGACAGCTTGAATAAGTGAATTTGTTTCGAGCAACCGACGAGCAAGACGTTGAGCAACTACTTGTGACGCGTCGTAAACCGAAATTGATATGACAGAGTCGACTAAGAGTGATTCAGCAACTCTTGAACCAACTACGCCAGCACCGAAAACCCCGATCATTGAAAAGTTTCGTTACTTTTGGTCGGTAATTTTTCGCCAACCGCCCTGTTTGATCGCCCCGACACCTTTGCCCTTGAAGCGCAAAACCCCGGCGACCGCGCTGGCAACACTCAAAGCAAGTAAAGCTCGTCTAATAAACTTCATAATCCCTCCGTGGGGCTAACAAGAATCGAACTTGTGACCTCATCCTTATCAGGGATGCGCTCTAACCAACTGAGCTATAGCCCCGAATTAAAACGAGGACTTGCAAGGCTACTCTGCCGTTTCGTCACCCTCAACCGCGATGATTCGCACTTCTTCTTCAAGCACCGTGACTCGAACGCCACCCACCAAATCGGTGATCAAGTTAAAGATTGTCGCCAGAAGTACCCAAAGGCCTGTTCCTAAAATTACTCCCAAAAGACCGAGTACCCAAAGATTGCCAAACAACTCAGAGCCATCAAATCTGAAGGTCTCCCATCCAAACGACTCCATAAAGTTTTCGACGTTGTCGAGCGTGCCGGTCGACTGCGCGACATTCCATAACAACACCAGCGAAATTAACGCCACGAAATAACAAACCAAATGAAACACCAAGCCAACCTTGAACACAGACCATGGGTCGATGTCACGAATTACTCGCGAAACTCGCCGCACGCGTGGCTTGGCGGTGGCTGAACTTGGCTTAATACTCATCTTTGCAGTGTAGGCAGATCTAAAGCCTCAACTGACACGGCCACTGCGCGCCGCGCCACATGATCGACTTCAACAACAACCACGCACTGCTCAAAAGATATTTCGAACTCAATAACTTGCGCAAAGTTTTGCTCGGCGATTTGCTCGGCGATTTCTCGTGGCGAAACTTGTTGCGCCAAAACACAACCCAACGCCGACGAGTCGGCGGCGAATTGACTCTGCTGTGCATTAATCAGGCGAGTGCCGGTGTGCGCCAGCGAATAGAGCACCGCGCTCATCAACGCCATCGTGATCAGCACAAAGAAAGTAGCCGAACCACTTTCAAATTTAGAACTATGCGAACGAATAAGAAATTTATACTTCGTCGCTAGTCAAGATCGGAGCAACTGACGCCACCACTTGACCTGCACCAAGGCTCATCACACGCACACCTGTGGCGGCGCGGCCCTGGCTAGAAATTTCTTTAACTGGAGTACGAATTGTGGTGCCGGCTGATGACACCGCAACAATTTCGTCCTCGATGCCGACCATAAACGCTGCAACTACTCGACCTTTTTTGCCGGTCAACTTGATGCCGATCATGCCCATACCGCCACGACCCTTGCGGGTGAAGTTGCTGATCTGCGTGCGCTTTCCATAACCAGATTCGGTGACCAGCAAGATCGACGCGTCATCTTTAGCCACATCAACTGAAACAACTTCGTCACCTGCACGCAAGCGCATGCCGCGCACGCCGGCGGCTGACCGACCCATCGGTCGAACTTGTTTTTCGGAGAAGCGAATTGTCTGCCCGCCACGACTGACGATAAATACATCATCGGTGCCACCAGTTTCAATCACGCGAACAAGCTCATCTTTTGGTCGCAGTTTGAGAGCAATCAAACCATCACGGCGAGACGAGTCGTATTCATTGAATGCAGTCTTCTTGACCTGACCTTGACGCGAAACGAAGAACAAATAGCGGGTGCCAGGAAATTCGCGTGTGTCAATGATTGCCTGAATTGTTTCGCCGTTTTGTAGCGGCAACAAGTTGACGATTGGAATACCTTTTGCGGTGCGTTCACGCTCTGGTATTTCGAGTGCGCGCAAGCGATAAACGCGACCACGATTCGAAAAGAACAGCAAGTATGCATGCGTCGTCGTGAAAATGACGTTGCGCACGATGTCGGCGTCTTTCATTTTTGCACCAGACACACCCCGACCGCCACGACCCTGCGATCTGAATGAATCAGCCGAAACACTCTTGACATATTGGGCCTGTGTCATAACAACAACAAGTTCACGGTTGTCGACCAAGTCTTCGACGCTCATCTCGCCCACATCAGCGGTGATTTTGCATACGCGATCCGTGGCGAATGTTTCGCGCACTGCAGAAAGTTCTTTCGAAATAACCGAACGCAACTTCTTGTCGTCGTTCAAAATTGCTTTAAGTTCTTTGATCTGTGCTTGCACATCTTTTTGTTCGGTTTCGAGATCGATCCGCGACAATCGCGTCAACTGACGCAACTGCATGTCAAGAATGTCGATTGCTTGTCGCTCGGTGAAGCCGAATTGCTTGCCCATCAAGGCTGCTTTTGCCGAATTGCCGTCTTCGCTGCCACGAATAACTTTGATCACTGCATCAATGACGTTCAACGCCTTGAGACGACCCTCGAGAATGTGACCCCGATCTTGGGCTTTCTTGAGGCGATAGTTGCTGCGACGAGTGATTACATCAATTTGATGGCGCACATAGCCTTGCAACGCATCGCGCAGGTTTACCGTGCGTGGCACACCATCAACAAGTGCAACCATGTTCACCGGGAAACTTGTTTGCAGTGTCGTCAGTTTGAACAAGTTGTTCATCACGACATTCGAATTGGCGTCGCGTTTGAGGGTGATGATCAAATTGGTTTCACCGCCCGACGAGTTGTCGTTGACATCGGCGATGCCATCGAGTTCGCCACCATCCACGAGTTCTTGGATGCGAGCGGCAATCGACGAACAACTCGCCTGATATGGCAATTCGGTAACCACAATGCGCATCTGACCACGCGCGCCGTCTTCGATTGCAACTTTGGCGCGCATCTTGATGCTGCCGCGACCCGTCTTATAGGCGTCGTTGATGCCGCTACGGCCCAAAATCAAACCACCGGTCGGAAAGTCTGGCCCTTTGACGAATTTCATCAAGTCAGCGATCGACGCTTCGGGATTGTCGATCAAGTGCAGCGTCGCGTCAACCACCTCGCCAAGATTGTGTGGTGGAATGCTTGTAGCCATGCCGACGGCGATGCCTTGCGAACCGTTGACCAACAAGTTCGGAAACCGCGCCGGCAATACCGAAGGTTCTTCAGATGTGCCGTCGTAGTTTGAAATCAAATCGACTGTGTCTTCGTCGATGTCGGCCAGCAACTGCATCGCCAATGGATGCAACCGCGATTCGGTATAACGACTCGCAGCCGGACCAAAGTCAGGAGACCCGTAGTTGCCGTGAAAATCTATTAACGGGTGCCGCAACGAAAATGGTTGGGCCATACGAACCAGAGCGTCATAGATCGCGCCATCGCCGTGCGGGTGATATCGCGCCATCGTGTCGCCAGTAACGCGCGCGCACTTGACGAATGGCCGGTCGGGTCTGAAACCCTGTTGATGCATGTCCCAGATGATTCGACGATGCACCGGCTTGAGACCGTCGCGCACATCGGGCAACGCACGCGACATGATCACCGACATTGCGTAATCTAAAAATGATCGCTCCATTTCGTCTTGCAATTGCACTGGTTGCACGCCTTGGTTTGGCGCAAATGGCAATTGCGCTGAGCCAGAGTTTTTCGACGACGACGAGACCTTTGGAGTAGTTTTCTTATTCAACTTTTTTACTGGTTTTTTTGCGGCCATGATCGTGCTTTCTTAATCGATAATTCTTTAGAAGTCGAGATTGCGCACATCGCGTGCATTTTTTTGGATAAATGACTTGCGGCTCTCAACATCATCGCCCATCAACACACTCATTATGTTTTCGGCTTCGGCCGCTTCTTCAACATTGACCTGCAACAAAGTGCGCGTGGCTGAGTCCATTGTGGTGCTGCGCAATTCTTGCCAGTCCATTTCGCCAAGACCCTTCAAGCGTTGAAAGTCTTTTTTGTGATTTGGGTTTGCTACCAAGAATTTTTCTTTTGCTAACTCATCTTTGAGATATGTCTTTTCTTTGCCGACTTCGGTTGAGAACAGCGGTGGTTGGGCAATATAGATGAAACCGCTTTCAACCATCGGTCGCATCTGTCGATAGAAAAATGTCAATAGCAAAGTACGAATATGGCTGCCGTCAACATCAGCGTCAGCCAAGATAATCACTTTGTGGTAGCGGGCTTTTTCAGCCGCGAACTCGTCGTTGCCAACGCCACCACCAATCGCGGTGATCAACGCTTGCACCTCGGTGTTCTTCAACATTTTATCGAGACGCGCTCGCTCAACATTTAGTATTTTTCCGCGGATCGGCAAAATCGCCTGAGTTTGTGGATCGCGCGCATCAACTGCAGTGCCGCCTGCTGAGTCGCCTTCAACAATAAAAAGTTCGCTCTCGGCAGGGTTGCCGCTTTGACAGTCTTTGAGTTTGTCGGGCATACCCGCACCACTCAACGCAGTTTTACGACGCACCGCATTGCGTGCATTTTTTGCGGCAATGCGTGCTTGTGCCGCAGCAACGGCTTTTTTGATGATGCGGTTCGCTTCGGTCGGGTTCTCGAGCATCCATTCTTCGAGTTTGGTGTTCGTTTCTTTTTGCACGAACGATCTGATCGACACATTGCCGAGTTTGGCTTTTGTCTGACCTTCAAATTGTGGTTCGCGCAACTTGACCGTGACGATCGCCGTCAAACCTTCACGAATATCTTCACCAAGGAGGTTTTCTTCTTTTTCTTTGAGACCACCAGATGAACGGGCATATTTATTGACTACCGAGGTCAAAGCCGTCTTGAAACCTTCGACATGCATGCCGCCTTCAATCGTCGAAATGCCGTTGGCATAGCCATAAATGCCCTCGTAATAGCCGGTGTTCCATTGCAAGGCGATCTCAAGGGTTTGATCTGACTCGCTGGCTTCGTAGGAGGCAACCTTATTGAACAGTGATTCACGCGAGACATTCAAGTGTTTTACGAAATCGATGATGCCACCTTTGTATTGATAGGTGACTTTGTCTTTTTTGCCGGC
>JAQCDG010000051.1 GCA_027731085.1 Actinomycetota bacterium | reverse complement strand
GCTACCTGGGTTTCCAAAAGTCAACTCGTATCTACAGTTTCAACTTGCAGGCACGATCACCCAAGGTGTTTTGTTTGGTTCGGTGACTGGCGCAGCCGCACTCGCAACCGACATTGAAAGTGGTTTCTTTGATCGCCTACTGGCGTCGCCAACTTCGCGGCTTTCAATTTTGTTCGGCCGACTCGCAGGAAGCGTCTTATTTGGCGCACTTGAAACAGCGGTTTTTGTCTTGGTGCTGTTGCCGTTTGGCGCAGATGTCTCGGCTGGTGTGCCAGGCATCATCGCAATGATCATCAGTGGCGCGTTGATCGCGCTTGCCGTAGGTGCGCTTATGTCATCAGTTGCGCTGAAGACCGGTTCGCCAGAGGCCGTGCAGGGCACATTTCCGTTGTTATTTATCTTGTTATTTTTCTCGAGTGCGTTCTTTCCGCGCGAGACGATGAGTGGTGTCTATAAAACTGTTGCCGGCTTCAACCCGATTTCACACTTGGTCGAAGGTCTTCGCGCTCTATCACTTGAGGGCTTCAGCATCTCGGCAACTGCACGAGCAATTCTGGTGCCGATGGCTATCGCAATTGTTGCTTTGTATATCGCCAGCAGACAACTTCGCGCCCGACTGCGAGCGAACTAGCGATGAGCGCCAACACAAAAACAATTTCTTCAGTTTTGTCAACGCGCGATGTGCGCTCGACAACGATGCGTAGTTCGTGGCAACTCGTCAAGCGTGGCTTGATCAACACTCGGCGACTACCGTCGGCGTTTATTCCGACACTCGCCATGCCGATCTTCAACATGCTCTCTTTTTCTGGCACTTTTTTCGCCCTGACAAAACTGCCAGGCTTCCCCACAGATCGCTCAGTCAATTGGTTCATGCCTCTCGGTTTGGCGATGGGTGCAGCGTTCAGCGGTGTTGGTCTCGGGTTCTCGCTCATCCGCGATCTTGAAAACGGTTTCTACGATCGCTTGCGCATGTCGCCAACTTCGCGTTCGTCGCTAATTATCGGACCAATTCTCGCCACATGGATTCGTGTAACGCTGGTAACCCTGGTCGTATTTGGCGCCGGCACAATTCTTGGCGCACGACCAACAGCAGGTGTGATGAGTTATGTCTGTTCATGGATTGCAGCCATTGGTATCTCTACGATTGGCGCCGGCTGGGGTCTGGGGCTCGCCTACCGATTTCAAGACATGCGTGGTGCGGCGATCATGCAGATGTCAATTTTCTTGACGATGTTCTTGTCGACTGCGCAGGTACCGCTAGATGTAATGACCGGTTGGCTACACACTGTCGCGCGCATCAACCCGATCACAAATATTTTTCGCTTGTCGCGATCGGGCTGGGTCAATGCCAGCGACCCTGGATATATCAGTTGGTCAAATAGTTACGGTGGGCTAATTGCGATAGTCGCACTAAGCGCCTTGACCCTAATTTTCGCCTTGCGTAGCCTGAAAAAGATGGATAGATAACCGCGCAACTAGCCCCGAGAAGGCAATTACTAGCCCAATTTGTGCGGTCGTGCCCTGCGGGGGCATGATTGCCTACACGGGTAAGTGTTCGGCAATGACGCCGAACTGAAAATGGGGGCTGAAGGTGAAAGTTTCAATCACGGTCAACGGCAAAAAGCATGATGGCGATGTTGAGCCAAGAACTTTGCTGGTGCATTACATTCGCGAAACAGTCGGACTAACCGGCACGAATGTCGGTTGCGACACTTCGAGTTGCGGTGCGTGCACGATTCACATGAACGGTGAAGCGGTCAAGAGTTGCACCATCTTGGCAGTGCAAGCCGACGGCGCAAACCTCACGACAATCGAGGGCTTGGCAAAAGACGGAGTGATGCATCCGATGCAAACAGCGTTCATGGAGAACCACGGCCTGCAGTGCGGTTACTGCACACCAGGCATGGTGATGGCAGCGGTTGGTTTGCTAAATGAAAACCCAAAGCCAACAGAAGAAGAAGTTCGGCTAGGGCTCGAAGGCAACTTGTGTCGTTGCACTGGCTACCACAACATCGTCAAATCGGTGCTCGCTGCCGCGGGCGCAAAGTAAAGGGGCATCATGACTATCACCGAAAACAAACCCACCAAGATCATCGGCACACGGTTGCTGCGTCGCGAAGACCCACCACTTTTAACTGGCGAAGCAAAGTTCACCAACGATTTAAATATTCCAGGTGCACTGCACTTGTCGGTTTTGCGCTCGCCTTTTGCTCACGCAAAAATTAAGTCGATTGATGTGTCGGCGGCGCTAAAGATCAGTGGCGTTGTTGCTATTTACACAGGCAAAGATTTGCAATCAGCATGGGCGGCACCGATGCCGTGCGCATGGCCAGTGACGACCGACATGAAGAATCCGCCGCACTATCCGTTGGCAAGCGACAAAGTCAACTATGTCGGCGACGGCGTCGCCGCAATTTTGGCCACAAATGAGACTGCTTCACGAGATGCACTCGACGCAATTGATGTCGAATACGAGCCGCTGAAAGCAGTAGTTGATCTTGAAGATGCGCTCAGCGACAAAAACATAATCCACAAAGATCTTGGCACCAACAAGAGCTACACCTGGCCGTTACTTGTTGAAGAGACACCTGGTTGCGTTGAAGAAGCGTTCAAGAAAGCAAAATACAAAGTCAAAGAACGTTACGTGCAACAGCGATTGATTCCGATGGCGATGGAGCCGCGCGCAATTGCGGCAGTGCCACAGCCATTTGGGGGCGACATCACGCTTTACTCGTCAACTCAAATTCCACACATTTTGAAAGTAATGTCGGCGCTGACACTTGGAATTCCCGAACAACAAGTGCGCGTGGTCGCGCCAAGTGTCGGCGGTGGCTTCGGGTCGAAACTTGATGTTTATGCCGAAGAACTCTTGTGCATGGCACTCGCCCGCAAGCACAACACACCAGTGCGATGGGTCGAAGAGCGGTCAGAAAACTCACATGCCACGATTCAAGGTCGCGGACAAATTCAACACATCGAATTAGCCGCCGACGAAAAAGGCAAGATCACCGCAGTTCGTGTGCGAATCATCGGCGACATGGGTGCATATTTGCAACTCGTCACACCTGGCGTGCCATTGCTCGGTGCGTTTTTGTATGCAGGTGTCTATGACATTCCGAAGGCATACGACTTCAGTTGCACTTCGGTGTTCACAAACTTGACCCCGACAGATGCATATCGTGGCGCTGGTCGACCAGAGGCGACATATGCAATCGAAATGGCGATCGAAGCCCTCGCCCGAGAAATGAAAATTGACTCGTTCGAATTGCGCAAGCGCAACTACATCAAAAAAGAACAGTTTCCGTATACGGCTTTCAGTGGCCTGACCTATGACTCGGGTGATCACCTGCTGGCAGCCGAAAAAGCCGTCAAAATGACCGACCTGGCTGGTGTGCGTGCACAACAGAAAAAACAAAATGTGCCTGGCGCGACGAAACTGCTCGGCGTGGGCATGAGTTCATATTTTGAAATGTGTGGTCTTGCGCCGTCGCGCGTGTTGGCATCGCTCAACTACAGTGCCGGCGGTTGGGAAGCCGCAACCGTGCGCGTGTTGCCAACCAACAAAGTGCAGGTCATCACCGGCACTTCACCACACGGTCAAGGACACGAGACTTCGTGGGCGATGATCGCCTCAGAAAAACTCGGTGTCGCACCCGAAGATGTGGATGTGTTGCACAGCGACACGGCGATCTCGGCGCTGGGTCTTGATACTTATGGCTCGCGAAGTCTGCCAGTTGGTGGTGTCGCGATCGCGCTCGCCTGCGACAAGGTGATCGAGAAGGCCAAATTGATTGCCGCTCATCAACTTGAGTGCGCAGCCGAAGACTTGCAGTTTGCTGGTGGCACTTTCAGCGTCAAGGGCTCGCCAGACCGTGCTTTGCCGCTTGCGGCAATCGCGTTTGGTGCGTTCACGGCACACAACCTGCCGGATGGTTGCGAACCAAATCTTGAAGCCCAAGTTTCATATGACCCACCAAACTTTTCGTGGCCATTCGGCACGCACATGTGCGTCGTCGAAGTCGACACCGAAACAGGTGCTGTGAAAATCTTGAAATACATCGCGGTAGATGACTGCGGCAATCAGATCAATCCGCTGATTGTCGAAGGTCAAGTGCACGGCGGCGTTGTACAAGGCATCGCTCAAGCGTTGTTCGAAGAAGCCGTATACGACGAGGATGGCAACTTGAAGACGGCCACACTAATGGAATATCTGGTGCCGGCAGCGAGCGATTTACCGTCGATTACGACTGGTCACACGGTTACCCCATCACCAACGAATCAACTTGGTGTTAAAGGCATCGGTGAGGCAGGCACGATCGGTGCGGCACCAACGGTGATCACCGCGATCATCGATGCGCTCTCGAGTCTTGGTGTCGCCACTATGGCGATGCCCGCGTCGCCTCAAACGGTGTGGAGAACAATTCAAGAAGCAACTCGTGGAGGTAAGAAATGATTCCTGCAGCATTTGATTACAAGCGGGCATCGTCTGCCGCCGAGGCGATTTCATTGGTCAGTCAATATGGCAGTGACGCGAAATTTCTTGCAGGCGGTCACAGTTTGTTGCCGCTGATGAAGTTGCGACTCGCGCAACCGGCGATGCTGATCGACATCGGCCGTGTCAAAGATTTGTCATACGTCAAAGATGCGGGAAACCACATTGCGATTGGTGCATTGACACGCCACATGGATGTCGAGACTTCAAAAGTTCTGCATGAGCACGCACCGTTGCTTGCACATGCGGCTGGACATGTTGGCGACTCGCAAGTTCGCCACCGTGGCACAATCGGTGGTTCAATCGCTCACGCTGACCCAGCGAGTGATCTGCCAGCGACAACTCTTGCCCTTGGCGCAACATATGTCGTGCAGGGACCAAAAGGTCAACGTGAAATCGCCGCTTCGAAGTTTTACAAAGGCTTTCTTGAAAGCGATTTGGCTGCCGACGAAATGTTGATCGAAATTCGTGTACCAAAAATGCAAGGTGCCGGCTGGAGTTTTCAAAAGTTCAACCGCCGCGCACAAGACTGGGCGATTGTCGGCGTGGCTGCATGGCGACGCAAAGGCGAAGCAGGTGTGGCACTCGTGAATATGGGCTCGACACCGATCTTGGCAACGAGCGTGGCGACCGCAATCGCCAAAGGCGCCTCAATCAGCGATGCTTCGGCGATGGCATCAAACGAAGCCGACCCGCAAAGTGATTTGAATGCTTCGACCGATTACCGCAAGCATTTGGCGACAGTTTTGGTGCGACGTGCACTTGAGGCTGCTTCAAAATAAGCGGCTTAAATATTTATTTGTGCGGCTGAGCGAGTTGCAATATACGGCTTAAAATATTTGGCGCGGATCTCGTTGTGCAGGGGGTTCTCGTCGTAAACACGCCAACCCGCAACATCGTCGAAAGTTGCAGCGATCAAATAATTGGCGTTCGTCGGCGCTGAGACACCCAAATCTGGGCCACAGTGATAACTGCGCACAGTTGCAATTTGCTTGACCATGTCGTGTAAAACTTTTGTGATTGTTTCGTGGTAGTTCACAGGCACCTGATCGTTCCAAGTTATTGCCACGACATGCTGCAGCATCAGATCAACCCCGTATATGCGCCACCATCGACCTGCAAATTGACACCGGTCACGAATTTCGCCGACTCGCTGCACAAAAACGCCACGACACTGCCAAAGTCTTTCGGGTCGCCGACAAAACCGGCCGGTATATCAAGCGTCTTGGCATCTGGTGTTGCGCCATACAGCTGTCTGATGCGATCGGTGTCGTGCGTGCCAGGTTGCACCGTGTTCACGGTGATGCCATCACCAGCGACTTCGCGCGCAACAGTTTTTAGAAAACCAGTCAAACCAGCGCGTGCCGTGTTTGACAAAATCAAATTCGCCATCGGCTGACGCACCGCGATCGAGGTGATCGCCACAACTCTGCCCCACTTGCGCGATTGCATTTGTGGCACGACAAGTTTCGTCATCGCGATCATCGACATTAAACCATTTTCAAAAGCCTTGTCATAACTTTCGACACTGGTGCTAGCAAAGTTGCCAGCTGGCGGGCCACCACTATTTAAAATCAAAATGTCGATATTTCCAAGAATTTTTGTGGCTTGCTCGACAAAACTTTCACCACCTGCAACCGACGAAACATCGCACGACACGCCGACACACGAGTTGCCAATTTTCGCTGCAGCATCGGCGGCGCGTTTTGCGTCACGACCGCACACGACAACTCGCACACCGTCGTTGGCTAAAGCCTGCGCGGTGGCAAACCCCAGACCCGCAGAACCCCCTGCCACCGCTGCGGTGCGTCCAGACAGCCCTAGATCCATAGGTCTTTAGATTAGGGCGCTTGATGACTTAGATGTAACCCTGCCAGCCATATAATAAGCCCTGTTAGGTGGTGAGACTCAATGGGCCGATCGGCAATTCCGCCGCGGTCGAGTAAGCGTTACCTTGATGCGATAGCCGACGCGGAGACGTTTCCGTACTGGTTAGATGATGTCGACGAGCCCGACTCGAACCCAACAGTAGTCAGAGACGAAGACTGCGACCTGTGCGTCGTTGGTGGCGGTTTCACGGGCCTCTGGACAGCGATCATCGCCAAGCAACGCGACGCGAATAGCGACGTTGTGCTGATCGAATCACATGAAATCGGTTCGGGCGCCACAAGTCGCAATGGCGGCTTCATGGATTATTCGTTGACGCATGGCATCGCCAACGCCCAAGACAGGTTTCCCGATGAGGTGGCGATTCTCGAACAACTCGGGCGCAAAAACTTTGCTGAAATCGAAAATGTAATTCGCGAGCACAACATCGACTGCGACTTTGAACGCAACGGTGCGATTGAAGTAGCGAGCAGTTGGCATCCAGAAAATTACACCGAAAAACTGCAAGAAGACTTTGCACAGTTGCGCGACTTGGGTCATGATGTCGTTTGGCTCGATCGCGATGCGATGCACACCGAGGTGCACTCGCCAGTTTTCACGGGTGGCCTCTGGGCCAAAGACTCGTCTGCCCTTGTTGACCCGGCGCGTTTGGCGTGGGGCCTCAAGCGAGTTGCGCAAACTTTGGGTGTACGCATTTATGAAGACACTCGGGCAATTGATCTGAATGACACCAAGAAAAAAATCGAAATCAAAACTCCGCTGGCAAGAATCAAAGCCAACAATGTTGCGCTGGCGACAAATACTTTCAAGCCATTGCTACGCAAAATCAATAAATACATCGCACCTGTTTACGACTATTGCCTCGTCACCGAGCCACTTACCGCCGAACAACTTGCAAGCGTCGGCTGGCGCAATCGTCAGGGGCTTGCCGACTGTTCGAATCAGTTTCACTATTTCAGGTTGACCGCCGACAACAGAATTTTGTGGGGCGGATACGACGCGATTTATCACTTTGGCGGCCAAATGGACAAAGAACTTGAATCACGCCCTGAATCTTGGGCGATGCTTTCGCGACAGTTCTTCACGACGTTTCCACAACTTGAGGGCGTTAAGTTCTCGCACATGTGGGGTGCACCGATCGACACGTGCGCGCGCTACAGCGTTTTCTGGGGCACACAATTCGACGATCGCGTCGCCTACGCACTCGGCTACACGGGATTGGGCGTGGCAGCGTCAAGATTTGGTGGCGAAGTGATGCTTGATCTCTTGGCAGGCAATTCGACTAGCGCCACACAAACCGAGTTCGTCAAACGCAAACCACGCCCGTTTCCGCCCGAGCCGTTTAGGTTTATCGGCATTCAGGTGACTCGATGGTCGCTTGACTATGAAGATCGCACGGGCAAGCGCAACTTGTGGCTACGCCTACTTGACCGCTTGGGCTTGGGCTTTGACTCGTGATCTTCTAGCCTGACAACATGAGTTTGCAGTCAGTCGCCGATGTACGAAGCGCACTTGACGAACACAACTACCTCGCCAGCGACGGCTTGGCGACCGCTGTTTTCTTGGCGATTTCGCTCAATCGGCCTTTACTTCTTGAGGGTGAAGCTGGTGTCGGCAAAACCGAACTGGCAAAAGTTTTGGCGACGATTCGCAACAGCGAACTGATTCGTTTGCAATGCTACGAAGGCATCGACGCCGCACAAGCAATGTATGACTGGGACTATTCACGACAACTGCTGCACCTGCGCACAGTCGAGGCAACCGGCGAAGCAACCTCGATCGGCGCCGACAAACTTGAAGGTCAACTTTATAGCGAACGATTTTTGATTCGCCGCGCACTGTTGCAGGCAATCGATCAACATGCTGGTGTGTCGCCAGTTTTATTGATCGATGAAATTGATCGCGCCGACGATGAATTCGAAGCCTATTTGTTGGAAGTACTTTCAGACTTTCAAATCACGATTCCTGAACTTGGCACATATAAAGCGACAACACCACCATTGGTTGTTTTGACTTCGAATCGCACCCGCGATGTACACGATGCACTCAAGCGTCGATGCCTTTATCACTGGGTTGAACACCCGGACTTCGATCGCGAAGTAGAAATCGTCAAACGTCGTGTGCCTCAAGTTGTCGAGACTCTCGCCAAACAAGTTGCTGGCGCGGTTGAGGCGTTGCGCAAAATGCAACTTTACAAACCACCAGGTGTTGCAGAAACGATCGATTGGGCAACAGCACTCGGTCGACTTGGCGTCAGCGAACTCGACGAGTCGGTCGTGCAGGCAACGCTCGGCACCGTGCTCAAGTATCGCGAAGATCACGAGCGCGTGCGCGATAACGGCGTCGCCACACTAGTTAAGCAAGCCTTTGAACGGGGCTTGTACAGCAATTGATGACCACCCAGTCATTAGCCCTCTCGCCTGCCCACAAAATGGCAGTCGCATTTGCCCGTATCTTGCGTGGTGCTGACGTTGATGTGCCGCTTGATTCGGTGATTGTTTTCGTCAGCGCGTTGAATCAAATCGGCCTCGAAAATCGGGACGATGTCTACTGGGCGGCGTATTCAACGCTGATTCGCCGTCATGAAGACACACAAATTTTTGATCGTGCATTCGCGGTGTTCTGGGATCAACTAATCGCCGTGGACACAACAAGTTATGAACAACAGACCGAGTCAGTGACACTATTAATTGACAGCGAAGAAGAAAACAGCGACGACTCAAGCACTGAAACACTCAAAGAAGATGAAAACACGATCGCCTTGCGCTTTTCAAATATTGAAACACTGCGCGAAAAAGATTTCGCCGCATACACC
>JAQCDG010000050.1 GCA_027731085.1 Actinomycetota bacterium | reverse complement strand
CTTCAGGTGCCAGTGTTCGCAAGAACGTGGGGGTTCAAGTCCCCCCCCGCCCACAATAATTAATTAATTTTGCAGTACTGATCATTATTGAAGAAGCGACCCCAGCGATTTGTTATTCGCCCAACCTCTTCAGATTCAACATGATCTGGTCTTGACGCGGTTTCAAAGTGAAAAAGTCTTGCGTGTGGTGTCCAGATAATTCTGTAGCCACGTTCTAAAACTTTAAAAGCAAAATCGCAATCGTTAAATGCCAACGGAAAAATTTCACTCAGTCCACCAACCTCCAAATAAACATCTCGTTTTATCAATGCACAGGCGCCGGTTACCCCGCTGCATTCGCGTGCGCACACAAGCATGCCAAACTCGCCAAGTTCACTGCTTGAGTGTCCACTGCAAAAATTGTGCGGACTCGGAGTATTTGAGTGGGAAGCACTTTGTATTCGGCTATCTTCGTAAACAAGCAGTGGTCCAACCATCGCCACGTCTAACTCAGAGATATGCCCGACCATTGTTTCAAGCCAGTCTGGGCTAATCACTTCGGTATCGTCGTTCAGAAGTAGCACTAACGGGGCATCAGTGTTGACTACACCAAGATTGCACTTTTCAGAAAAATTAAATGGCTTGTCGTAGTCAACAATTTTTAATCGATCTCGACCAACTCTTCGTAAATCGCGATAGACCGAAGCAGGCGTGCCTTCATCAACCACCACAATGATCTCGTAATTCGTGTACGTAGTCTTTCTCGCAATACTTTCAACCGCATTGACGACCAAACATGTGTCAACGCCAAAGACAGCCTTTTGCGTTCCACAAGTCGGAATAATAATGCCAACTTTCGGATGCGTGACTAATTTTCGCTTGACTGTGACCATCAAATTAGTTTGGTTAAAGCCGACCTCGGCAGGTATCGACCGTCGCTCTAAGTGCTCACGAACCGCCTTTGTTGCCGAGGTGAATGCATAAAGTTTATTGTCGCCTGCAAGGGCAGTTGAACCAGTAACAGCGCGCCAGTGGTAAAGAATTTTTGGAATATGAATCATAATCTTCGCCTGCTCGGTGACGCGCAATAACAAGTCGTAGTCTTGCGAGCCTTCAAACCCGTCGCGAAATCGACCAACTTGGTTGATCAAACTGATACGGATCACAGACAAGTGTGAGCAATAGTTTTGCGCCAAGAATCGCTCCGGTGACCACTTTGGCTTAAGAAAAGGTTCGTAGTGTTCACCGTCTTCATTGATCTTGTCTTCGTCCGTATAGATGTAGTCAACGGTTGGGTTTGCCAAGACGCAGTTTGCGATTTCTTCGAGAGCATCTAGGTGAAGCGCATCGTCATTGTCGAGCAATGCAACAAACTCACCTGACACGAGGGCTAGTGCATCATTCGAAGCTCTGACGATACCTCCGTTTTGTGATCTGAAATAAACCTTGATTCTTTGGTCTTGTGCCTGTAATTCGTTGAGGCGTTTTCTAACCCACGCTTGTGACGAGCCGTCGTCAACTAGGCACCACTCCCAATCGAGATATTTCTGATTAAGAACCGATTCGACACATTTTTCAAAAGCAGTTTGCGGTGGATTATAAACTGGCGTAACAATACTGATTCGCACAGTCACGGCATTTATCGCGCTAGGCGTTTGAGAATTCGGATTGGAAAAGTGAAAAACCTCCCGATTTTCCATGAATTCGATTGGTAGACAAGATCCAGTTGTTTAGATTTAGCGTGGTGCACTTCGTTAGCCCGCGCAACTTCACCAAGCGTTGCCTCGAGTCTTTCGATGTGCTTTTCGTGATTTTCAATATGGGTCTTGGCATCTTTGAGCAAATCTTGCACATGAATCGCCTCGCCAGCCTGTGCCGCCGAACCAATCGCAAAATCTCTTGACTGCATAAGGGCAAGCTCAAGGAGCATTACTTTTTCTTCGGCTTTTTGCAACTGAATTCGCAACTGAGTTAGTTCAGTTTGTAATTCTTTCGTTGGCAGCGAAGCAGAGAGTGATGGGGTGTCGTCCATGAGTAATTGAACTCAATTCTACTGCAGTGAAGTAATGGTAAGTTGTAACCCGATGCAACAACTAAGAGATATCGCGAACTCGCGCAATTTATTGTGGAACTTAACTTTGCGTGAACTCCGAAGTAAATATCGGAGGTCAATCTTGGGTTGGTCATGGTCAATGCTTAATCCACTTGCCCAGATGGCCATATACACGTTCGTTTTTGGGGTGTTGTTTGGTGCCGAAGCCCCTGTTGGCGACCCATCAGGCATTACCACTTTTGGTTTATATCTCTTGACCGGTTTGATTCCTTGGGGTTTTTTCTCGCTCATCTGCGGCGTGGGCTTGCAAGCAATTTTGAGTAATACGACTCTGGTTCGAAAAGTGGCATTTGCTCGTGAAAGTTTGGTTATCTCACAGGTTCTGTTTTGTTCGGTGCAGTTCTCGATTGAAATGACCCTTGTTTGCATCGCCCTGACGATTGCGGGCAGTTTAGTTTTGCCGTTCTTGCCCGTCACAATTTTGTTGATGGTTTTTCTTGCCCTTTTTACCATGGGCATTGCATTCGTACTAAGCGTCAGTGCGGTTTTCTTCCGAGACTTACCTTATTTATGGACGATTATCAACCAGGTTTGGTTTTTCGCAACGCCTGTTCTTTATGACCCCACGATGTTTGACGACAAGGTTTCCGGCCCAGTGCGTGCCATTTTGCATTGGAATCCGACCGCCGTCTTTATTCGAAGTTTTAGGGCAACGACATATCACGGAGCGTTACCAGACTCAAAAGATTTGGTCGTTCTTGGGGTTACCTCAATTATTTCGTTGATAATCGGGATGGCAGTTTTCAATAGGCTCAAACGCCGACTTGCCGAAGAACTTTAAAAAGTCTGCAACTTTTACAGGTCAGCGATGTTGTCGCTCAAGACTCCAAGAAGATTCAACCGACACAACACCTTCGTCGAACATGTTGGTCTTGTGAACATTGAACCGCAACCAGTTCTGACAATGATCAAGTTCCGTCGTGCTCGTTGAATTTGATATCGAAGCAGACAAATAATATGTACCTTCAAGCAATCCGAGTTTTGGGATATCTAGCGTCGCGGTCGCCGGTCCATCCAAAATACGAATTAAATTCGAGACTCTTTGCGTTGAAGTTGCCCAAATAACATCGCCATTGAGTTTTGTCATTCTCACTCGCAAAATTGGTGATTCAAGTCGCACATGAGCGTTGATCTGAAAACGAACTCTCACAGCCGAGTCCGAATCAAAATGTTGAATTTTTATGTCGTCCGATGACAGAAGCTCAATTGAGTTGATGCGTGCATCGCCGGTACCCCAGCGCTCACGAGATTCATCGTCACGTTCAACATGCTCTGCGTAGCTGCCACCCGTGTAGGCAGAGATCACATCTGCGGCGAGCCCTACTTGCCTGATTTTGCCCTTGTCGAGCCAGATCACTTCTTTGCACAATTGTTGAACCAAACCGAGACTGTGACTAACTACAACTATCGTTCGACCTTCGCGGCGAAACTCTTCAATTTTTTCGGTGCTTTTACGCTGGAAATCTTGGTCGCCAACCGACAAAATCTCGTCGATCAACAATATTTTCGGCTCAACATGGGCGGCAATCGAGAATCCGAGTCGCACCACCATGCCCGACGAAAAGTTCTTCACTGGGGTGTTAATGAATTTTTCTAGGCCCGCGAATTCGACTATCTCTTCGAATTTCAGTTCGACATCTTTTTTGGTCATCCCTAAAATTGCGCCGTTAAGAAAGATATTTTCTGAACCCGTTAATTCAGGATGAAAACCGGCTCCTAACTCAAGCAATGCAGCAACTTTGCCGTCGATTTTGATCGAACCGTGTTCTGGTGTGTAAATACCCGTCAAGCACTTGAGCATCGTTGTTTTACCCGAGCCGTTAGAACCGATGATCCCGAGAGTCGCCCCGTGCGGAACATCAAATGAAACATCGTTTAGCGCGATAAATTCTTCGTACTTGGCGCGTCTCCCGCGTAAGAAAGCAGCCTTGATGTAGCGATTTCGTTCGTGGTAAAGCCTGAAGTTTTTGGAGAGCGAGTTGACTTCGATGGCGTTTTTGCTCATGGGCAAATTTACTCGTTTTCTTCTGCGCGCAGTTTAGTGAGCACCGCTATAACAGAGGCAGGCAGTTTTTCGGTGTTCCAGTTGGTGATCAATCTGTCGGCATGCTGGTTGTAATAAGCATCTTCAGCCGTTGGCTTGCTCAGGTCGTAATACCAGGGCAGGTGTCGAGCCGTATAAGGAGGCGCACTACGAAGTGAGTTGGCGTTCAAGTGACCACCTCCAGGACGATGCATGGCAAAAGTCGTGTCGATCGGTGCCGGAAAGAAACCGGACGGCATTTTGTTACGCCAATATTGTGATTCCCAGGTGATCACATCTTGTTTGTGTACGTAGTGATCTGGTAGGTCGTCAATGCGCAGCGAAAAGCCGACCTTGTCAATATTTGAGTTTTTTCGCAGCGTTCCTTCAAAAAGTTCGAAAACATTTGATGGTGTGTTTTTGTCAGGCAAAATATCGGGATCAGAGATAATGAAATAACGGCTGTGCCCGAGTTCAGGCACTAGGCCACTTAGCCAAGGTGCACGGTGCCCGAGGTTGAAACGGTTGTAAACAACATTGTGTTTGGTTGATTTGAGAAACTCGACGAGTGGTGGGTATGTGCTGGCATTATCACAAAGCCATATTTCGTTCTGTCCGACACTTTCAAGCCAGTCAAGTAGTTGTTGCAGGCATGTCAGACGATCACGAACAGTGATGATTACTGGATATTGTTTCACCATCTTGTATTCTATTTACGAAGCAATAGACGAGAAGCAATACTCCTAAGTTTTTGCTCAATTCGGTAGGCGCGTGTCGCTTCTAAAAATTTCACCCGGCTTCGAGCCTTATCGCGTTGCATTATTAGCCCATCAACACGTGCAGTGAGTGTGACTAATTCGGCATGCAGTTGTGCACGCTGAGCATTGGTGATTGCGAGATCTTGGGTTCGTTGTGTGAGTTCTTGTGTTTGCGCAGCGTGCAGGTTCTTTAAGTGGCGATTCGTATGGACGAAATCAGCAACTTTCGTTTCAGTGAATTGGCTGAAAGCATCGTATTTATTTCTTACGGCATTGATCTCGTTGATCAACTCTGTGATCAGAGTGTCGTAATCCTGATTCGTTAAGGTCACAAACGTATTCTACTCAACCCATATCTGGTTGATTGTGGTCTGTCGTTTTACTCAGATGACTACTCAGGTAGATTATGGCGTAGTGCGTTTGCCTCGTCATTACCTACCAAGCGTTTTGAATTGGGTCGAATACGTTTATGTAGTAATTCTGTTGGCGCTATTGACCCAAGGTCCAGTGCTAAAAATTTGGGAAGGCAGTGGTCAGTCGGGTTCGACCGTTTTTGACCTCACCAAATATTCGACTTATTTGATGATTCAATTGCCAGCGGTTGTTCTTTTGGTGCGCCGCGGCATTCCACAAAATATGTTGCGCGGGCCAGTGGGTGTGCTCCTGTGTTTTTGTGCTTGGATGTTGCTGTCAACAGTCTGGGCGACTGCGAGCAGTTATGCACTTGTGGCATCAATGTCGTTATTAGTTACTTGTCTTGCTGGCCTTTACATTGCGCGCAGTTTTACCTTGTTGCAGCAACTCACATTGTTCTTGGTGGCGATGCAACCAGGATTAATCATCTCGTGGTATGCCGTGCGCAATAACTGGTCGGGCGCAGTCAACTTCGACGAAAACTATTGGATTGGCATCTACTTCAATCGCAATTCATTCGCGCCGCCTGCAGCACTTGGGTTTCTTGCAGCCACAGCACTCGCTTGGATACTGATTGTGCGACGGCCCACGTTTTGGGTGCCGTTGACAGTTGTTTTGGTCGATGTGATGCTGCTCGATTTTGGCCTATTGATTAGAAGTAAATCTTTGACCTCGATTGGTGCGATCGGCGTGTTCATTTTTGTTTGGGCTTTTTGGACAATTGTCAGACAAGTGCAAAGAAAAATCGTCATTTCTGCTCGGCAGATGCTGCAAACCATTTATCCATTGTTTCTCTCGGTGATTATCTTGTTCACTTGGTTTGGTTTTAAATTTCAAAAGTCATGGCTGACTTTGTTTGACGACAAACTTGATTTCAGTGGTCGAACCATGTTGTGGCGATTCAGTTGGTCAGGGTTCCTCGATAAGCCGATTCTTGGTTGGGGTTGGTTCTCTGCGTGGAACACGCCGAATTTTTTTCATGAACGCGAGTTTTGGTGGGCTATTTCAAGCACCACCTGGTCTCACAGTGCGATTATGGATGTTCTGCTTGGCGGCGGCGTGATCGGGGCAGGGCTATTGGTAGTGGCAATTTTGTGGAGTGGCGCGCGTCAACTTGAGCGAGTGAACACTCAAAATGCTGGCCAATGGACTTTCGCTGCAACGTGGTTTGTGCTGGCCGCGTCGACCCAAGAAAGTTTTATTGTCGGCAATCACTTCATGTGGTTGTTGCTGGTTGCCGCGATGTCGGGCAGTCGCGACGACAAAGTCGTGAAAAACTAAAATTATTGTTCTTGCAGAAGCTTGATCATCAGTTCACGCGCGGCGTCTGGCTTGGTAACGAGGCTCGTCTGATCAATTGGCTTCACTGTGACATGAGATATAAGTGGATGTCGAGGTCGCTCGTCGACTTCACCCTCGCCAAATAGTTCTTCGTGCACTTTTTCGCCAACTCGCAAACCCACGACTTCGATCTTGATTGGTTTAGAGCTATTGCGAACTAGTTGTTCAGCAACTTCGTAGATATTTACCGGTTTGCCCATATCGAGAACCAGAACCTCTCCGGTTGAACCGATGGCACCAGCTTGAATAACAAGTTGCACTGCTTCTGAAATGGTCATGAAATATCGTGTGACGCCACGATGAGTCACGGTTACTGGTCCGCCCTTGGCGATTTGATCTCTAAATGACATCAAGACACTGCCACGCGAACCCAAGACATTGCCGAATCGAACAGAAATGTATTTGCCCGGACCAGAGTTGAATGCAAATTCGGCAGTGAGTCGTTCGGCGATTCGTTTTGAATAGCCGAGAACACTGATCGGATTTGCTGCTTTATCGGTCGAGATGTTGATGAAAACTTCGACACCAGTTCGTTGTGCGGCTTTTAGCATCGTCAAAGTGCCGAGCACATTGGTTTGGTATGCCTCATGTGGATATCGCTCAAGAAGTGGCAGATGCTTTAACGCAGCAGCATGAAATACCACCTGCGGTTTTCTCGACTCGAATACGGCGTCAATTGCACTCGCATCGCGCAAGTCGGCCAAAACAGTTTGGGGCGTGTCCAGCAGGGCGCGACCATAAATAGACAGTTGTACTTCATGAAGCGCACTTTCGTCTCGATCCAGCATGATGATTTCAGCAGGATTAAACCTGACTAAATGCCGACAAAGCTCGCTGCCGATGCTGCCACCGGCGCCGGTCACCAAGACACGGCGATTGACTAAATATTCTGAAATTTCATCGAGATTGATCTTGACTCGACGGCGACCGAGAAGATCTTCGTCGGTCAGGTCGCGTATGTCGCTGGCGTCAACTTGTCGCTCATCCAGACTCTGCACCGCAGGAAGTATTTTTACTTCAAGTTTCGCATCGCGTGCAGTTTGGGCGATCTCGCTGACGGTATTTGATTCTGCAGAAGGTATGGCAATTAGCAAAGTTGTTGCGCCCGTGTGAAGGGCAGCCTTTTGAATTGAATCTCGACCGCCCAAAACGGGAACTCCGGAGATTCTTAGTCGATGAGTTGAAGCGTTGTCGTCTAAGAAACCAACAGGCAGATAACTTGAGTGCGGATTGCGCAGCATTGTGTTGACAATTTGAATTCCGCCTTCACCTGCGCCGTAGATCAAAATCTTTTTTGCAGTTTGTTCTGATGGTCGGCGGAGTTGCTCACGGATGAGTCGCCATGTGTAGCGGCTTGCACCTGTAAAAAAGAGACCGAGAATGCCACCAGTAATGATTGCGCTACGAGGAAAGGCGTCAACAGATCGGTCAGTAAATCGAATAGTCAGCAAAACTGTTGTTGTGATAAACGCCGAAAGAATTAAGCCTTTTACTTCGTCAAAACTTCCGTAGCGCCATCTGCGACGATAGATGCCGATGATGTATCCGGTGATTGCCTGCACTACCGCCACGATCGGCAACACGCGGAAAAGGATGCCTTGAACGGCATCACTAATATTTCGTTCATCCTGCAGGTAGGCACGCAAAATTAACGCGAGTGCCGCCGCCGCTGACCAGGCGAGCACATCCAAAACGAATTGAATAACACCGGTGACAGAAACGAAACTCTTTGTTTGACCGATTCGCTCGGCGAATAACGCCATTCGAGTTCGAGAATTAAGTTGCTCTGTCATTAGTTGCTGACTAAGGCTGCACCAACGACTGTGTTTCCAGATTTTTCAGCAAGTGTCCACGCTGACTCAAGTTCAGAAATCTTTGTTTTGTGCTGGTTGACGAGAAGAATTATTGGTGAATCTGAATTCGGGCTTAGCTCAGTTGCCGTGATGTTTGTCGGTGAATTCACTAACACCGCTTTACACCCGAGAACGCCGGTCAGTTCGCCGACGAGTGCCGTGTTATCTATTTTCGAATCAACCGGCAAAATCCTTAACGTAGTTGTGCTGCCAATATTAACGGCACCACGAATCGCGGTGGCCAAATGTTGGATTGAGTTTGGGTTGTGTTTTCTGTCGATGTTGCCCAAAAACTTTTGAAAGCCGACCAGACCCACGAGTTTCTTTGGGTCTCGCACGAGGTTGTCGGTGATGACGAGCTGCAAAAGAATCAGACAGCCAATGATTAGTCCGACAAGCAGTCCGAACAAGTATGTTTTTCGACTGACAGTCGTGACTTGTTCACCACCAAAATATTTATCTTCGGTGATTAGTTGCATCTCTCCTGAAGCAAGTTTCACTGATTCTTGTAGCGCAACTTTTTGCAAAGTGAGCCGGTCTTTTTGACTTGCGGTAATTTTTGCAGACTGAGCGAGCATCTGATCCACAAGGTTGAGCGATCTTGAGAGCCCAGTTTCAATTGATTCGGCGCGCAACGAGATGAGAAGTTGTAAGTAGTTCTCGATAGCCGTAGAGCAATTAACTTCGTCTTGTTCGTTGCAGGTAAAGGTATATGACGCGTTGGTTGCAGGTGAAAACGAAAACCGTCTGGCTTCTGATATGTCAC
>JAQCDG010000049.1 GCA_027731085.1 Actinomycetota bacterium | reverse complement strand
GGTCTGCGCACTCCCATGAGGCAGTGGCGATCTGGTGCCACAACTCTCGGGCGCGAACGGTGCGCACGACGCGACCGTCTTTAACGGCGGTCAAATTCCAGTC
This sequence comes from Actinomycetota bacterium, assembly GCA_027731085.1. GTDB lineage: Bacteria > Actinomycetota > Acidimicrobiia > Acidimicrobiales > Ilumatobacteraceae > BACL27. Next base: position 9,200 of record JAQCDG010000049.1, on the reverse strand, counting down.
GGCGTCGTCTTTTACTGCCTGCATGAACTCGTCGGTTACTCGCACCGAGTTGTTGGCATTTTGATATTGCACCGAGAACGAGTCAGAACCGTCGAGGTCCATGTCGAAGCCGGCGTCGCGCAACGTACGAGCCTTCTTTTCTTCGCGCGACTTGCACCAGATGAACTCTTCGATGTCTGGATGACTTGCGTTGAGGATGACCATCTTCGCTGCACGTCGAGTTTTGCCGCCCGACTTGATTGTGCCCGCTGATGCATCTGCGCCGCGCATGAAACTGACAGGACCAGAAGCAGTGCCACCACCCTTGAGATGTTCTGCACTGCTGCGAATGTTCGACAAGTTGATGCCCGCACCCGAGCCGCCCTTGAAGATGGTGCCTTCTTCTTTGTACCAATTCAAGATCGCATCCATCGTGTCATCGACAGCCAAGATGAAACATGCGCTTGCTTGTTGCGGCACACCGTTGACACCGATGTTGAACCACACCGGCGAGTTGAACGCCGCGCGTTGCGTTATCAAAATAAATTTAAGTTCGTTGCAAAAAGATTCTGCTTCGTCTTGATCAATGAAGTAGCCGCACTCGGTGCCCCACTTCGTGATCGTGTCGGCGACACGGTCGACAACCTGTCGCATCGAATCTTCGCGCTCTGATGTGCCAGGCGTACCGCGGAAATATTTTTGAGCAACAATGTTCGTCGAATTCAGAGACCACGACACAGGAAACTCAACACCAAGTTGTTCGAATGCAACGCTGCCGTCTTTCCAGTTTTTAATTTGCGCATCACGACGCTCCCAGACGACTTGGTCGTAAGGGTGAACGCCAGGCGCCGTGAAGTGACGACGAATTCCGATTGACAAACGCTCTGGTGCGAGAGACATATTCTTTTACCTTTTCTTTCTTTTCGTAGTTAGTTACTTAAAAAATATTCATTGTTGACGCTGTGCTTTGAGGTGCGGTTGACACACCATCGGAGTCTCAAACGAGACCACAACATGTTGTGCCTAACTGCCCCCCATTGCAGTTACGTCCACAACTGGTAGGTTCAGATTACAGCACTGTTATTTGACTTTGTCAATCATTTAGAAGCCTTATTCTGCGCCCTTTCAAAGACCATATAAATACCAGTCGAAGCATACGGACGGCACCTTGTGGATTGGAAGTGGACAGCCTTGTGAATTGCGGATTTCTTCTGTGGATTACCTGTGCGCAACAGACGAATTATGAAATTCGCGTAACTGTCACCGGTATTCCGTTCAAAACACTATTTCCCGACAATGGGTCGATCTCTTTTTCATCGGTCAAAATATTCGAGTTCACACCTGCACGCGATGTCGCAACGCGTGTCTTGGTTCCGGGCATCGAGTGTCCCCAACCGTGCGGCAAACTCACAACGCCAACCCGCACCGATTCGGTAATTTCAATTGGCGCGTCAACACTGCCCACTCGACTCGTCACGCGCACTTTTGAATCACCTGCGACGCCGAGTCGTGACGCATCATTGGGGTTCATTTGCAACGTGCAACGATCTTTGCCTTTGACCAAAACTTCAATGTTGTGCATCCACGAATTATTCGAGCGCAAATGTCGTCGCCCGACAAGGGTCAACTGCGAATTGTCGATCTTTGCCGAGAGCAATTCATTCAACCGCAAGAGATCATCAATTAGTTGCGGTGGCGCGAGTTCAACTTTGCCTGACGGCGTGCGCAAAACCTCTGGCAAACGCGACCCAAGTGCACCAAAGTCAATGCCGTGTGGCGATGCAATCAGTTTGTCTAGCGTCACGCCGTCGGGCACGGAGCCAAAGCCGTCGCCGAACGGGCCAGTGCGCAACAAAAAATCAAGTATTCGATCGGGGCCGCGGCGACCAGACCGTGACAACTCATCGATCAACTGCTGATCGTCTCTTCCATACACATTTGAGGATGAATCTTTCGTCGCACTCTGCACGACACCCGCAATAGCCAGATCATCGATCACCGCGACATCAGCATCAGCGCCGAGACCAGAGACAATCGCCGAAAGTTTCGCGAGAATTTCCCATTCGTCGGGCATTTCTGGCGCAAGTGGCAACACTGGCTCGCTGTAGTTGGCGACATTGCGCACAGCAAACGTCAACAACGCCAAGTCATAGTGACTGCGTTGCAATTGTGATGGCGGCGGCAAAATAACATCAGCGAACTTCGAAGTTTCATTCAGATACAAATCAACGCTGACCATAAAGTCAAGATCAGCAAATGATTTTGCGAGTCGCTCGCTATTGGGCGTCGACAAAATCGGATTTCCACCAACCACGACCATTGCTCGAATCTGACCGACACCTGGTGTTTCAATTTCTTCGGCCATCGCCGCCGCCGGATATTCGCCGAGCGCCTCAGGGTGCTTGCTGACTCGCGAATGCCCCCGACCGATGCGAAAACCCTTGCCTTTGCCGGGTTCACCGTGAGTGTTGCCGCTTCCGGCCACTGGTAGCGGAAACATCGCCCCGCCGACGCGGTCAAGATTGCCCGTAAAAACATTGACGACATCCACAAGCCACGACGCCGTCGTGCCGAACGCAGTCGTGCATGTGCCGATTCGCCCATAGACGGCCGAGCAACTTGCGTCCCGCAATTCTCGGGCAATACGCAAAGTAGTTTGCTCGTCAATGCCAGTAGCAGTCGCCACCGTTGCAGCACTGAAAGGTGCAAGAGCAGCAACTATTTCATCTAGACCGTTTAGATAGGCGCCAAGTCGCTCGTCGACAACTTGCAAACCATCGTTTGCCAAAGTATGAGCGATTGCCGCCAGCAACAACGCATCGGTGCCCGGTCGAATCGCCAACCATTCGTCGGCCTGCTCTGCTGTTCGACTTTTGCGTGGGTCGACCACAACAAGTTTGCCACCCCTCGCCTGCATCGCTTCGATACGACCCGGAAAATCTGGCGCGGTGCACAAACTGCCGTTTGATTCGTAAGGATTGGCGCCGAGAATTAATAAATATTGCGTGCGATCTAAATCTGGCACCGGCACCGAACTCACCGAACCAAACATCAAGCCTGACGAAACTTGCTTCGGAATCTGATCAACCGTTGATGCACTGAATCTTTGTCGCGAGCCGATTGCTTGCAGCAACACACGATTAAAAGTCATCGACGATAAATTGTGCGCACCGGGGTTGCCCAAATATGTGCCGATTGACTCGCGACCAAAATTTTCGATCACGCGATTCAAACCCGCATCAATAATTTTCCACGCTTCATCCCATGTGCCAGGCACATGCACGCCGTCGCGTTTGATCAACGGCGTCAACAACCGATCAGGGTCGTTATGCAGTTGCTTCAGCGTGCTGCCCTTAGGGCAGATAAAACCTTTCGAGAAAACATCTTCCATGTCGCCACGAATGTGCGTCACTTGATTGTCTTTTACGGTGATCGCCAAACCGCAACCCGCCTCACACAGCGGGCATGTGCGAAACGCAATACGGTCAATAGTCACGGCTCTATCTTGCCCCAAACAAGCGCCCGATCAAATATTGAAAGCACTCGACTCGTAGGCTAAAACTCGTGCGCCAGTTACTGCCCACCACAAGCGACGCCGTAAATTTGCTTCAGATTTACGGAGCACCTCGCGCCCGCCACTCAAGTGGTCGCCCATCTATCGGTCTTTGCATGGTGATGAGCATTGATGGTTCGACGGTCGTTGAAGGCAGGTCAACTTTGCTCTCAAACCCCTCAGATCATGATGTGCTAATCGCCTTGCGTTCAGCCGCCGACACGATTGTTGTTGGCGCCGGCACGATACGCGAACAGATGTATGAAGCCCCCTCTAAAAAAGGGCTACGAGTTGGCATCGTCACTCGTACCGGAAAAATGGACCTCAACACGAACCTATTCAAAAGTGGCGCAGGCTTTTTGATCATGCCCGAAGACACAAAAGCACCCGAAACTGATCTCAAACTCGACATTGTTCGCGCAGGCAAAGGCAGCGTCGATTTACCTGCGGCGATGAGTCAATTGCCTGGTTCGTTCATTCAACTTGAAGGTGGTGCACTGCTGAATGCGTCAATGTTCGCTGCCAATCTTGTCGACGAAATAAACCTAACGATCAGCCCAATGGTCACGGGCGCCGACAGCCCACGACTTGCCAATGGCGCACCACCGCTGCACAGCGACTATGAAGTTGCGCACATTCTCGAAGACGCTGGTTTCATGTTTATTCGCTATTTGCGAAAAAACTAGCTATTTTCGCAATTCTTTTTCGAGCAGTGCGAGTTCGCGCTTGAAGTCTGCGGCGGCATCGAAGTTTTTGTAAACGCTGGCGAATCGCATGTAAGTGACTTCATCGATGCTGCGCAACAAACTAAGCACTGCGTGACCAACTTGATTGCTCGTCACATCGTCACCAGTTAGTCGCATGTCATCTTCGACTCGTTCGGCGATTTCGATCAACACCGAGTCTTCGACTGGTCGACCTTTGGATGCAGATTGCAGACCAGAAATAATTTTTGCCCGATCGAAAAGCTCTTTATCGCCTGTTCGCTTGATGACATAAAGCGGCACTTCTTCGAGACGCTCATAGGTCGTAAACCGATGGCCACATTTAAGGCACGAACGCCGCCGGCGAATTGAACTGCCTTCTTCTGAAACGCGCGAGTCAATAACCTTGGTGTCTTCGCATTGACAACTAACGCATCGCATCAACACAAGATTACTCGCAATGACTAATTCGTAACCAAGTTCGGTTCGAACAGGTGCCGCAACTTACGGAACGCGAACGAGCTGACCAGGTGTGATTTGATCGCCATTCATAAGAATCAGCTGATCGACAACTTCGGTGATGTTGCTAGAAGGTGCGATGCGTTGCGCAATCGCCCACAAAGTATCACCAGATTCGGCGATCACGAACTTTGGCGTCGCCAGATTTTCAGCGGTTGGGCGATCGGCCGCGGCACTCGTGTCGAGCATCGCGAAACTGACAGTGACAGCCAAAACCGCCAAAGCCAGCGACACTACAGCTCGGCGACGACGGTAGACCGGTGCCATATTGCGACGACTCACTGCTACAACTGGAAAGCTGTTGATTGCTATTGCCATAACGATGCCTCTTTCATGGTGTTGTTTCAGGGGTATTTCGGGTTACTTCCACCATAGCGAACGGGTGTTCGTAGTGCAACCCCTTAAGCGAACATTTGTTCTCCGAACAGGTGTTTGACTTTGAGGGCGAACGGGCGTACGCTTTATGTATGAGCCCAAAAACTGACACGACCCCGATTAACGCCGCCCAGGCCAAAACCAGCACGCTGACCGAGCGCCAGCGAGGCATCCTTGACTTCATCGTCTCTAACATGCGCGAAAGGGGCTACCCCCCATCGGTGCGCGAGATCGGCGAGGCAGTGGGCTTAAGTTCGTCGGCCACGGTGCACAACCACTTGGCTGCACTTCAAAAACTTGGATATTTACGCCGTGACCCAACAAAACCTCGCGCGATCGAAGTGCGCTACGAAGCCTCGAGCGGCGTCGCCATGGAGCACCGCCCAACAAAACATGTGCCACTGGTCGGCGATGTTGCCGCTGGTGTCAATGTATTGGCCCAAGAAAATGTCGAAGAACTCGTGCCATTGCCAATGGACTTCACCGGCGACGGCGAACTATTCATGTTGCGAGTGCGCGGTGAGTCGATGATTGATGCTGGCATCTTGAACGGTGACTTTGTTGTTTGCAACTCACAATCGACAGCCAACAACGGCGACATCGTTATCGCTGGCATACCTGGTGACGAAGCGACGATCAAAACATTTTCACGCAGTGGCAACCGCATAACTTTGACGCCATCAAATTCGTCGATGAAGCCGATGATGTTTAACAGCGACGAAGTTGTCGTTTACGGCAAACTCGTAACCGTTCTGCGCCGACTCTAAAACTGCGTCTTACAAATCAGACGCAAGTTGATAGGTCTGATTAATGGTCAGTAGTGTTTGGTAGTGGCCGACATTGACCCTGGCAAATTACAACTTTTCCAATTCATATTGTTCACCAAACTTGAAGGCGCATTCACTTCGGCTTTGGTGCATCTCGGAGATCGTCTAGGGCTTTACCGCGCCATGGCCAGCGCAACGACGCCGCTGACAACGACGCAACTTGCGCATCTGACTCAACTCAATGAGCGATGGGTTCGCGAGTGGGCATACAACCAGGCGGCTGCGAAATTGATCTCGACTGAAAGCGACCCGTCTGATCCCCCGACAGTTCAAGACGACAGATTCTTTTTGTCTCCCGAACAAGCGGTCGTTCTTGCGTCTGAGGATCATCCGGCCTTTGGTGTTGGGATGTTTCACAGCCTGCGACAAACCATGCAGCTTCTTGACGACTTGCCGGAAAGTTTTCGCACTGGCATCGGTCAAAATTACGACAGTCGCGGCGCAGAGGGTGCGATCGGCATAGAGCGCAGTTTTGAACCTTGGACTAATGCAAACTTACTCTCGGCAGTTCTGCCAAAATTAGAGGGCGTAGTCGATGTTCTCGATCAAGGGGCAAAAGTAGCCGATATTGGATGCGGTGCTGGTGGTGCGCTGTTGTTGATGGGCAAGGTGTTTTCGAACAGCAAATTCACTGGATATGAAATCAGTAAATATGCGCTTGCCCGTGCGGCCGAGCGACTGGACCGCTCCAAACTGACCAATGTTTCTTTCACGGATCCTCGCGACCAGCCATTGCCGACAAACAACAGTGTCGATTTAGTGACAACATTCGATTGCATCCACGACATGACACATCCATTGCAAATGATGCAGGCGATTCGCAGTGCGATAACCGAAAATGGCACTTGGCTATTGGTTGATATCAAAGCGCATGATGCATTTACGATGAATGCGAATAAAAACCCAATGGCGGCGCTGCTATACGGGATAAGCGTGATGGTTTGCATGTCTTCGTCGATGTCGTTGCCAGACGGTGCGGGTCTCGGAACTCTCGGACTTTCAGCAAACACCGCCGAGCAAATGGCGAAGTCTGCTGGCTTTACGCGATTTCGGAAACTTGATGTTGACCACGCAATGAACGCGTTCTACGAAATAAGACCGTAAAGTGTGCGAGTTACGGCTCGACGATCGCAAAGCCGTTTGAAAAATTGTCGAGGTTGCTGAAGATCGTCAACATTGCGGTTGCGTCGCCATCAATTGCGATTGTGCCGTTTTTTAGTTCGTCTACGAAAGTTGTCGTCTGCGCGATCACCTCTAAAAACAAATCGCGCGACAGTTTGACAGTTGCCGAGGCAAACTCGCTGTGTCGACCCTGGGTTGCATAAAGCGTGCGATTTGAAACACCGAGAATCCATTTTTCGTCTGGTGTGCCCGTCATGTCTGTGAATAACCAGTTGATCGCCAGAGATACTCCACCGAGATTTTCTGAGATGGTGCGCACGCCGAGAATGTCAAAAACCTGATCGATAGTCATCGCCTTGATCAGACTTCGGGCGCGCACTCGCGCCGCGGTTCGCGGTGGTGGCCCGTTGCGCAATTCTTGGGCGCCCATCAAAAATGCGTTGCGAAAAGTTGCCGACTCAGACTGATAGCCGAGTTGTTCGAGTGCGTCGGCCTGCAGGTTTCGTGCACGCTGATTCGTCGGCTCAGCAAACACCGCATGATTGACAAGTTCAACAACCCAGCGATATTCGCCAGCAACAAAAGATTTTTGTGCGCTGTCTAACAAGGCGTCGATACCACCCGCAAGTTCGAGATACTTCGCACCCACCCGCGACGGCGAAAGTTTGTTGAGATTCGCCGGGTTGCCGTCATACCAACTCAAATAGCGCTGATACACAGCCTTGATGTTGTGAACGAGATCGCCATAAAAACCTCGGGTGTGTTCGTGCGCTAAAAATTCGTCAGGCAGCACCAGCAACTCGGCTATTTCTAACGCTGTCATGCCGTGATTGGCGTGGCGCATCGTTTGATCGTGAATCCAGCGGTAAAGATCGCGCTGCAATGTAAGAAAGTCGCGCACATCTTGACGTCCCCATCGCGGCCAGTTGTGCGACGTAAACAGCACATCGGTTTTATCAGCAAAAAGTTCGATGCTCTCGTTGATGTATTTCGACCAGTTCAACGCATTGCGCACGAGTGCGCCTCGAATCGGCACCAAATTGTGCATCGTGTGCGAACAGTTCTCGGCCATACATAGCCAGCCGAAATCTGGGAAGAAAAAATTCATCTCGGCGGGGGCTTCGGTTTCAGGTGTGAGTTGAAAAACAATTCGCACGCCGTCAACCACGAGTTCTTCGCCTGTGTGCGTGATGTCGCGGGTCGGCGCCAGCAACGAAGGTGCTGCGGTCGGCACAGAATTGCCAAGACCACTATCCACATGGCCTTGCGGACCAGGCAGCAGCAACGGCCCGAATTGATATGTCGCTCTACGGCTCATCGCCACACCGGCGATCACATTTTCAGCGATTGCCTCATGCAGGAAACCGACTGGCGCAATTATCTGACACCTTCCAGATTCAACATCGGCTTGTGTCGTGACACCGAGAACACCACCGAAATGGTCGGCATGCGAATGGGTATAAATCACAGCAGTCACTGGTCGCCGCTCAACATGTTGCGACAACAACTCAAGGCTGGCTTGCGCTGTGCTGTCTGCAGTTAGCGGATCAATTACGACCCAGCCAGTCGCCCCTTTGATGAAAGTGATATTTGAAATGTCATAGCCACGCACTTGCCAAACATTTGGTGCAACTTCGAACAATCCGTGGTGTGCATTTAACGTCGCATGTCGCCACAGGTGCGGGTTAACAGTTTCAGGGCACTCTCGCCCATCGCGCAAAAACTCGTATGCACCAGTGTCGATAACTTTGCGACCTTGCGTGTCTGTGATCACGGGCTCGGTGCGTGCCGCAATAAAACCGCGGCGCACACGCTCTAAATCTTGCGGATCAAACTGCCGATCAGATGGCGTCGAGTTCTTGGCTCGCGTTATCGCCGACGCTTGCTTAGGTTCCCGCTGATTCGTTATCAAAAAAGATTAACTCACCACAGAAGAGTTACTCACACCGAGATGGAATCACTCAATTTGCTAATTTATTCGCAACCCTCGAGCGTCGTTAACTGTTTAGAGCTGCTTTTTGCTCGGGGGTTAGCGCGTTCACGAACGCTGGCTTGAGCGCTCTTGTTTGTGCTGGCGTTAATGCTGCCAACTTTTCGTTGCTAAACCCGGCTGCTGTAGCT
>JAQCDG010000048.1 GCA_027731085.1 Actinomycetota bacterium | reverse complement strand
TCAACAATGAGCGAGCAACCAACGACACGCTCACACCGCGCATATTTCGCCGTATTTCTGGTGGTCGGTTTGTCATTCGGCCTGATTGACCATCTCTGCGTGCAGCGGCGTCGGTGATGCGATCAGACACGCTTCGACGCCAAGATGCTGCATCGCTTGTTGATAATTAGAAAAAGTTTCGGCGTTTCTGAAAGTGTTTTTAGCAAACTTGATCGACTGATTCGATGGGTCAGCAACAGCAACAACTTCAATCGTCGTCGACTTTGCCAAGGCTTGTGCGTGCACACGACCCATGCGACCCAGACCGATTAACGCAATTTTCAGTCGGCTCATGAGCCACGAACCTCCGAAACTTTGACAACACGCTTTTCTCTGGCAGAGATTTCACACGCGATCGCAATACAAATTCCGCTGCGAGCCGAGTCTGGGCTACACGGGTTGGTTCGGTTGCCTGCCAACCATTCGATGTATGCCTTTGTCTCTTGCCTAAAGGCTTCTCTGAATCTGTCGACAAAGCCCGAGTACGGCTTTTCACTCAACGCGATACCCGAGTCGAGCAAGTTCATCGGTGTTCGCGACGCAAAACCTGCACTGACCGAATCTTTTGATCCAAATATCTCGAATCTCACATCGTGACCACGAGGGTCGTGACGGGTTCCTGAAATGCTGATTTGGACGCCAGATGTTGTCATCGCGTGAATAAGCGAAACATCACCGTCTTCGAATTCTGCATACTGTTGAAACTCGCGCACGCGTCGTGTTGCATATACCTCGGCGATTTGTTCTGAACAAAGCCACTCTGCCAAATCGAAATCATGAACATGTAAATCACGAAAAATACCTCCGCTTCCTGCAAGAAATTCGCGCGATGAAGGCTCAATGTCATTCGACATAAATCGCAGGTGATACAAAGTTCCAACCGTGCCTGAATCAATAAGTTGCTTTGCCTGTGCAATCGGTGGGTCAAATCTGCGCTGAAAACCGACTTGCATTTGTGCGCCCGAGTCACTCAGCAATTTTAAAACCTGATCGGTTTCACTTAATTCAAGAGCAATTGGTTTTTCACAGAAAATTTTTCGCTTCGGCCCGATCACCAAATCGAGTGCAGTCGCATGGTGTGAGGTGCCGGTTGTTATTACATACGAGTCAAATTCTTCGGGCTTAAATTTACTTTCTGGCAGAAGTTTCACGCCATACTTTGCCTCCAACATCTCGGCTTTCTCTGGAGAACGATTTATCACTGCAATTTCAGAGATGCGTGAATCGCAGACCATGTCTTCAATTCGAATCTCCGCCATTCGACCAGCACCGAAAACGGCAATTCGCATGCACGCAAACTACTCGGTTAAGCCGATCTATGGCAATAAAGTTCAGCGACTTGCGTAAACTCATGCTGATGAATAACACGATCGTTACCGTTGGTCGAGTCAGCGTCGATCTCTATGGCGTCGAATCTGGAGCCGCATTTTCAAACGAGCAAACCTTTTCAAAAAGTGTTGGTGGCAGCCCAAGCAATGTTGCGGTCGCTGCGGCAAAACTTGGCAATCACGCCGTCTTGCTGACAAAAGTTGGCGCCGATCCACTGGGTCAATACATCGTCAACAAACTCAACAATTGGGGTGTCGACACAAAGTATGTCTCGACCGAACCAAATGGTCTCACACCAGTCGTTCTCGCTGCACTAGATCCGCCAGAAGATCCAAAACTAATTTTTCACCGACAACCAAATGCCCCAGACACGACCATAAATTCAGATTCTGTGCCAAACGATTTGATCGCACAATGCGCAGTTTTTTGGATGAGCGGTTGCGCGCTCGCCCATGGCGAAACGGCGAAGTCTTCTCTCAAATGGCTGACACAACGTAATCGAAAGCAACATACGGTTATCGATCTTGACTATCGCCCGAGTTTTTGGTCGTCGATTCAAGAAGCCGGTGCTGCCGCCCGAGCGGCAATCGCCAACTGCACAGTCGTCGTTGGCAATCGCACCGAATGTGAGATGGCGATCGGCTTGACCGAACCGAATGCGATCGCCGATAAATTATTGACCGACGGCGTCGAAATTGTAATCGTCAAACTCGGTGCAGATGGCGTGATGTTGGCAACCACCAAAGAACGAATCCGCATTGCTCCATGCAAAATCAAACTCGTTTGTGGTCTGGGTTCTGGCGACGCGTTTGGTGGCGCCCTGGCGCACGGTCTTCTGCGAGGTTGGTCTCTGCAACAGATCGGAGAATTCGCCAACGCCGCCGGCGCTTATGTCGCCACTAAATTGACTTGCGCTGACGCTATGCCGACAGAGCCAATGTTGCGCAACTTCATTACCGAGCAAGAAAAAATTTAGGCTGTAAAAACCATGCTCTCTTCGCTGACCGACAAGCAATACAACGATTTAATTCAGGCTCGGCTTAGAAGCCCAGAATCTTTCAAAAAAGCATTAGTCAATCGCAAACGTCGAAAACTAATCGGCAAAGATGGTCGCTTGTTGATCGTCGCCGCAGATCACACCGCGCGAGGCATCATTTCAGCAGGGAAAGAAAAATACGTCATCGCCAATCGCCGTTTGTTACTCGATCGCCTGATGCGAAGTCTCAGCAATCCGCAAGTTGATGGCGTCTTGGCAAGCGCCGACATTGTCGAAGAGTTGGCATGGCTCGGTGCCCTCGAATCAAAACTCGTCTTTGGCACAATGAACCGAGGCGGTTATCTCGGCACGACATGGGGTCTCGACGACCCGATGACCGCATACGACGCTGACAGCATTGCCGAACTAGGCCTTGATGCCGGCAAAGTGCTGGTGCGCTTTGAAGACACCGACCCAGGTGTCGGCCGAACAATTGAATATGTAGTCGAAGCAATGCGACTTTTGGCTGAGCGCAAGATCGTATGTCTGGTCGAACCACTGCCTTATATAAAAGACGCAACCGGCATGCCGATGCTCGACAAATCAACCGACAGGCTCGACAAAATAATTTCAATTACTGCAGGTTTTGGTTCATCGGCGAGTTACACCTGGCTCAAACTTCCAGCATGGACAAACCACACAACTCTGCGCGAGTCAACGACGCTTCCAATTCTTTTGCTTGGCGGCGACCCAGGCGAAAACCTTGACGCAACATTCGACGAGTGGCGCGGTGCACTACAAATACCGACCGTGATTGGCTTGGTCGCAGGGCGACCATTGCTTTACCCATTCGACAACGATGTCGAGCGATCAGTCGACCGAGCCGCCAAACTCGTTCACGCGTCGGATAAATAAATTATGAATGCGACATCAAGTTGGTATTTTCCAAACGGATCATTGAGCGCACAAAATCAACCTGTCGCGCTCGATGTCAAGCGCGCCGGTTGGACATACTGTGGCATTGATGTCCATTCGTTTTCTGCCACGAACAAAAAAATCGAAATAGACCTCGGCGACCGAGAAGCAGTTGTCGTGCCGTTGTCAAGTTTGTCAATCGAAGTTTGCCATGCCGACAAAAAATATATCCTTGCCGGTCGACCTGGCGTTTTTGCCTCAGTTGCCGACTGGTTCTATGCACCAGTCGGTGCGAAATTTTCGATCGCCGCCGATTCAGGCGAGGTTGCCGTATGCACCACGATTGCAACAAAAGAATTTGCACCGCACCACGGGCTTGCGCGTTCGGTGCCAATCGAGCCACGAGGCGCAGGGTTTGCGACTCGGCAAGTCAACAACATCGCCACACCAGACTCGTTTCAAGGTGCCGACAGAATAATCATCTGCGAAGTTCTCACACCGGGCGGAAACTGGTCATCGTGGCCGCCACATCGACATGACGGCATCGCCGGTTGCCCAAATATGAACGAAGAGATTTATTACTTCAGAATCGGTAAACAAAACTCTGACCACGGCGACGCCGAAGGTCGGGGCTACTTTCACGCATACACCGTCGACAAAAAAGTCGACGACACGGTCACACTCAGCGATGGTGACGTTTATATCTTGCCTGCGGGATATCACGGGCCTTCAATTGCCGCGCCAGAGTATCCGATGTATTTTCTTAATGTTCTTGCCGGTCCCGCACCAGACCGCACCATGGCGTTCTGCGACGACCCAAGCCACCACTGGATTCGCGATGAATGGAAGACACAACAAATCGACCCACGAGTACCGATGACTTCGGCAGATGGTCGCGTTAAAAAGTTATAAACAATCAAAACGGAGAAGCAAATGAAAAAGCGAATCGGTATTGCAGTTTTAGGTCTCGGCTGGATGGGCCAAGCACACAGTCGCGCCGCTATGCGCATCGCATCACTCTTCCCCGATGCCAAGTTCAAACCAGAACTCGTAGTCTGTGCTGATGTCGAACAAAGCCGTCGCGACCGAGCAGTAAATGATTTTGGTTTCACTCGTGCAGTGGCTGGTTTTGAAGAAGCGGTTAGCGCCAAAGACGTAGATGCAGTCTGGGTCACTGCGCCCAATATGTTGCATGTGCCGATGATCGCCGCTGCCGCTGCCGCAGGCAAAGCGATTTTCAGTGAGAAACCAATCGGTGGTACGCCAGCACAAACTGTCGAGGCCTACAACATCGCCAAGAAACATTCGACGCCGACTGGTGTTGGTTACAACTACTTGTGGTCGCCATTGGTGATTCACGCACGAGAATTAATTTCAAGTGGTGCAATCGGCAAAGTTACTCATTATCGCGGTCGCTTCTTGTCGATGTACGGCAGCGACGAACTTGGTCTACTCACATGGCGATTCAAGTTTGCACAAGCTGGCTACGGCGTCACAAGTGACATTCTGAGTCACTCGGTTTCGCTCGCCCATTTCTTGGTTGGCGATATTGCTGAGGTCACTGGAATGAAAAACAACACCATTACTCATCGACCGCTACCGACTGGTGCCGCTAGCCACTACGGCCGTGGCAAAGCCACAGACCCGAAAGGTGAAGTCGAAAACGAAGATTTCGCATCAATGCTTTGCACTTTCAAGAATGGCGCAACAGGCACTTTTGAAACAAGTCGTTCAATGGTTGGCCCAGAAAGTCAAAATGCTTTCGAGATCTACGGCACCGAGGGCGCACTTTCATGGAACCTTGAGAAACTGAACGAACTCCAGTTCTACAAGCGCGAGGATGGCGTCAACACTGGTTACAAAACCATTTACGGTGGCGATCGATTTCCGTTTCACGGTGCATTCGCCCCGGGCATGGCCAATGCAATCGGCTTCGAAGATCTCGTCGCAATTGAAGACCTCAATTTCATGAATTGCTTGGCTACCGGCGAGCGCTACACGCCTGGCTTCAAAGAGGCTGTTGATGTGGTCAGCGTGCAACAAGCGCTGATCAACTCTTGGTCTTCACGCAAATGGGAGCCGGTAGTCGACCTGGCGTAATAACTAATCTTCGTCCAGAAACGCCCGCAGATTGTTGTTGCTGTGCGGGTGGCGCAAACGGGCAAGAGTTTTCTGCTCAATCTGGCGCACTCGCTCACGCGTAACTTTCATTTTGTCGGCAACTTCTTCGAGCGTATAAATGCGATCAAACAGGCCGATACCAAAACGCATCGCCACGATTTCTTGCTCGCGCTCAGGCAAGTCTTTGAGAGTTTTCTCAACCGCCTCGCGCAACTGCGATCGTTCCGTTGAGCTAATCGGGTCATTGTCGTCAGTATTGGCAATCGTGTCGCCCACCGTCAAGTCATCAGTGTTGTAGCCAACAGGCGCATCAAGACTTGTCGTCGGTATCGCCATCTGCATGATGTCGAGAAGTTTTTCGACCGTCAAACTGCTGCGCAAGGCGACTTCTTCGGGTGTCGGCATTCGCCCAAGTTCGGCAGTCAAGTCTCGTTCGGCGCGTTGCACACGATTGACAACTTCCATCATGTGCCCCGGAATTCGAATGTTTCGTCCTTGGTCGGCAAGTGCGCGCGTCATCGACTGGCGTATCCACCATGTTGCATATGTCGAGAACTTAAAACCTTTTTCGTAGTCGTATTTATCGGCGGCATGCATCAAGCCGATGTTTCCCTCTTGAATCAAGTCGGCAAGTTGCAATTCTTTTCGGTCATATCTCCGCGCAACAGAAACAACCAGTCGCAAATTCGCACGCACCATGTGGTCTTTTGCTTTCTCGCCCTCTTTTGCAGTTCGCTGCAATTTGCGCCGCTCGGCAAAACTATGGTCACCAGTTGAAGAGTTCAGCTTTGTCTGTGCAACCAGACCAGCTTTGATTTTCTTGCCTAAATCTTTTTCTTCATCGGCAGTCAGCAACGGCACTTGACCGATCTCGCTCAAATACAAGCGAACAGAGTCAGACCCGATCGTGTCTTTAGCCGACGATGTCGTCACTCATGCTCCCCAACGCGAATGTTCAACCAACTGAGCAATTGCTCTGCTGCAGATTCTGCCATATTTTGCACATCCAGCTGTTCAAGCAATATGCGTGCCGCGCGGTCAATTTGTATTTGTTCTGGATCACTAACGGTGACACGATGTGTGAGCTCGCGACGAACTGCGGCGGCGAGCAGATTCCATGCCTCGCGCACTGGTTGCGACTCGACATCGGCGACGGCCGCGCGCTCTAAAACTTCGCGCGCTTCGGGGTCGGCCAGCTCAAGCGCCTTAGGCACATCACCAAGCGCTGTGCCCGCTGCGACGTAGGCGCGACGATTCACTTCATCTAAGAACAGCGCTTCAGATAGCCAGTCGGCGATTTCATCCCAATGTGAAAACATCAGCGCCAAAACCACGAATTCAGCCGACTCGCTCAGTCGGTTAGTTGGCGTCGTCGAAATCGTCACCGACGGGTTTCGTGTGCGTCGCTCGGCGAGTTTCACCAGATCAACAACCGGTATGCCGACATGCGTCGCAACTTGGCCCGCATAAATTTTTCGCACATTCGTATCGGGATGTTCGTTGATCACCGACATCGCCTGCTCAGCAGTACGCGATCTCGCCTCGGGTGACGCGACCGAACCAGCATCGAGCACTCGCTGCAATCGAAAACCCAAAAATGGCTGAGCGCTTGCAACTGCTTTTGCCAACGCACCAGGGTCTGTGTTCGCCAAGTCGCCTGGGTCTTTGCCCTGCGGAAAGTGCGCCACGCCAACTTCGACTTTGTACCGCTGCTCCCATTCATAAAAGCGGGCTGCCGCACCTTGCCCCGCACTGTCGGCATCAAATGCCAAGACGACTTTCTTTGCAAATCGCTTCAACAGCCGAACATGGTCTTCGGTTAGCGCAGTACCGCAAGTTGCGACGGCTCGTCGCACACCGCTGCGATGAAAACCGATCACATCGGTGTAGCCCTCGCAAACAATCACTTCGTCAGCCGTCACAATTTCGGCTTTCGCCCAGTTCAAACCATAGAGAGTTTTGCTCTTGGCATAAATTGCAGTCTCAGGAGAGTTTTTATATTTTGCGGGATCTTTGCTGCCTGGCAAAATTCGTCCGCCAAATGCAACAGGCTCACCCGAGTCGCGAAAAATCGGAAACATCACGCGCGCTCGAAACGAATCTTGCGCTTTGCCGCGTTTGTTAATGAAACCCAAACCTGTTTCGCGCAATAAATCAATCGACACGCCGAGGTCGCGCGACAATGCATCCCAGTCGTCTGGCGCCCAACCGAGTTTGAATTCGCGAGCGACATCGCCTGACAATCCGCGGTCGCGCAAATAGTCACGAGCAACACGCGCATCGGGCGCCGTCAATAAACGGTTGTGATACCACTCGACGGCTTGCGACATAATCTCGGTCAATTGTTTCGAACGCTGCCGGTCTTTGCTTTGGCCGCCCGACGTATATGTCAGTTGATAGCCAGCCTTGCCAGCAATGTGTTCGATCGCGCCAACAAAGTCGAGGTGCTCAATCTCTTGGACGAACTTAAACACATCACCCGACGCGCCGCAACCAAAACACTTATAGCGACGAGTTTCTTCACGAACATTGAACGAACCTGATTTCTCAGCGTGAAATGGGCACAGGCCGACCCAATTTCGCCCGACGCGGCGCAACTGCACATAGCCCTGAATCGTGTCAACTATCGAAACCGCTTCTCGCAGTCGCTCAATGTCTGTATCCGCAATTGCCACGAGCGAAGGCTAGTTCATCGCTGTTATTTAGACCTTTTTGCGACGGTCTTTCATAATCGACGCCACGACTCCAACGGTCAAAACGCCGATTATTATGCCCAACGAAATCGGCACCGGGATGTGATACCAAGTTGCGATTGACATTTTGATGCCAACGTAAATCAACAACAACGAAATCGTGTGCGGCATATACACGAACCGCTCGCGCATGTCGGCGAGCAAAAAATACAGGGCTCGCAAACCAAGAATCGCGAACGCGTTCGACGCGAACACAATGAACTGCTCACGACTTACGGCCAAAACTGCCGGCACCGAGTCGACGGCGAAAATTACATCTGAGACTTCGATGACGACCAGCACTGCCAGCAACGGAGTGGCGACACGATGGCCGTTCACTCGGGTGAACATCTTCTGCCCGTCATAGTGGTCAACCGACGGTACGAAGCGTTTAAAGAGTTTCATCGTGCGCATCTCAGACGGGTCGCCCTCATCGTCGCCCGATTTGAAGATCTTCACACCTGTGTAGATCAAGAAAATGCCAAACACAAGCAGCAAAAACTCAAACCGTGTGATCACCGCAACGCCGACGATGATAAACACGAAACGCAAAACGAGTGCGCCGAAAATACCCCAAAACAGTGTGCGGTGTTGATATTCGCGCGGCACCTTGAAGTGCGCGAAAATCATCGCCCAAACAAAAACGTTGTCGACCGAGAGACTCTTTTCGATCAAATAGCCCGAAAGATATTCGATCGCCGACGATGTGCCCTCGCCCTGACCAGAGAACATCCAGGCGATAACGCCGGTGAATGCAAGCCCGAGGCTGATCCAGATAGCGCTTTCAACTGCCGCCTCGCGAATGCCGATGACATGGGCTTTGCGGTGAAACACCAACAGGTCGATCATCAATGCTCCAGCGATAACGACCAGCAACATTGGCCAACCCCACGATGGGATTATTACATCGACGAAATTATCTTTTTCAGTACTTGCCGCGAACAACATATTCAACATGTGTAACTTGCTGGACCTTTCGGGTGATGAACCAAAACTTTTGTTTCGGTTTTACTTCCCCCGATGATCGCTTACCAATCGGCAAGTCGGGCTATCCCCCCATTCTAAAACATCCACCACCCCGCCACCAACCACCCGCTGGGGTGAGATAAGTCTTAGTTATTTGGTTTCGGTTTTGAGGCCACCGATGATTGATTGCGCCGCGGCGAGGCGAGCAATCGGAATGCGATATGGCGAGCACGAAACATAGTCAAGACCAGCGCGATAAAACAACGCAATTGATTCTGGGTCGCCACCATGTTCACCGCAAACACCGAGCTTCAACTTGCGCTTAGCCTTGCGACCACGCTTGGCAGCAATCTCGACAAGTTCACCAACACCAGTTTGGTCAATCGTCTCGAACGGATTTCGCTTCAGCAAACCC
>JAQCDG010000003.1 GCA_027731085.1 Actinomycetota bacterium | reverse complement strand
AGGAAAGCTGACCACAAAATCTCAGGGTGTGCGCGGAGATTCGTTTTCAACCGGCCGTCGCTATAGCGAAGCTGTCGCCCGAGCAGGCGGAGTTGCCGTTCAAGCACAACCCATTGAGCAGACAATTGCCGCTGCTCATGAATTGGTCGCACGATTTGATGGCGTAATCATTCAAGGTGGCGGTGATATCGATCCAAGTCGATATGGGCAACACGCTCGCAGCAACGCGATCTACGGCATCTCCCCAGAGCATGATGACCTTGAGATTGCAGTTGTTCGTGCGGCCGTCGAACTCGACAAACCAGTTTTGGCAATCTGCCGTGGCATTCAGATACTTAATGTCGCGCTCGGTGGCACTCTGCACCAGCATCTAACCGATGTGCTTGCCGATGGCGAAAGCCACTGGGATAAATATCACGAAATCAAACTTGAACCAACGAGCAGAGTCGCCAAGGCGATGAAGACAAATTCACCGAAGCAGTCGCACTCGTACCATCATCAAGCAATTGACCTGCTCGCGCCAGGCTTAATCGTCACTGGCCGCGCACCAGACCAAACCATCGAAGCAGTCGAGCACTCTTCAAAAAAATGGATCGTAGGCGTTCAATGGCACCCAGAAGATGACGCCGACACGCAAATCGACCAGCAAAACCTTTTCAACGGATTCGTACAGGCAATAGTCGCCTGAACGCCGTGATTATTGGGTGGCGAGTTGGGCGAGGTTTGCGGTTAGGTCAAGAAGCAAACTCGGCAAAAAGCCAATTAACAAAGTGAACGCGAATGCGAGACCGATCGCGACTCGTGAAAGCGTCGGCACTGCAACGCGTTCGGTCGACGCGCTATCAGCGAGCCACATGCTGACCATGATTCGCAAATAAACAAATGCCGCAATCACCGCGCAAACCATTGCGATTACAGCAAGTTGATAACTACCGACGGCAACCGCGGACTGAATCACACCAAATTTGGCCACGAAGCCGCTCGTCAACGGCATGCCGGCTTGGGCCAGCAGAAAAACGGTCATTACAAGGCCAAGCACCGGTTGATTTTTAGCCAGACCTTTGAATGCCTCGAGCGAATTGGCCGAATCACTTGAATCTCGCGCGACAACTGTTACGACGCCAAAAGTGCCGACAACAAGCGCGGCATAAAGAACCACATAAACACCAACCGCGACAAGTCCGTCGGATGCATTCGCCGAGTCACGATGCGAAGCCACCTCGAGACCAACCAAAATGAAACCAGCATGACTGATCGACGAATAAGCGAGCATTCGTTTGATATTTGTCTGCACGATCGCAACAACCGAGCCGACCACAAGTGTCAGCGCCGAAAGTGCAAGCACGACTACTCCCCAATCGTCACTGCGTGACGGAAACGCAACAACGAACACACGCATCAACGAAACAAGCGCGGCGACTTTGCCAACCGAAGCCATGAACGCCGTAACTGGTGTTGGTGCACCTTGATAAACATCTGGCGTCCACATTTGAAACGGTGCGAGCGAAACTTTGAACGCAAAACCAACCAAGATCATGCCGATGCCAATCAGCAGAATCGAATCATTGCGCGGCACAGAAATATATGAAGTCAGCGCAGTGTTCAAATCATTCAATCGAGTTGTACCCGTGACACCATAAGTCAGCGCCACGCCATACAAGAAAAACGCCGACGCAAAACCACCCAAGATGAAATATTTCAAGCCCGCTTCCTGGCTTGCCGCCTGTTGGCGATTGCTGGCGGCCAACAAATAAAGCGACAGACTCAGCGTCTCGAGCCCCAAAAACAAGACGATCAAATCGTTGGATGACATCATCACCACGGCGCCGATTGCCGCCGTCAAATAAAGCGCATAAATTTCTGGTGATTCAGAATCGTGACGTGTCAAATAGTCGCTCGAGATCAAACTCACCATCAACACCGCGGCGTAAACAGCAATCGAACCAAGCAACGCAAAGTGATCTAAAGTCAGCGACCCACCAATCAACAATTTTGCACCATCATTGCTGACATCAATCCACAACCCGATTGACAAACCAATTGCCACTATCGAAGTGACTACAGCAGTCAACGAATACCAATACTTCGGCCACTCGCCAGTCAGTGAACCGACCAAAAGCAACAACAATGCGCCGGCCAAGAGCGCGAGAACTGGCGAGATCGACAACCAATCAATACTTGGGCCGGCAAATGTCGAGAGATCGTTCACTTTGTTCGTCCTTCAACATGCTCGATAAACGAATTGACGCTTGGTTCGATGCGTTCCAGCATTGGTTTTGGATAAATACCTGTCACCAAAATAATCGCCACGAAAACGGCCATCAGCATCCCCTCTTTGGCGTTGAGCTCTTTGAAAGATGAGTTAGCTTCATCTGGCTCGCCGTGAAACACTCGCTGATAAGCCCACAACAAATAAAGCGCGGCCAAAACCACACCGACAGTTGCCACGACCGTCCACCAACGCGCTGCTTCAAAAGATCCGATCAAGATTAAGAACTCGCCAACGAAACCATTCAGGCCCGGCAATCCAACAGACGAAAGCATCACGACTGTGAATACGCCCGCGAAAATCGGGGCGACATGTTGAATGCCGCGAAGTTCGGCAATTTCTCGCGTGTGTCGTCGCTCATAAATCATGCCGACCAACAAGAACAAAGCGCCAGTAGACACACCGTGGTTGACCATTTGAATTACAGCACCCGTTACGGCTTGCGAACTGAGCGCAAATGTGCCCAAAACAATGAAGCCAAGGTGAGCAACTGAAGAATAAGCGACGAGTCGTTTTAGATCGCTTTGCATCGTTGCGGCGATTGCGCCGTAGATAATGCCGATCACTGCCAACGTGAACAAAACAGGTCGCGCCCACATCGCAGCCTGTGGAAACAAATAAACGCCGAAGCGCAAGAAACCATAGGTGCCCATCTTCAGCAACACACCCGCCAAAATCACTGAGCCACCTGTTGGCGCTTGCGTGTGCGCATCGGGCAACCAAGTATGAAATGGAAACAACGGCACCTTTACGGCAAATGCAATCGCGAACGAAACGAATAGCCATCGCGCCGCATTGGTCGAAAAACTTGCACCTTCGGCAATCTTGACGACATCAAAAGTTATAACTCCTAGATCGCGTTGTGCGAGCGCAACCGTAGCGATGATGCCGACCAGCATGAACGCCGAACCTGTCATGGTGTACAAGAAAAACTTTGTCGCAGCATAAACACGCTGGTCGTAACCCCAACCACCGATCAAGAAATACATCGGCACCAGCACGATTTCGAACATCACGAAGAACAAGAACAAATCAAGTGCGAGGAAAGAGCCCATCACGCCTGCTTGCAACAACAACATCCAGGCAAAATATGAGGTTTCGTTGTGGTGCGGGTCGATACCAACTATTACGAGCGGAAACAAAATGCCGGTGAGCACGACCAAGAACAGCGAAATACCGTCAACTCCGAGATGCCATGAAATACCCCACTGCGAGATCCAGACGTGTTGCGAAACAAATTGAAAACCAGCCTCACCAGACTTAAACGCGCCCAAGAGCCACAGCGAAAGTGCGCCGGTTGTAACGCTTGACACGAGTGCGCCGAGTTTCACCCACTCTGGGCGCGACTTGCCCAACAGCGCGACAACAATTGAACCCACGAGAGGCAACACCACAAGCGCCGAAAGAATTGGAAAACTCAACACCTCGCTTGACGCCGCGATCACAGCAGAACTCCGCGCAATAAGAACCAAGCCAGAATCAGAACGGTGCCCAAAGTGATGAGCAGCGCATAAGTTCGAACAAACCCACTCTGAACGCGACGCACAGAGCCAGCAACGCCACGAATCGATTCGCCGACACCGTTGACAATGCCATCGACGATGTTGGCGTCAATCCAAGCAATCAAATTAAATGTGGCTGCACCGGGGCCGGCAACTACGCGAGCAACGGACGCATCGTAGTTCCAGGCTTGTTCGAGAATTTTTGGCTCAACAATTTTGATTTTCGACTTCGCGTAGACGGCCACTGAAATCAAAATGCCCGTCATCGCGACGACGATGGCAACAACCAACAGCAGATATTTATTTTGATACGCCCAAGTTTCGCCGATGTGCGCTTCTGACTCTTCAACAACCGGCGCGAGCCAGTGCTCTAAAAAGTGCAACTTCTTGCTGAACGGCAACTGCATCGCGCCACCGAAAATTGAAAGCACCGCCAGCACGACGAGCGGTATCAACATCACTTTCGGGCTCTCATGCGGAGTAATTTCACCGTGCGCACCGTGGGCCTCGCTGTGATCGTTCCATCGGGCTTTGCCGTAAAACACCATGATTACTTGACGAGTCATGTAGTAAGCGGTGAGCAACGCGGTGATTAAACCCACGACATATAGCGCGGGATTATTCGCATAAACATAAAGCAAAATCTCATCTTTCGACCAAAAACCTGCAAACGGTGGCACACCTGCAATCGCAAGCCAGCCAATAATAAAAGTAAAACCAGTTATCGGCATCACTTTGCGCAACGCGCCCATTCTTCGCATGTCTTGTTCGTGATGCATGCCGTGAATTACCGAACCCGAACCCAAGAACAACAACGCTTTGAAAAATGCGTGCGTCACCATGTGAAAAATCGCCGCGACATATGCGCCCGAGCCAATTGCCAAAAACATGAACCCAAGTTGCGAAACCGTGCTATATGCCAAAACTTTTTTGATGTCGTTTTGCGCGACGGCAATCGTGGCGGCATAAAGCGCAGTTGCCGCACCAACGACTGCAATTACGGTCGATGCCCAGTCGTAAGAAATATGCAGCACAGGATTAATCCGCGTCATCAAAAACACACCTGAAGTAACCATCGTCGCCGCATGGATCAACGCAGACACTGGCGTCGGGCCCTCCATCGCGTCAGGCAACCACAAATAAAGCGGCAACTGAGCGCTCTTGCCGCAAGCACCGACGAACAACAACATCGCGATCGCAGTTGCAGTCACCGGCGCAAGTTCGCCACCTTGCGCAGCCTCGTTTATCGCGCTATATGAAAGCGAACCAGCGGCCGAGAACGCCAAAAACATTGCCGTCATTACGCCGAAGTCGCCGATGCGGTTGGTGACGAATGCTTTTTTGCCAGCAACCGCGGCGCTGTTGCGCGTGTGCCAGAAAGAGATCAAGAAATAACTGCATGCACCAACACCCTCCCAGCCCAAGAAAGTGACGAGCAAGTTCTCGCCCAGAACGAGCATCAACATGCTGAACACGAACAGATTCAAATAGAGAAAGAACTTCGAAAACTTGGCGTCACCGTGCATGTATCCAATGGCATAAAGATGGATCAATGTTGAAATGCCGGTTACAAACAGCGCCATCGTCACGCTGAGCGGGTCGGCAAGCAGAGCGAAGTCGACTTGCAACGAACCAACCGGAAGCCAAGAAAACAAAACCTCGACGTGGCTGCGCTCTTTGGCTTCGAGTCCGAGCATTTCTAAATAGACAAGAACCGTGATCACAAACGAACTGCCGGTGGCAATTGTTGCCACCCAACCAGCGCGCGGATCGCCAAACTTACGACCCAGAACCAAGTTCAAAACTGCGCCGGCAAGCGGCAACAACGGAATAAACCAAATCAGATCTAGCATCATCAGCCTTTGAGTTCGGCCAAGTCGTCGACCGTCAGTGCTGCTCGATTGCGCATGATTGAAACGATGATTCCGAGGCCGACCACGACTTCGGCAGCCGCAACGACCATAACGAAAAATACGATCGTCTGCCCATTGATGTCGTTGAGTTCACGAGCCAAAGTAACAAAGCTCAAGTTCACCGCGTTGAGCATTAGCTCAATGCACATAAACATGACTAGCGGGTTGCGTCGCACCAACACACCAAATGTGCCGATTGCAAAAAGCACAGCCGCCAAAATCAGATACCAAGACGCTGTCGGGGTCAAACTGAGCGAAATCACTTCACACTCGCCTTTGCTAGGCGCTTGCGAGTCAACAACACCGTGCCGACCACTGCAATTACCAACAACACTGAAGTAACTTCAAACGCCACGACATATCGCGAAAAAATAGATTCTGCCAGCTGCACCGTGTTGGCATCTGAGCCATTTTGTAAATCAGGCAAGTTGATGCCTTCGCCGCGCTCGTTGAGCACGCCGTTGCCGTTGACTATCGCCGCAACAAGCACGCCCACCAAACCTAGGCAGGTGATTATCGCCAACGGTCGCTGTGCGGTCAATGGTTCTGTTCGCAGATTTTCAACTCTGTCGACACCCAACAACATGATCACGAACAAAAACAGCACCACGATTGCACCGGCGTAGACAATCACCTGCACCGCCGCCAAGAAGTGTGCCTCTTGGGAGACGAACGAAACTGCAACACCAAACAGCGTCAGGACGAGGCTGAGTGCCGCATGCACCGGGTGTTTGCGCACGATAACACCAACGGCACCCAACAAAATCATCAACGCGGCGCAAACGAAAACGAAAAATTCCACTTACTCGCTCTTTTCTTCTGCCGGTCTCACTCCGTGACCCAGTTCGCCGCTCCAAGACACGACGCCAGTGAAGTTTGCGTCGCCAGAAGCAGCAGTTGCCCGCATCCAACCTGAAGTATTTTTATCCTCGCCTTCTCGCCAATCTTCCCATGCAAGTTGCTGTGGCTTGCCAGTCAGATCAACAAGCAATTCGTCCTTCGTATAAATCGCGTCTTGACGATTGGTGAACGAGAACTCGAACAACTTGGTTTCGGTGATCGCTTCTGTCGGGCATGCTTCAACGCACAGATCGCAGTGAATGCATCGCAGATAATTGATTTCGTAGATCCAGCCAAATCGCTCACCTGGCGAAGTCGGCGATGTCGGATTATTGTCGGCGCCACGCACATGAATGCACTTTGCAGGACAAACAGCCGAACATAACTCGCACCCGATGCACTTTTCCATGCCATCTTCGTAGCGATTTAAAACATGCCGACCGTGCAGACGCTCGGGTTTGTCAATTTTGACATCCATCTTTTTCGCGTTGCGCTTCTTGCGACGAAACATTCGACCACCCGAATACTGAGTCGTGACTCGATTCTTCGGGCCGTGCTGTCGAAAAGTTACTAAGAATCCGCCGAGATAACCCATTAGAACATTGTCCCTTGTGTCGAGCGGTCGCGCGCGCTTTTGGCAATCGCGGCTTGCATCAGTAAATAACAAATCACAAGCACGGCGATCGAGCCAGCAGTCACGACGATGATGTTCCAGCCGTTCTGACGCGCAAGTCGTTGTGCGGCGAGCAACATGAACCAACCAAGTGACGCCGGTATCAACAACTTCCAACCCAAGTCCATGAGTTGGTCGTAGCGCAACCTCGGCAGTGTCGCTCGAAACCAGATGTACATATAAAGAAACACCAAGATTTTCGCCAGCAACCAAACAGTGCCTTCGAGTGCGTTCGGCAACAACGGAATATCAAGCACGAAATTGCCGATCGCGATTGGTTGTGGACCGCCAAAGAACAGTGTCACGATCAGCGCCGACATCGTCACCGTGTTCATGAACTCGGCCAAATAAAATAAAGCAAAGCGGATGGATGAATACTCGGTGTTGAATCCGCCAACGAGTTCTTGTTCGGCTTCGACCAAGTCGAATGGCGGTCGGTTGAGTTCGGCGGTGGCAGCGATCAAGAAAATAAAGAATGGAACAATTCCGGTTGAAACAACATGCCAGTCGGTGATCGTCGACTGCGCAGCGACGATGCCACTCGTCGACAGCGTGCCAGCCAGCAACAGCACACACGCCAGCGACAAGCCGAGTGCCGCTTCGTAACTGACCATTTGCGCAGATGCTCGCACCGAACCAAGCAATGGATACTTCGAACCGCTCGACCAACCAGCAAGCATGATGCCGTAAACGGCGATGGACGAAATCGCCAACGCAAACAACACACCGATCGGCGGATCTGCAAGCTGAATTCGCGTTACCTGGCCGAACAAAGTGACCTCGCCCGATGATCCGCCACGAAAGTCGCCACCAAGCGGAATTATTGCGAACGCCAAGAACGCCGGCACGAAAGACAAAAACGGTGCAAGCGCAAAAACAAATCGATCTGCCCGACTCGGAAACAAATCTTCCTTAAAGAACAACTTGATGCCGTCAGCCAAAGTTTGCAAGATGCCAAATGGACCAGTTTTGTTGGGCCCAATTCGATTTTGCATGCCGGCAATTGCTTTGCGCTCAAACCACACCATCAACATCGTGGCGAGCAGACCAACGACAAAAACAATTAAAACTTTCACCAACACGATCAGCAACGGCGCCCACAACAAGTTGCCTTCGAGAAGCGGGTCAAGGGCGATCATTTGATTGGCTCAATTCGCACATCAACGACATCGCTGGCAATATTGAGTAGCGGTCGAATATCTACGCCCGTGTGATTAAACGGCAGCCAAGCAACACCACGGTGCACACCGTTATGAGCCTTGATTGCAATCACGATGTTCGTTCCTTCGGCACCCACGCGAACGCTTGCACCGTCGGCAACGCCGATGCGTGCAAGATCGAGCGGATTCACAAAAATCGCCGCGTCGGTGATGATGCCCGCAAGCGATGGGCTAGAAACAGTGGATTGCGCAGAGTCATACATCGTGCGCGAAACAACAAGTCGATAGTTGTAAGCATTTCGATCGACTGCTTTGCTTGCCTTGCCGGAAATCGTCACGGGTGTTTCGCGGGCCATCAACACGCCATCGCCATTGGTCGACTTGCCATCACTGCTCGGCGCAAACGCAGCAACGGTGCTGACGAGTTTTTCGCTCAGATCTTCAAGACTCGAAACACCGATGTCTACAGCCATGGCGATGCTCAACTCGGTGGCGATCATCCAATCTGGACGCGATGTGCCACGAGGCGTAATTTTCTGTGTCACATTGCTGATGCGACCTTCAAGATTCGTCGTCGTGCCATTTTTCTCGCCATAAGCGGCGGCTGGCAGAACCAGATCGGCATTTCGATTTGAGCCGTTGATCATCGTGTCGATGCTGATCAGATTCTTGACTTGAGTAAGTGCTCGCTGCACCAAACCCGAGTCGGCGACATCAGACATCGGATCAACACCCAACAAAATAAGGCACTCAATTTTGCCAGCCGCAGCTGCATTCAAAATATCGATCGCATCTCCAGAATTATTCTGTGGTGTCAAACCAGCGGTCACCGCACCGCGCACATTTCCACGACGCAAAACTGGCAAAACTTTCGCACTCGGCACTGCTGCAAAAATTTCGGCCAATGCCTGCAACGTAAACACTTCGCTCTCTGCCAAGTTGGCTCGACCAACGACGACAACGACTTCGCCTCGGGCAAGTTGCTCTTTCATTTCTGGCGTGGCAAGAGCTTCGCGCACAATTTGTGCCTGATTGCCAGGCTCGAAACCCATCGTGCGCCAGGCATATGGCGTCAACCCAGAATCGTGCGACGAAAACTCGACAATTCGCGACTTGCGCTTTTGAGCCGCGTCACGCACACGCAAATAAAGAACCGGCAATTCTTCTTTCAGATCAGGTGCGAGCAAGATGATCGTCGGCGCCGCACATGTTTGGTCAATCGTCGCTTGGGCAAGATCAAAAATGTCAGGACTCAAGCCGTCACCGAGTTGAGCGTCGCGCTGATTGATGCCGAGTTTGTCGGCCAACATCGCCCAAGCAAAAGCATCTTCGTTGGTGCCCCGCGCCCCACCCAAAATCGCCACGCTGTTGGTGTTCTGTGCGAGCGCAAGACGAATCATGCGAGCGGCACTCTCGAGAGCGACCGACCAAGAAGTAGCAACAAGTTCTGAACCGCTCTTAATAAGCGGCGTGGTCAAACGATCTGGTGAGTTCACTGATTCAAAGTTGTAGCGACCACGATCGCACAGCCAACCCCAGTTCACCGGATCAATGTCGACACCTTGATAGCGGACAAGTTCATCGCGACTGCTCTGCACAACTGTTCGACATCCCACAGAACACGAAGTGCAAGTGCTCTCGGTTTGTTCAAGATCCCATGGTCGCGCCTTAAACCGATAGGGCTTGGCAGTCAGCGCGCCAACCGGGCAAATCTGCACGGTGTTGCCAGAAAAATACGAACTAAACGGCTCATCCGGAAACGTCAACACTTGCGTGTCGTTGCCGCGACTCGTAAATGTGATCAGCGCATCGCCAGCAACCTCATCGGCAAATCGCGTGCATCGATCACACAAAATGCAACGCTCACGATCTAGATAAACAATGTCGCTGATCGCAATCGGTTTTTCATAATGTCGTTTTTCTTCGACGAACCGACTCTCACCTGGGCCATGGCTAAAGGCCTGATCTTGCAACGGGCACTCGCCGCCCTTGTCGCAAACAGGGCAATCAAGTGGATGATTCGCCAACAACAATTCGAGCACGCCCTCTTGGGCTTTCTTGACCGAGTCAGTTGCAGTGCGCACAATTTGACCTTCGGCCACCGGCGTCATGCACGAAACAACCATCATCGGCCCACGCGGTGTTTCAACTTCAACAAGACATTGGCGACACATGCCAACTGGGGTCATGCGCGGGTGATAACAAAATCTTGGGATGAAATCTTCGGTGCGATCAGCCGCCGCGATAATCAACTCACCCTTCCGCGCCACAACCGGTTTGTCGTTGATCGTGATGTTGACGATATTTGGGTCAATCGGCGCCGCTTCTTTGATCGGATCGACAATCGTCATGCTGACACACTTGCATTCGCCGCGACACCAACAACTGCCGTCACGGGAATCGTCACACGCTTCTTCACGCGCGCTTCAAACTCGCTTCTAAAAAGAGTCAACGCCGAATGCACCGGCGCATATGCCGACGGACCGACGAAGCAAATCGTTGTCATCTTGTATGGAAACGGCACGGCAGTCAAACCTAGTTTTTCGTTCGCGGCATGCGGAAACGCACCTGGGCAAATCATTGCGCCAACTTCAAGCAACTGCTGTAAATCTGCATCGGTGCCGTCACCCTCGACCACGCGACGCAAAATTCGCTCAAGCCAAGTGCCACCTTCGCGGCACGGCGTGCACTTGCCGCAAGATTCGTGCGCATAAAAATGTGTCAGCGTCAACGCGGCTGCCGGAATATCAGTTGTTTCATCCATCACCATTACGGCGCCAGACCCAAGCATTGAACCTGCAGGCCCAACTTGACTTGCTTCAAATGGCAAATCGAGTTGATCTTGGGTAAACCATGGCGCCGAACCACCACCGGGCACGAAAGCTTTCAACGAGTTGCCGTTGCGAATGCCACCACTGAATTCTTCGCCGTAAATCAAATCGCGAAATGTAGTTGTGCCGTTAATAATTTCGTAAACGCCCGGTCGCTTAACATGACCTGAGACGGCAACCATTCGTGTGCCCGGCGAAGTTTTTGTGCCAATCGCCGTATACGCGGCGACACCGTGAGTCAGCAACCACGGCAGGTTGGCAAGTGTCTCGACATTGTTGACGATCGTTGGCTGACCATAAAGTCCGTTGGCTGCCGGAAAAAATGGTGGCTTCAATCGTGGCATGCCGCGGTTTCCTTCGAGGCTTTCGATCAATGCCGTTTCTTCGCCAACGACATATGCACCAGCACCCCAATGCAAAATAATGTCGACAGAAAACTTCGAACCCAAAATATTTTTGCCGATATAACCAGCCGCATATGCCTCGTTCAGCGCCGTCGCGACACGCTCTTGGGCGATAGCCATTTCTCCCCTTATATATAGGAAGCACTGCGAGAGACCAGCGGCGTAACAGGCAATCAAACAACCCTCAATCAACTGATGCGGGTCGCGCTCCATCAACAACCGATCTTTGTAGGTGCCGGGTTCGCTTTCGTCGCCGTTGACGACCAAATATCGCGGCCAAACTTGTTGTGGCGTCAAGCCCCACTTCGTGCCCGCCGGAAAGCCCGCGCCACCTCGACCCAACACGGTCGCACTTTTTACATCTTCGTGGATCTCATTTGCCGGCCGTGACAAAGCCGCGCGCAAACCTTTATATCCGTCTGTCGCGAGATAACGCTCGAGGGTATACGAGTCGGCGAATTCAAATCGCGAAGTGACAATTTTTGGCCGGTCTCCCGCGACGAAACCTGGCGCGTGCACATATGTCTTGCTCACAGTGCCGCCTTGCCGTCCAGCCAAGCCGGTGACTCGTTGACATCTTCTGGTGCTTTCGTACCGACTGCTCGCGTGGCATCGATCAACTGGCGAACTTTTGACAGCACACCGTGCGGCGGAAACTCGTCGTTCAATTTGCCGTCTCGCAAGTTGTCGATCAACCGATCCAAATCAGCAGGCGTCACACGCAAGCGGTAGCGATAATTAACCTGCAAAGTTGGTGCTTCAGTACAGGCCGCCTGACATTCAGCGTGCGCGAGTGTGAACACGCCATCTGGTGTCGTGCCACCCGCCTTGACACCCAGTTTCTTTTCGGCATGATGCATCAGTTCGTTTGCCCCCATCAATGCACACGACATCGTGCCACAAATGTTGATCAAATATTTGCCAACTGGTTCAAACTTGAACATCTCATAAAAACTTGCGGTGCCATAAACCTCGGCCGATGTAACACCAACAAGTTCGCCCAAGTGTTGCATCGCCTCACGAGTGATGTAACCGTTTTGCTCTTGCGAAAGATGCAACAACGGAATCAATGCAGACTTCGGGCGCGGATACCTGGCGATGACCTCGTGCGCCAATTTGATATTTGTATCGCTCAAGCGACTCATCGATCTACCTCGCCAAGCACTGGGTCGACCGACGAAATAACGGCCACCGCATCAGCGACCAAACCACCACGCATCATGAGCGGCATGGTTTGAATGTTGATAAAACTCGGTGCTCGTACATGCATTCGATACGGCGTGGCCGAACCGTCACTGGCGATATAGCAAGCAATCTCGCCGCGCGGGCTTTCGATCGCCAAATACGCTTCGCCTTCTGGCACTTTGAAACCCTCGGTGAAAATCTTGAAGTGGTGAATCAACGCTTCCATTGATTCGTCGATGCGACCACGCGGTGGTGGTGTCACTTTCTTGTCTTGAATGCGATAGTCGCCCTGTGGCATCGCATCAAGAACTTGTCGCACGATGCGCATCGATTCGCGAATTTCGTTCAAACGAATTGAATAACGATCAAAGGCATCGCCATAACTGCCGATGATCACATCGAATTCGACTTTGTCGTAGCGCAAATACGGCATGTCGCGACGCAAATCCCACGACAAGCCCGTACTGCGCAAAATTGGACCAGTTGCCGAAAGCGCAATCGCCTCGTCGCGTGTAATCACGCCAACGCCCTGCAACCGCTCACGCCAAATTGGTTGACCAGTCATCAAGATTTCATATTCGGCAAGTCGCGCTGGCAGAGCATCGAGCAAATTAAGCACTTCGTCGCGCCAGCCAGCAGGCAAATCTGCCGCGACACCGCCGGGGCGAATGAAGTTGTGGTTCATTCGTAGCCCTGTAACTTTTTGAAAAAATCGCAACACTTCTTCGCGCTCACGAAACCCGTAAAGCATCATCGAAACCGCACCGATATCCATGCCGTTCGTCGCCATAAACAACAAGTGACTACTGATGCGATTCAGTTCAGAGAGCAACATGCGAATCCATACCGCGCGCTCCGGAATATCTTGATCGATGCCGAGCAACTTTTCGGTCGTCATCGCAAAAACAAGCTCGTTATTCAGTGGCGACGCATAGTCCATGCGGGTCACATTCGTGCCACCTTGCATAAAGGTCAACGACTCGCCCGTCTTTTCCATGCCAGTGTGCAAATAGCCGATTACGGGCTTGCAACGCAAAACAGTTTCGCCATTTAGTTCGAGCATCAAACGCAAAACACCGTGCGTGCTCGGATGCTGTGGCCCCATGTTGATGATCATCGTCTGATCTTCGCTCTGCGTGCCCGCCAGCGCTGCTACTTCAGACTCGCTCATCCGCAAAACTGCGCCTGAACCACGCAAAATTTCTTTTGCTGAAACATCTTTTCGAAGTTGAAGTTCTTGACGACCCTCGTTCGTGCCGGCCGCCGTAATCACAGCGTCTTGCGAGTCCGCGATGTTCTCGGTTGCGGTCACGACGCGGCGCCTTTGAATTGAACCGGAATATTTCCGGCGCCATAATCTTTGCGCAACGGATGTCCTTGCCAATCTTCTGGCATCAAGATCCGCGTCAAGTCTGGGTGACCATTGAACTTGATGCCGAACATGTCGAAAACTTCGCGTTCCATCGCTTCGGTGCCCGGATATAAATCAAAAGCCGAATCAATCACCGTGTCTGACTCTGCAATCTGCACGCGCAATCGCACGCGACGGCGCTGCGAAAGTGAAAGCAAATTGACGACAACTTCGAAACGTTCAAGAGCAATCTGCCCTAAAACTTCAGGGGCGATGTTGCGACCGGGGTGCGTCAAATAGTCGACAGCCGTGAGGTCGACACACATTTCAAAACCTTCATCGCGCAATGTGATGAGCGTTTTTAGATAGTCAGCCTTGGCGACGAAGCGAACATCATCAGCAACTCGACTCGAAACTTGCGTCACGGCTCAACGCGATCCTAAAGAGACAGGCGTAGTCGTGCCTGCGGCGATTTCTTGAATATGAACTTGTGCACCGGCACCTGTCGACTCGCGGCGACGCATAATCTCGCCGTCTTCAATCAATTGATGCAAAGTTTCGATGGCATGAATCAAGGTTTCTGGTGACGGTGGGCAACCCGGCGCATAAACATCGACTGGCACGATTTGATCGACGCCCTGAACGATTGCGTAATTGTTGAACATTCCGCCGCTGCTGGCGCAAACACCCATCGAGATAACCCACTTGGGCTCCATCATCTGGTCATAAACCTGACGCAACACAGGCGCCATCTTTTGGCTGACTCGTCCAGCCACGATCATGATGTCGGCCTGTCGCGGTGACGCACGAAAAACTTCCATGCCGAATCGTGCCAAGTCGTAGTGCGCGGTGCCTGCCGTCATCATCTCAATCGCGCAACACGCCAGGCCGAAGGTCGCACCCCAACTTGAGCGCGAGCGCGACCATTTCACCAACTCTTCAACGCGACCCGTCAAAAAATTATGCTCAAGACCGCCCAAACCATCGTCAGCAACATTTTGAATCAACCCCATCAGACAGAAACTTTCTCTTGCTCACGGCCCTCTAGCCCGACACGACGAATCGTCGTAGATGTCGAGCGTGACGCTGAAAGAATATCCCCGTCGACTTCAACCAACTTGCGTGCCTTCTTAATCGGACCCCAATCGAGTGCGCCACGCGCCACAACATAAACAAACGCCACGAAAAAAACGGCGCTAAACGCAGCGAGTTCATAAAAACCATAAGTGCCCAGTGATTCGCTGGCAACCGCATATGGATAGGCAAAAATTATTTCGATGTCGAACATAATGAACAACATCGCCACTACATAGAAGCTCACCGGAAACCGTTCTGGTGCTTCAAGACTCGGCACGATACCGCACTCATACGGCGCTTGCTTGGCGGTATTCGGTCGACGCGGCGCCAACAATTTTGATGCGACCAACGACCCGACGCCAAACAAGATTGCCAGCACTGTTAAGACAGCAATCGGAAGATACTGACCCACTGTTGTTAGCTCTTCACTGGAGAACGCAAACCAGAATCGACGCTGAGATTCTCGCGCAGACGCAGGTCACGAGTGTGCAACAATCGGCAGAGCAGCAAGAAAATAATCGTCGAGCCAATTGTGATAAAAATTGATGGCTGGCGCTTCGTGCCGAGATCGCGCAGCAGATACACGTATCGATGCGGCTGAGTTTCGTCGATAACCGGTCGGGCTGGTGCTCGACCCGGCTCGGTGCGCTGAGGCACGATCGGCGCAACTTCAACTAATGAGTAATGCGGTTCGTGAAAAAACGCAAAGAAGTCAACCGACTCGTTGATCTTCGGCCATCGCTCGCCACCTTTGTCGTAAACAGCGACCGACAGATATTCGCCGAGCGCAAACTCTTCGGCTTGATTTTGAATAATTTCATCGGCAGATGCAACGGCTTGACCGCGTCGAGGATCAGATTCTTCAAGCAACAACCACCCCTCGCTCTGCAGAACCCCCGACGCCGACGCAGCATCTGCAACTGCGTCACCTGACGGTTGCATCGGCGTGACCATGATTTCGGCGTCGTCTAACAAATCTGAGCTTCTTACGATCGTTGTCGGCTCGCCGGGCTGCCATGCCGGGGCACGACCAGTAAGACCGATGCCGTAAATCCACCAAATTGAACCCATGATCGCCATCCACCCGAAAAAACCAGCCATCACGACCAAAAATCCAAGTCGACCACCCAAGTTTGTGCCGACTACCAAATAGGTGCCACCAATCAAAACACCAACGGCAATTGCGACGATCACATATCCGCGAAGCTCTGGCTCCCAACTAACTGCAAGCATCGCCAACATTTTTACAAACCTCTCACATAGTCGATGATCGCACCGATTTGATCGTCACTCAACATCAAACCAAATGCTGGCATCCGACCTGAGCCCTGACCTTGTTGACCATATCTCTTGCCAAGTTCGCTACCGCCCTCGATAAACTCAATCATCTCGTCGCGCTGCGGAAACTGTCGAACTGCCGAACCGCCAGTTAGGTTCGGACCAAAAGCACCGCCACCAGTTATTTCTGGCTCGCCATATGACCAACCTTTGGTGTGGCAACGCGCGCAAGAATAATTGCCGCCACCGAGATCTAAATTGAACAACGCCTCACCAAGCGAAGAATAAGTTCCGGCCTTCACCAGGCGCTCGGCTTCGGCTTGAATTTCATCTTGCTTTTCAACTGGCAATTGACCGTTCTCATCACGCGGAGTTTCGATGCTCTTTACATATTCAATGACAGTTTGAATCTGCTGCTCGTTCATCGGGCCACCGCCGACCAAACCCCAGGCCGACATCGGCGAAAATGGACGACCGTAGTTCAAAATGAAACGAACTTCTTCTTCGCTATAGCGATAGAACACCGTATTGATCGCCGGTGCTTTCCAGTTGACTTGCTTGACTTGACCAGTTTTTGGATCAGAAATCGCATAAGAGGCAACGCCGCCACCGCCCTTCATGCCGCCATGGCAACCGGCGCAGTTGTAGCCACCATCATCCGTTGTTGCGAAAAGCCCTGTGCCCCAAGTTTCAAATTGATGTTGAAACTCTTTTTCGGCGCCGACCATTCGACCAGGCTCAAGAATCCAATAAAGCGGTAACGCAATCGTTGTTACGGCCAAACAGGCCAAGCCAATCAACTGTGTGCGCTGAATTTTTTCACCTTCAAGTCGCTCGTCGTCGTAATAAGGTTTACGATTTGCGGCGAGTTTGATTTCTGAACCAATCTCACGCTTTGATGAACGCAAATTGCCAAGACCGTAGATGACCCATCCCAAAACCGAGATCAGCAGAATTACCCAAGCGATAGTTGTTGTTGTATCAGCGAGCATTGCTACACGAATCACTTAGTGTCCACCGGTTCCGCCGACGCAGTGCGGGCCTTCGGCTTCTTGACCAGTCGTGTTTGTTCCGATTGGTGGACCACCAAACACCGTGCCCGTGTCGATGACAACCATCCCGTTATTTACCGAAACTCCGAAGCGATCCATGCCGCGCGGCGCCGGTCCGCCCTTCTTTTCGCCAACACGGTTGTATTGCGAACCGTGACATGGGCACTCGAACCATTGCGATGTTTTGCACTCGGGAACTTTGCAACCAAGATGCGGGCACTTCTGATACAACGCGACGATGCCTTCTGACATGCCAGAGAAAACCGGACTTTGTCCGGCATAAATTGCGTCTGCCTTTGAAATCGCTTCTTTTGGATATTCAGTTACCCAAGCACGTGCCTCTGGTAAATACAAAAACCCTTTATTGGCTCGAATTTGGCCGACAACATCTTCGAGCTTTCCAGCGTTAATTTTTGAACCGAAACCACTATCTGCACCCTTCCACAAGAATGCAATCAGTGCCGCGGCAAAACCACCGAGACTTGCACTCATCAAAGTCACGGTGGCGCGATTCAAAAATGCACGGCGTGACTCGCCGATCATTTCGGCATCGGGCGCAACCCAAGGTTCAATTTCGACAGGTGCGATTACGGCAACTGCGGTGCCGCGAACAGCCGAGGCTTCAGATTCAACATCGCGCCGCGCATTGCGTGAAGACTTTTTTGCATCACGATCGCGCTTGCGAGTTTCACGCGACAAAACGCCTGTCTCGCGCATATCCGAACGACGAGTTGCCGTCAGAACGACGCCCAAACCGAGGACTGCAAGAACCGCGATAGCAATGGTGATGATTGTGGTTGAGTTCATGAAAGTTCTATCCGATCACAATTCGAAGAAAATGCCTTCGCGCCAAGGGAAGACAAAGTTGAAACCAGGACCTCTGAAGAATGAGCCAATGATTACGAGAACTGCCCAGAACATCAAGTGCACAGTCCACAAACCGGTCAAGAACTTTCGATCTTCTGGCCGATTTGATTCGTTGCGATCGAGATACGGCGCAAAAATCATTAAGATAAGACCCATACCCGGAATCGTCACACCAGCAATCATCGGGTGAAACATCGTCAGCAGTTCTTGCAACCCGAGAAAGTACCACGGCGCTTTCGAAGGATTAGGTGTCTGATTGAAGTTCGCCGCTTGCAACAATGGTGCGTTCACAAACCACGAAAACACAAACGTAAACGCCGTGCACGCGAGGGCAGCAACAAACTCGATACCCAACAAGTGAGGCCAAGTGTGCACCTTGTCTACCGGCACCGCTTTGACATCTTGAATCGATCCTGATTTGACAACCGTCAACAAGCGTTGAGTGTGACCCCCAGGTCCGGCGCCGAATGGCACGCTGCCATTTGCCGGCGCAGCGACCACAGTGGCTCCAGGTTTTTCGGCCAAGGCAACTGCGCCTTTGTTTCGATCCAGTAAATCGCCCGAGATTCGCGAGTCACCATCTGCTGGTGCACTCGTTGGTGCGCCGCCAGCGCCTGCCGCCGCTTTTTCGCGCGCCTCTTGCGCGCGCTTCAAGAGATGTTCTGGAATGCCGGCCATCAGAGAGGTCCTGAAATTCCGCCGTCTTTACGCACGCGCCAGAAATGGATCGCGAGGAAGATGACTGTCACGAACGGAAACAACAAAACATGCAATACATACCATCGCAACAAAGTTTCGGGGCCAATTTCAACGCCACCCAGCAACACGAATCGAACTTGCGAACCAATCACCGGTGAGTAACCCATCATGTTGGTGCCAACGGTTACGGCCCACAACGCGAGTTGGTCCCATGGCAACAAGTAACCAGTGAACGAAAGCAACAGAGTCAGCGTCAACAAAATCACGCCGATTACCCAGTTGAATTCACGCGGCGCTTTGTATGCGCCATGATAAAAAACACGCGCCATGTGCAAGAACACCGTGAGCACCATCAAGTGTGCACCCCAACGATGCATATTGCGCACCATCAAACCAAACGTCACCGATGTGTGCAACGACTGAATGTCCTGCCAGGCGTTGGCCGAAGTCGGACGGTAGAAGAACATCAAGAAGATACCGGTGATCGTCAGCAAAATGAACAAGAAGAAACTCAAGCCGCCAAGACACAGCGTGTAACTAACTTTCACTGCATGGCGCTTAACTTTGACCGGGTGCAAGTGATACAGCACAGAGTTCATTACGACATACGAACGGTTTCTTGGCGAATCCGAATAACCTTTTCTAAAAATTGAGCCCGGTCTGAAAATCGAGTTCCAGGCTTGGCTTGACTGCGTCGACTCATTCAGTTTGGTCACGCGCTGTTTAATCGTCGGACGCGATTTCTGCTCGATCATTTTTACCATTTACTTTTCTCCATTCCTAAAATCTCATGCCATACGAGTAGCCGTGGTTGTTCGTTCGCATATGAGTTTCACCCGTTGCTGGTGCTACCCCAAGTTTGCCAAGAATTATCACACCAGTTGGACAACGATCGACACACAGCGCACACCGCGTGCAAACATCATCGTCGATAATGAAAACAACTTTGTCTGATGGATCTTCACCCGGCAACTCTGTGTCTGTTGACTCAGAAATTGCATCAGTGTTAACCATGAATATGCACTTCCACGGGCAAATATCGACGCAGCCTTCGCACATGATGCACTCTGACTGATCGATGTGGATGAACTGCTTAGGCTTCACTGCCTTGTTCAAATATTCAGCATCTACCTCGACGAGTTGATAGTCGTCGGTGTACGGCATCATCGGCGGATTTGCGTCAGTTTTTGCCATCGCTCAACCCTTCTTCACCAACGGACGGCCATAACTTGACGAAACAACTTCGGTAGTTTTGACTTCTCCCCGCTTCTGCCACCAACTGAACAGGTAGATCATCAGACCGATGTAAAAAACATGTATCACCACGACCATGATGTCACGAATTGCTTCGTAACTAATGGTGATCGGAAAGCTTCCACCAACGGTGTCAGACTTCAAAATGTTGAACGGCCCGTAGACGAGTTTGTCTTTGCGCCAACCAAGTTCTTTGTCGGCATGATCGATGAATTGGTGCGGCACCACGCCGAACGCCAAAAACAAAACGGCGAATACATAAGCCGAACCGATCATCGCTTCACCCCAAGTAGCTTTACGATCAAACTTACGACGCTTACCAATTGGAATTATGACAAGACTCAAACCAGTCGTGAACACGAGCGAAAACAAGAACGCCTGATTCACTCCTGGCCATCTGAGAATGTCAATTGCGAGCATTGTTTGAGGGCTTGCCTTTCCTCTTAAAATCTTGTTTTAGCCTAGTCGGGTAGACATTCAGGTCGGTATTTGTGAAGCTTGCATGACTGACTCGTTGGTCACAAAGATTCACGATTGCTCAACGATTGAGTGTGAAATTCGCTCGACAACAGTCGTCTCTGCGGTTGTGCGATCGTGAACTTATAGTTCTTGTCCGCAATCCGTCTAACCTATTAAACGGATACAAACTAGTTGTGAAAATCTAATTCAAGGAGAGTTGTGGCCGGAATACCCG
The DNA here is from genome assembly GCA_027731085.1 of Actinomycetota bacterium. Lineage (GTDB taxonomy): Bacteria > Actinomycetota > Acidimicrobiia > Acidimicrobiales > Ilumatobacteraceae > BACL27. The sequence goes on along the minus strand of JAQCDG010000003.1, from coordinate 28,375 downwards.
AGCATCTACTTAAGCGTGCGCAAGAAGCGCGTGACAAAGCTGCCGGCAAAACCCCTGCTTCAGATTCATCTGGCGACACACCAAATCTTCCGGCGAAAACTTCTGAAACCAAACCAGCGCCCGCGCCACAAGTTGCGAGCGCTCCTCCACCGCCGCCACCAGATCCAAGTTATGTAGTCGCCGCTAAAACGCGAAAGAAAATTCCGTTTTGGGCAATGGCGACATTGAGTCTGTTGCCATTTTGGGCGTTTATGTATTTGATTGCAATTAAACCGCAAGAAAAAATAGTTGAAGGTCCAATGGCGATCGGCGCAGGCGTTTACGGAACATGCGCAGGCTGTCACGGAGCAAACGGTGCGGGTGGTGCAGGTCGCGCGCTTTATCAAGGTGAGGTTCTAAAAACTTTCCCAAAGATCGAAGACATGCTCAATTTCGTCTACGCGGGTTCACAGCAATTCATTTCGGCGGGCGTCAAGGTCTACGGTGACCCAAATCGTGAAGGCGGAGCACACGAGACACTTTCTTACAACGGCAACCCAATGCCACAACAAGGAGAAAAATTTGGTGGCGGTCTAACTGACGCAGAAATTCTCGGCGTTGTGTGTCACGAACGATATGAAATTAGTGGTGCCGATGAACAAAGCGAGCAATGGAAGACCGAGTACGAAACATGGTGCTCGCCAGAATCCGAAATATTTTTGGCTCTCGAAAACGGTTCAGTCAATTACGACAATCTTGCTGAAACTTATGCTGCGCTTCCGAACCCACCTGCAAATGTCGGCACAGATGCACGCCCCGCTGGAAAATAAATAGAAACCGAGATCAAACCCCTCGATCTAACTAGCGAAGTAACAAAAATACTTCGCACAGAGGTCCTCGTCATCGGTGGTGGTCCTGCCGGTTCGGCTGCTGGTTTCTGGCTCGCAAAGCACGGTCACGATGTAACGATCGTCGAGCGCAAGAAGTTTCCGCGCGAAAAAACTTGTGGCGACGGTCTCACTCCGCGTGCGGTCAAACAACTAGATGACATGGGTTTGTCATCGCAACTCTCGCAATTTCATCGCTACGAGGGTTTGCGCGCGACGGCGCATGGCAAGGCCATTGAATTGCAATGGCCGACGCATCCGATCTATCCGCGTTATGGCTATGTCGTGCGTCGTCGCGAACTCGACATGATGGTCGCCCGCAATGCACAAAACGCCGGAGCCAAACTTCTTGAAGAACACGAAGCCGTTGCCCCGATCATGGAGAAGGGCTGCGTGCGTGGGGCGATGATTACCAACAAACAAAACAACACGACCGTTGCAATCAACGCCGACTATGTCTTAATCGCCGACGGCGCCAACTCTCGCTTTGGTCGAAGCATGGGTACCTCGCGCGAGAAGTCATGGCCATACGGCACTGCAATCCGCACATACTGGCAGAGCCCGCGGCATCAAGAACCGTGGATCGAATCGGCGCTTGATGTCAAAGATCGCAACGGCAACTCGATGCCAGGTTATGGATGGATATTTCCTGTTGGCGACGGAACTATAAACATCGGCGTCGGTTTGCTCTCGACATTCAAAAATTTTAAAGATGTCAACACATCACATTTGCTCGACTCGTATGCACACATGATCGCCGACAAATGGGAAATCGACCCGACAAAGCCTGAATGCAAAGCGACAAGCGGCAAGATTCCGATGGGTGGTTCTGTCGGACCAAAAATCGGGCCGACACATATTGTTATTGGCGACGCAGCAGGCAGCGTCAACCCATTCAATGGTGAAGGCATCGACTATGCCTACGAAACCGCCCACATGGCCGCCGATGTTTTGCACGACGCACTGGTGTCGGGCGACGCGATGGCGCTCAAGCGATATGAGCAATTAATCGAGGACGAATATGGTCAATATTTTAAAGTTGCACGGTTGTTCGCGCGTATTATCGGTCAACCCGTTTTGATGCGTGAACTTTCGCGCGTCGGCATTCACAGCCGAACTCTGATGGAGTGGGTACTGCGAATCATGGCCAATATTTTGCGGCCAGACGAAATTGGACCAGCCGAAGCGGCCTACAAAGCTGCGGCCAAGATCGTTCGACTGTTTCCTAACGCTTGACGTAGCAGTTAACAGTTAGCCCGTACACACCACTTCGTCGACTTGATCGGTGATCAAATTCAATTTTGTCACGCTGTTGTCAGGCGAATAATTATTGATAAATTCGCGCAGCGTGCCAGTGTCTTCACCACAAGTTCGTTTCACGCCGTTGGCCAAAGGCACGATCCAATCGTTGGCCAAAACCCCGCGACTGCCAGAGTTGAGCATGTCGACGAGGCTCGGCAATTCGAGCACACGAGTCGGCTTTTGAGAGTTCGTGTCGACTAGAGCAAACCACATCACCGAATCGCCGAACATATTCGCCAAGAACACACAACTTGAGCCCACACTCAAATCTGCACAAAGATTTTCGCCCGGTGTATCGGCGGCAATGAATATCTGTCGTGCGTCATCAAGCGACACCGATGCTTCGCCAATTGTGCGTCCGTTTTCGATCCGCCAACCTTCGCTCTGAATAAAAGTAGTTGCAATCGCCACTGTCTCGATATTTTTTTCGACATCGGCAGAAATCTCAGCAGAGTTACCATCCCGACCAAAGCAGTCGTTACAAGAGATCAGCAAGACAAAAACCGCCCCGATGGCCAAAACGCCGAGCGCCAGCCACAGTCGCAGATTTAGAAGCTGACGCACCTACTCAGATTAGGCGCCTTGAATCGTGCAGTTAGACCGAAGCCGTGCTCGACTTTGTTTGAGTCTTGGCACTTTCTGATTGTTCTGTGCGCATCTGTTCGTAGTAACTCAAGATTTGCAACTCAACACCTAGATCAACGTTGCGCACCGAAACACTGCTCGGTGTCGCCAAGACGATCGGTGCAAAATTAAGTATCGAAGCCACACCAGCGTCAATCAACGCATCGACAGCCGACTGAGCAGCCGCAGTCGAAGTCGTAATCGCTCCGATTGTGACATTCAAATCGCGAACCATCTTGCCAAGATTGCACACATCGCCAACCGTCAGAGAGCCAGTTGTTTGGCCAATCTTCTTTGGGTCGTTGTCGACAATGCCAACAACCGGAAATCCGCGCGGAGCAAACCCGCCAAACTTCGCAAGCGCACAACCCAAGTTGCCAGCTCCAATTACAACGACATTCCATTCGCGCAACAAGCCAAGTTCGCGCTTGATCTGGTGAATCAAATATGTAACTTCGTATCCGACGCCGCGAGTGCCGTAGCTGCCGAGACACGAAAGATCTTTACGCACCTTGGCGGCATTGACGCCGGCCAAGACAGCAAGTTCATCGCTTGAAAAACGCAAAACATTTGTCGCGTGCAAATTATTTAAAATTTGCAAATACACCGGCAATCGAGTTACGGCTGCGTCAGGAATTCTGCGTCGTTGAAGTTGGGTCATAGCCTCAGGTTATGCCTTCGTGCAGAATTTCACAAAGTTCAAACTCTAAATACTTCCTTGAATCTTGTGTCTTGGGTGACATGGCCGAAGCGTCTTGACGACCAACCGTCTCAGTTATCGTGCTTGCGTGATTCCATTGCCGACCTTCGCTGTGGCAAATCAATTGAATTCGGCGCTGGCAGGCGGCGCAACCCTCGTTGCCGCAGCCTTTGCCCTCAGCACATTCGATCGTTGGCACCGTCGCGGTCAACCACAAGAGCTGGCATGGACGGTTGCCATGACACTATTCACAATCGGCTCTGGCGCATTGTGGTGGGCCGAAGCAACCGGTTGGTCGATGTTCGCATTTCGAGTTTTCTTCCTCGCCGGCGCAGTACTTAACGTTGCTTGGCTCGCACTCGGCACGATCTATTTGTTGGCCAATAAAAATTTCGCGGATCAACTTCGGCGCACACTTGTCGTGCTTAGCGCATTCAGCACCGGAGTCATCGCAGTCGCACCAACAAAGCGCGACATCATCATCGGTGAGTTTCCTGCTGCACGCGAATTATTCGGGGTGCTACCAAGAATCATGGCGGCGTTTGGTTCTGGAGTGCCCGCACTCGTAATAATTTTCGGTGCACTCTGGTCAACCTGGCGGGTGATCAAGTTTCAGACGCCAAATCTCAAGTCAGCCGCTCAGCGAACCGTCGTAGCACCAGCGCGATTGGCATTTGGCAATATGTTTGTCGCAGTCGGCACGCTTGTGCTTTCGGCTAGTGGCACACTTGCCGGCCGACTGGGCAAAGACCGAGCCTTTGCAATAACACTTTTGGTTGGCTTGTGCATTTTATTCATTGGCTTTTTGGTCGCCAGTAACTCAACTCAAACGCAAAAAAAACTACCTGCCAACAATTGACAAAAGACCCGCAATAAAAATCACCGCGAGCAATAGACCGAGAGTCAGCGTGGTGGATGGTCGCATTTTCGAACTTTACCTCTTGGGCGCAATCTTCACCGCAGTCGTAATCGTGCTGTTCTGATCGCCTTCTTGAAGTCGCGACAAAATAACAAGATCACCTTGGCCAATATTCAATTCACGGGCCGCCGAACCCCGATCAACAGACAACGAGAGCATGCCATACGAGTCGACTACTAGACCGAGTCCGCTTCCGATGGCGTCATAACTACGCACGATTTTTAGCGACCGCACAACTTGTTCACGGTTCACGCTCGCACCACTCAACACAGAACCAATCTCGACTCGCAACACTTCGCCAAAGTTCGCGACTTCGTCTGGCCCGATATTCAATTGGCAGTTACCAAAACGATCGACCCATGTCACTTCACCGTGCAACGCACCATTTTCTTCACGAGGCAACGGCACTACACCAGGCAACAACAACGCAGGGTCAATCATTTCGCCGAGTTCGCTTAGATCAACACCATTACACAGGTGCGCTGCGACCGGCGCAAAAATATCACGACCGGCAAAAGTTTCGCCAGGGCTCGTCAAGTGATATTCAGTATTCGTCAAACACACCGCCCGACCTGCACCGCCAGCCAGGGCAATTGCCATGGCTAATAATCCATTATCTGGGCCCACAAAAACACCCTTGCCATCGGCAACTTCAACGGCGACAGCCCGACGCGACGAACCAACACCCGGATCTACCACCGCCAACACCACTCCGCTGGCTACATATGAAACGCAACGCGCCAAAGACAATGAACCCGCGCGCACATCAAACGGTTCAATTTCGTGTGTCAAATCTACGACGCGACATTGTGGCGCAATTTCATAGATCACACTTTTGACAACACCCACAAATTCATCTCGTGTTCCATAATCAGAAAGAAACGAAACGGTTGAATATTTGGTTGCCATGGCTTTCTCACGATACTGAGAAACGTAAGAGCCGGTGCCAACCCCCCGACGGCACCGGCTCAAACGGCGCAACTCTTTCGAGCGCGACTCCCAGTTGGGGGGTTACCCCGTCCGGTGATCTTGCGACATTCCCAAGTCTCACTTTAGACACAAATTAGGGATATTAAACAAAATTTGTGGCAGAAATTTCTAAGATTATTTTCCTAGTTCTTTGCTTCGGGCGGTTGCTGCACCCACCGCACTAGCGATAATCTCGGCGAATTGTTTACTAACCAACTCAGCAATTCCTGCCGCCGTGGTGCCATTGGGTGAAGTTACTTTTTTTCTCAACTGGGCTGGCGTCTCAGAACTTTCGGCGAGCAACAACGAAGAGCCGACCAACAATTGACGAACGAGTTCGCCAGAAACTTGTTCTGACAAACCTTGTTGCACACCTGCAGCAATCAATGCTTCTGCCAACAAAAATATGTAAGCAGGCCCACTACCAGAGAGTCCGGTGACTGCGTCGATCAAATCTTCTGTTACTTCGACAACAGTGCCGACGCCGAGCAAAATTTGTTTTGCCCACGCGATATTTTCATCGCTGCAACTTGCGCTTCTAGCCATCGCCGAAGCGCCCTGACCGATTAATGCTGGCGTGTTCGGCATTGCACGAATAACGGCAACTTTGCCAGATGTTGCATTTTCAATCGTCGCAATCTTCACACCAGCAGCGATCGACAACACCTGTCGAACACCCGCATCAACCAGATTGCCGCACACTTCGACAACATCGGTCGGTTTAACCGCCAACACAACCGAATCGCACCTCGCCAATTTTGAAGCAACTTCAACATTGGCGAACTCGCGCCTAAGTTCGGCAATTCGAGAATTGTCTTTCTCGACGATCAGAATCTGTTCAGCAGAAAAATCACCAGCGAGCAAACCTCGCACAAGAGCCGAGCCCATGTTGCCGCCACCGATAATGCCCAAAACTGGTCGACTCAGTTTGTTCATATTTTCACCACGCCGTTCAGGCTAGTTAGGCGCACTCGAACCACCCAACGACTTCCCCGAACGCTATGCAGTTCGAGTGCTATTTCGTTGTGTGCGCAGAGTCGCAGCTTTGGCATAACCAATTTCTAAAAGCGGCCAAAACAACTGCTCAACGGCTGCATAGAGCGTGCCGATTATTCGATCTAGTTCGACTTCATTCAATGCCGACAACCCAATTTCGCCGCGCAGGTAGATCGCATCTTCCAGACCGATCGAAAAGTGCGCGCCCACCAGTTTTTCGTTTCGTCGCAGAACTGTTTCGTAAAGCAACTCGGCGTTCTGCTCGGGTGCCGGCATCACATAAGTTTCGTAACGCAATGTGCGCTGTCCGAGTGTGAACCAAATCGTGGTGAAATCTTTTTCTTCGCCGGCCATGCGCACATACCAACGAAACTCGTCTTCTTCTGATCGGTCGACAGCCAAAATATTTGCGTGATTCGTTCTCGCCCGACCCAACCATTCATCAATTTGTCGCTCGATTCGCGCCAACGCTGCGTCGTCGAAAAGATCGCTCACGGTTTTATAGGCAAGTGACGAGTTGCCCAGCAAGCAGCGCCTGATAAACACCAGTCACGCTCTCTGCGGTTGCCGACCACGAATAATCTTTGGCGCGCTGTGCTGCGCGGTTGCCGATCGTCAAACCCAACAGCGGATCTGCCAGCAACTGGTCGACATATTTCGCGAACTCATCTGGGTTGCGATCTTTCACCAAGAAACCTGTTTGCTGATGCTCGACCAAATTGAGCAACCCACCAACTGCGCTAGCAACAACCGGCACGCCGCAGGCTGCCGCTTCTAGCGCAACGAGGCCAAAACTTTCGCTTCGCGACGGTACCAACACGACATCGGCGGCACGATAATAAGTTGAAAGCAAATGGTGTGGCTGAGGCTCGACGAAATGTACTCGACCAGTGAGTTGCAAATCACAAATGAGTTTGCGAACATGCGCCGACTCACTTGAACCAAAAGAACCACTGGCGCCACCGACGATCATCAATTCGGCGTCCTTGTTCTCAAGTTTTGCTAGTGCTTTAACTGCGACATCGACGCCTTTGAGCGGCTGAATGCGGCCAACGAACAACATCAACGGTTTGTTTCCCCAGCCGAGTGCGCGTCGTGCGCCTTGGCGATCACCCGGTGAAAAGAATGCAGTTGCCACACCGGGCGACGCAACGGTCACGACACCTGGCGACTGACCGTAAAGCGCACGAAATTGACTCAACTCTTCGGGGCAACTCACACAAATTGCATCGGCGCAACCGATGATCTCAAGTTCTGCTCGCTCACGAACAACAGACTCTGTGTCACCACCAAGTGATTTGACGCGAGCCAATGTATGAAATGTCGTCACCAACGGCAAATTAAGTTGGTGCTTGAGTCGATGACCAACAAGACCCGACAACCAATAATTCGCGTGCAACACATCGGCTCCACCAGACAATTCAATGTCGTCGGCAACTAACTGTGTAAACAAATCAACGAAATCAAGTAGTTCGTCTTTTGAAAGATCAAATCGACCGGCTTCGATGTGCACGATCTTGTGATTCGGTTCGACTTCGACGACTCTGGGCAAACCTTCACGCCACGCCCGCGTATATGTGGTGCACTGCACATCTTTTTGAGCCATCGCCGAAACGAGTTCACGAACATAAACGTTCATGCCACCGCCATCACCGACACCAGGCTGTGCCAGGGGTGAAGTGTGCATTGAAATGACCGCAACGCGCTGCATTTGTCTATAAAACCTATCGCTCTAGTCGGGTTTTACCTCTACCGGAGAGTGTTTGACCAGTTATTTTGACCAGTTATTTTGACTAGTTACTAGTCAGTTAGTAGCGAATCGACATTGGCGCCGCCATCTTTGTATCGCTTGACTAATTCAGTTGTCAGCGCATCAATTTTGGCAAACAAATTTTTGCGCTCTGCCGAACGCGCAAGTTCGAACTTCTCGATTTCGGCGATGGCTGTCTCAAGCGCATCGTCAGCAAGCGTGCGCACCTCACCAAAACCAACGCGCTCACAAAGTTTTTCGAGTTCAACGACCAATTCGTGATCAGCAGAAATATTTGTTTCGCGCGGCGGCCGCGACGAACCACCACCGCCTTCTTGTCCGAACACATTGGCGATATCCGAAACACTGATGCCTGATGCAGGTGTGCCATCGGTGCGACGGCGCTGCTCATCTCGTGCCAAGTCGCAACGTCCTTGCGCCATACGGCGAACAAACGAAATCACATCTTCTTGCATCTGCAAGGCCGCGCGAGCACTGCGCAACTCAGCGGTCGTCATCGCGCTCGGATCGACTACGTCTTTCATTTAGTTTCAATTTCAATCGCTAAAAGGCCCGCACAACCACCCGAGACCGGTGGCAAAATCGCCACCTCGTCGGCATCGCCCACGGCTGTAGTTCCAATTGCTTCTTCGCCGTTCAGCCAAACACGACAGGTCTTCAACACGGCAACAAATTCTGCGCCGAATTTCTCGGCGGCTACTTGCAACACTTCATCTACGGTTCGCCCAGCGATTTCAACACTCGCAGTACCCGCGGCTTGTCGAGCCGAGGCAAAAAGTCTCACGCGCGCCATGCAGTCAGGTTACCCAAGCCACTACCCTGCGATGAGTGTCCAATTCAGTTCAGACCACGAAATTGACTACTCGCTTGTTGGTGCTTCGTCACGGACAGTCAGAATGGAACGTCCAGGGTCGATGGCAAGGTCAGGCCGACATCGCACTCACACCCGAAGGCATTAAACAAGCCCAACAGGCGGCACTCAAACTCGGTTCTTTTGATTTGATCGCGACAAGTTCGTTGCAACGAGCACTTCGCACTGCCGAGATAATCGCCGAGCACAAGCGCATCGTCGACTTACATATTGATGACCGACTCAAAGAATCACATATTGGTCCGTGGCAAGGCTTGACGAATGCAGAGATCGAGACTGGCTGGCCGGGGTTTTTAGACTCTCGCCGTCAACCCGACGACTTTGAGCCAAATATCAGCGTCGTGCAGCGCATGACTGACGCACTAATCGACATCGCCAACAAATGTCGTGGCGGTCAGGCACTCGTCATCAGCCATAGTGGTGTGATTCGAACACTTCGCCGTGAACTAAAAGTTTCAGATAATCGTCTTGGAAACCTCGGCGGCAGTTGGTTCGAAGTCGACGGCAAAAATACACTGCGCGCGGGTCGCATCGTTGCCGTTATCGGTGAACTCAACTCGAGCGAATCGCTGTAACAAATAGTTGTAGCGTTGAGCCTCGTGCTCAGTCGCTGGCTTGATGATTCGTTCTCGGCGCTCGTCAAGAAAAACATCACACTTCTCACCGGCGCGCGACTAACCACCAATGCGTGCTACCGCTTCACCCCGCCATTTGTGGCGATCATCGCCAAGGGTTTTGACATCTCGCTTTCTGAAATCGGCATCGCACTAACGATCTCAGAACTTTCGGGTCTGCTCTCACCGTTCATCGGCAGATTCGTCGACTATTTGTCGCGGCGAACTGCAATGGTCGCGGGTCTCATCGGCATTGGGCTTGGCGCGCTTCTCGCCGGAGTATCGCCAAATATTTATGTCTTCACTTTTGGTGTGACTCTGATCAGCATCACGAAAAATTTCTTCGATCTCGGCATGTCCGGTTGGATCTCGGATCATGTGCCTTACGAAAAGCGCGGTCGCTACATCGGCATCACCGAAATTTCATGGGCGCTAGGTCTACTGCTCGGTGTTTCGCTAATGGGAGTAATCACCGCGCTCAGCAGTTGGCGCGCGGGGTTCATCACCGGCGTTTTCGGCACGGTAATTTCGCTGTTATTCATTGCGTCGCGAATCAAGGCAGAAGCGCATGAAGTTTCTTCACGGGTCGCCGATGATGGCGTGCGATTGAGCGGTCGCGGTTGGCTAGTTGTGGCGACGATGTTTGCCACGATGTGCGCAAGTCAGTGCATCTTCATAACTTTTGGCGCCTGGCTCGACGACGAGTTCGGTTTCGGTGCGATCGGCATCGCCGCCGTCGGTTTTAGTTTTGGTGTTGTCGAGCTCTACGCGTCAATCACCAGCGCCAGCAAGACAGATGCCTGGGGTAAAGAAAAAAGTATCGCCATCGGATGTTTGATCATGGTGCCAGGCGGGCTCGCGCTTTGGTTCGTGTCAAACAATCTCGTGCTTGGCTTAGTTGCGCTACTCATTTATATTTTGGGTTTCGAATTCGCGGTAGTCAGCATGTTGCCACTCGCGACACATCTTGTGCCGAAACGACCTGGCAGCGGCCTCGGTCTTGTCATTGGCGCAGGCACACTTGGTCGCAGCGTGATGAGCCTTGTTGCTACACGCGCCTACGAATCAAGCAACGGCATCGCCCTGCCGTCACTAATCGGCGCTGCTAGCGCCGGCGTTGCGACGCTGTTGATGTATTCGTACCACCGACGCGGCGGACTGGTTCACAACTAGACGAAACTAGTTTTTTAGCCAGAAAATTTATTGGTGATCGGTAGTCGACGATCTTTGCCGAATGCTTTTGTGCTGATTCGCACACCCGGCGCACCCTGACGGCGCTTGTATTCGTTCATGTCAACTAGTCGTGCGATGCGTTTTACCAACTCAGATTCATAACCGAGTTCGATAATTTGCTGAGCCGTCAAGTCATCTTCGACATACATCTCAAGAATTGGATCTAAAACTTCATAGGGCGGCAAACTCTGATCGTCTCGTTGGTCTGGTCGCAACTCTGCCGAAGGTGCTTTGTTGACTATCGAATTGGGTATCAGATCTCGACCACTTTGCTGGTTGAAATATGTGCAGATCTCATAGACCTTCGTCTTGAACAAATCTTTAATCACCGCATAACCACCGACCGAGTCGCCGTACAAGGTGAAATACCCGACTGCAATTTCGCTCTTGTTGCCGGTGGTCAAGACCATCCAACCAAATTTGTTTGAAAGCGCCATCAATGTGGTGCCGCGAACTCGGCTCTGCAAGTTTTCTTCGGTTAAATCTGCGCGACGGCCAGCAAAACTCGGTGCCAGCGCTTCGAGATAAGCACTAAACGCTGGCTCAATAGAAATTGTCTGAATGTCGACGCCTAAATTGCTTGCCAAAAGTTTGGCGTCGGTTAACGAACCTGGCGAAGAATAACGAGAAGGCATCGCCACGCCGTGCACATGTTCTGAACCAAGTGCCTGCGTCGCAACTGCAGCCGCCAATGCCGAGTCAATGCCACCAGAAAGACCGATCACGACATCTTTGAATCCATTTTTTTGTACATAATCGCGTGTACCCAACACAAGTGCTGCAAAAATCTGCGCATCTTCGTCAAGTGGCTCAGCAATTTGACCACGCGATTGTTGAGGCGCAGCAACTGACTTTGACCTGGGCAATACCAAATCACAGATCAACAACTCTTCGACAAACTGCGCCGCACTGGCCACGATTGTGCCGTCGGCAGCCAAGATCATCGAGCCACCGTCAAACACAAGTTCGTCTTGTCCACCAACTTGGTTGACATAGGCAACAACACACTCGCTGTCGCGTGCACGCGAACTCAACATTTCGCGTCGCGCACCAATTTTGCCTGCATGAAACGGCGAGCCGTTGATGTTCAGATTCAATACGGCGCCCAACGAGGCCTGAACCGAGACGGGCCCTTGCGCATCCCAAATGTCTTCACAAATCGTCACGCCGACGCACGCACCCTTGATCGTAAATAGCGGATTATGTACACCCGGTGTGAAATATCGCTGTTCATCAAAGACGTTGTAGTTCGGCAACAAATGCTTGCGATACACGCCAACTATTTTTTGGTTTTGACAAATTGCTGCGGCGTTGTAAATCTCATCCGAGTCTTTGTCTTGATCAACAAAGCCGATAACCGCAAAAGTGTCGCCGATTGACTTCAAGATTTCGTCGAGAACTTTTCTGTTTTCGGCGACAAAGCCCTGCTTCAGAACTAAATCTTCAGGTGGATAACCAGTGATAGATAGTTCAGGAAACGCAACCACATCACAGCCAGCCTTCACGGCCTGTTTGTAGTTGTCCAAAATCTTGGTCGCGTTTTCACGCAAAGAACCGACTACGGGGTTGATTTGGGCAAGTCCAACGCGAAGTTCGGCAAATTCGGCCACATAATCAGGCTATCTAGCCAAAAACTTCACACTCCGTTTACAAACGGGCAATGGCCGAGAAACCGCAATCGGCAAAACTGTCAAGGTTGAGAATTTGCCGGCGTGGCAGATTCAGAATTGAGAGGAACTCAAATGTCATATCAAGCCGAATACATCTGGATAGACGGCGTCGAACCAACGCCAACATTGCGATCGAAGACAAAGGTCATCGAAAATGGCACCAAGACGTTGCCGATTTGGGGCTTCGACGGTTCGTCGACAAACCAAGCGACTGGTGAAGCATCCGACTGCATTTTGAATCCGGTGTTCAGTTGCAAAGATCCGATTCGTGGCGGAAAAAATGTTCTTGTGATGTGCGAGGTGCTTGTTGCTTCAACTGGCAAGCCGCATCCGACAAACACGCGCGCTCAATGTGCTGAAACTGCAAAGCGATATGCCGATCAAAAAATGATCTACGGCATCGAACAGGAATACACGATGATGCGACTCAACGGTCGACCGTTTGGTTTCCCAGAACTTTCTGGCGAACCTGCTCCGCAAGGTCCTTACTATTGCGGCGTCGGTGCAGGCCGAGTTATGGGTCGCGACATTGTCGAGATTCACACCGAGATGTGTCTCGAAGCCGGTCTACATATTTCGGGCACAAACGCCGAAGTAATGCCCGGCCAATGGGAATTTCAAATTGGGCCGGTTGATGCACTTCGAGTCAGCGACGAATTGCATGTTGCACGATGGCTGTTGCATCGCATCGCCGAAGATTACGACGTGGTCATCTCAATTGATGCCAAGCCTCAAAAAGGAGACTGGAACGGCGCAGGTTGCCACACCAATTTCTCGACAAAGGCGATGCGCTCGAACTACAAGGCAATCGATGATGCATGCAAAGCGCTCGGCAAACGAATCAATGAGCATGTCAGCAACTACGGACACGATATTGAAAGTCGCTTGACCGGCAAACACGAAACCGCTCCATACAACAAGTTCAGTTACGGCGTTTCAAACCGTGGTGCATCAGTGCGAATTCCTTGGCAGGTTGCTCGCGACCAAAAGGGCTATGCCGAAGATCGCCGACCAAATGCAAACATGGACCCGTATGTAGTTACTCAGTTGATTCTCGAAACAGTTTGCGGACAGTCATCGCCAACCAAGAGTGCCGGCAAAAAGCAGGGCAACAAAGGCGGCAAGGCAAGCACCAAGAAAAAGACGAAGAAGAAGTAACTAAAAATTAGTAATCCCAAAACCCAATAGTCCTGCCGCCGTAACCCTAGTGAAACTCGTCTTTGCGGCGGCAGACTGTATTCATGCCAATCAAGCGAAAAGAGCGCTGAGATGATTGAACAGCAACGCGACTATGTTCTTCGCACAGTTGAAGAACGCGGCATCCGCCTCGTTCGCTTGTGGTTTACCGATGTACTCGGCAACCTCAAGAGTTTCGCCATCAGCCCTGCCGAAATGGAGAACGCACTCAATGACGGCATGAGTTTTGACGGCTCGGCCATCGACGGGTTTAGTCGTGTGCAAGAAAGCGATGTTTTGGCCTTGCCCGACCCGAACACTTTTGAAGTTTTGCCATGGGTCGACCCGAAGGGTGCCGAAGCCCGCGTGTTTTGCGATATCGCCAAACTTGATGGCACTGCATTCGACGGTGATCCGCGACAAGTGTTGCGACGCAACCTAAACAACGCTCGAAAACTTGGTTATCAGTTTTATGTCGCGCCAGACATCGAATATTTTTATTTCGATCCACCCAAAGTTGATTCACGACCAATACCGCTTGATGAAGGTGGTTTCTTCGACCTGACGAGCAACGACATCACAAGTTCATTGCGCAAAGAAACAATTCGAACACTAGAGACGATGAGCATTCCAGTTGAATACAGCTTTCACGAAGACTCACCGAGCCAGCACGAAATCGATCTTCGACACACAGATGCGTTGACGATGGCCGACAGCGTTATGACATTTCGCCTCGTGGTCAAAGAAGTTGCGGCGTTGCACAATGTGCACGCAACTTTTATGCCCAAGCCACTTGAGGGTGTGCAAGGTTCGGGTATGCATCTTCACCTAAGCCTTTTCAAAGACGAGCAAAACGCCTTTCACGACAATGATGACCCGTATAACTTGTCGGTCACGGCAAAACAATTTATGGCTGGTCTTCTGCGACACGCCGCAGAAATCACCGCCGTGACAAACCAAAATATAAATAGCTACAAGCGACTTGTGCCTGGCTTTGAAGCCCCAGTGCACATTTCATGGGCACGCAACAATCGCAGTGGCCTAATTCGAGTGCCGATTCAAAAGCGAAACAGCGAGCAAGCCACGCGCATCGAATATCGGTCACCCGACCCGGCGTGCAACCCATATCTAGCATTTTCGGTGATTCTTGCTGCGGGTTTGCGCGGCATTCAAGAAGGTTACGAACTTCCGACCGAAGCAGACTCAAATCTGTTTGAAATGGGTGACGACATGTTGGCAAAACTCGGCATCGAACAATTGCCGCAGTCATTGTCAGATGCATTGCGAGTGATGGAGCGATCAGAACTCGTGGCCGAAGCACTCGGTGAACATATTTTTGAATGGTTCTTGCGCAACAAGCGAGCCGAATGGCGCAGCTACAAGACGCACATCAGCCAATACGAACTAAATCGTTATCTACGGTCACTCTAAATTCAACGATGACTATCAACGACGAAAAACTGCTCGCAGTATTTCCTGATCCTGCGCCAATCGATGTGGCCCGAACGCTCGATTTGTCGGGCTATTCATGGAAGGCGGTCAACTCAAGTCAGGCGATCGACAAACTCGAACCAACTTCGGGATGGTTCGGCGCGGTAGTTGACTGCAGTCAAGACCCCGAGTCTGGGTGGGCAATCTGTCGCACATTGCGTCGTCGTGAAAATCGCGTCGACCGAACCATCGTCTTGGTTACTGGCGCACAACTTGCCGATCTTGAAATGCGCGACGATTTGTTCGACGACTTTTGTCTTGCGCCTATTCACCCACGCGAACTCGACTCACGCCTGCGCCATTTGTTTTACACCGAGATGGCAGCGTCTCGTGAGTCACTAATTGAGTACAGCGGATTGATCCTCAACACTGAGACTTATCAAGCATCGTTTGGTGGCAAGCCACTTGACTTAACTTACATGGAGTACGAATTGTTGAAATTTTTGGCGCAAAACCCCGGAAAGGTGTTCAGCCGCGAAGTCTTGCTTTCTCGCGTTTGGGGTTACGAATATTACGGTGGCGCTAGAACTGTCGACGTTCACATTCGACGACTGCGCGCCAAACTGGGCGAAGAGCACGCCAACCTGATCGAAACCGTTCGCAGTGTTGGCTATCGCTTTGGCCAATCTAAGTGGGGGTAAAATCCGTTTCTGCCTGCGAGAATTAAAGAATCAATGAATATGCAACTGCTTGAAGAACAACTTGATCTGAGTCTGACCGGTATGTCATGCAACGCATGTGCAATGACCATTGAAAAAGGACTCAACAAGATTGCGGGTGTGCGAGCAACAGTCAACTTCGCCACCGAATCTGCCCGCGTCAGTTTCTCAAATCAGCAGACAACCACTGACGAGATAATCGCGACGGTCAAATCACTTGGCTACAACGCTCGCCTGCTTGAAAACACAACCACAGAAATGCTCGAGGCCGAAGTCACCGAGCGTGTGTCGATGCTAAAAACACGGCTCACTGCGTCAATAGTTATGGGTCTACCAGTCGTGATCATTTCGATGGTCGCGTCATTGCAATTTAAAAATTGGCAGTGGCTCGCACTTGCATTGAGTATTCCGGTTGTTACTTGGGGCGCCTGGCCGTTTCACCGTGCAGCGCTAATGAACGCCCGCCATCGGGCCACCACGATGGACACGCTGATTTCAATTGGCGTGTTTGCGTCAACCGCGTGGTCGCTTTGGGCGATTGTCTGGGGTGATGCCGTCGAACATATCTACCGAGGCTCGTCACACACCACAAACATGACAAGCATGGTGAATAAGTCTGGCGATAGCACACACATCTATTTAGAGGTGGCGGTCGCAGTGACAGTGTTTTTACTCGCCGGCAGATATTTCGAGGCGCGAGCAAAAAATCGTGCGGGCGATGCGTTGCGTTCTTTGCTTGCACTCAATGCACGAACGGCAACGGTTATCCGCGACTCAAACGAGCTAACTATCGATGCTTCACTCGTGCGCGTTAATGACCTGATGGTCATAAGACCAGGAGAAATCATCCCAGCAGATGGCGTGGTTGTTGAAGGCAACTCGTCGTTAGATGTCTCGATGTTGACTGGCGAAAGCGTGCCGACAGATGTTGCACCTGGTAGCGAAATTGTCGGCACCACGGTGAACCTGACGGGTCGGTTGATCGCCCGCGCGACGCATGTTGGCGCCGAAACAACTTTTGCGCAAATTACCCGACTGGTGCGCGATGCACAAACAACTAAGGCGCCGGTTCAGAAACTCGCCGACCGCGTGAGTGGCATCTTCGTGCCAACTGTGATTGGTTTATCAATTGCGACATTCGTTGCCTGGTTTTTCTTGGGCGACTCGACAACTCATGCATTTACGGCAGCAGTTGCAGTTTTAATCATCGCCTGTCCGTGCGCTCTTGGTCTTGCCACACCTACTGCGTTGATGGTTGGCAGTGGTCGCGCGGCGCAAATGGGCATCGTAATTAAAGGTGTCGACGTGTTGCAGAGCACACGGCGCATTGACACCGTCGTATTCGACAAAACCGGCACGATCACAACTGGCGTGATGCAATTAGTCAATATCGTCGTCGCTCGAGGTACAGAGCGAAACGAAGTCCTCAAGTTTGCAGGCGCACTTGAACACGCCAGTGAACACCCGGTCGCTCGCGCAATCGCAACTGCGGCACGCAAAGAACTCGGTGTATTGCCGAGCGTCAGTGAGTTTGTATCTTCACCAGGCATGGGCACTTCAGGCATTGTTGAATCACAAAAAGTAATGGTCGGTCGCGAGTCGTTATTCAGCAGTTCGTTGATCGTCGTCCCTGGTGATTTGCGCGAAGCGCTGATACAAGCACGAAGCACCGGAAACACCGCAGTGCTTGTAGTTATTGATGGTCTCGTAAAAGGTGTATGTGTCGTTGCCGATCAACCAAAACCCACCAGCGCACAGGCGATCGCAGAACTGAACAAGCTCGGTCTTCGTTCTGTTTTATTAACGGGCGACAATGATGCAACCGCCGCAGCAATTGCTCTTCAGGTCGGCATCGAAAATGACGAGCAACATGTCATTGCAGGCGTTCTGCCCGACGAGAAAGTTCGCGTTGTGGCCGACTTGCAACAGCGTGGCTATGCAGTCGCAATGGTTGGCGATGGTGTCAACGATGCCGCTGCTCTCGCCCAGGCCGATGTTGGTGTAGCGATGGGCACTGGCACCGATGTGGCGATGCACGCAAGCGATCTGACAATTATTAGCGGCGACTTGCGCCTTGTTGCCGATGCGATTTTGTTGTCGCGTGCAACATTGCGCACAATTACGACGAATGTGTTTTGGGCGTTTGCCTACAACACTGCGGCGATACCGCTTGCGGCATTGGGTTATTTGAACCCGATGTGGGCAGGCCTGGCGATGGCGTTATCGAGCGTTTTTGTTGTTACAAATAGTTTGCGGCTGCGCACCACAAAACTCACACCGCACACTGCGTTCGTGCACGCAACTCGCTGATCGCTACGGCGCGCCATGCACGAGCAGTTCGCTCGGCGATGCCGTAATGCTTGGCTATTGTTGCAGCAGTCTGGCCGCTTGCAACCGCACGCAAAACTTCGACATGACGAGGTTCGATACCTTGGTTGATCGCCAAACTGATCAGATTTTCTAAACTAACGTCTTGAAAATATTCATTCGTTTCGGGTTCGGCCACTAGTTCGCCCAACAAATTTGGTTCGACAGAGAATACCTTTACTTTTTTCGTCCGGTTGGCTTGCACGAATGCGAAATATTCGCTGTCAAGCACGAGGTTTGACGCAACTTTATTTGGTCGACGATGCCACGGATACTGACGAATCACCGTCCATGCGGTTGGCAATACCTCTGCTATCGCTGCGTCGATGCCACCGTCGACTATTTGTCCACGACGGCGAGATATTGCAACAAGTGGCGGCAAAATTCGCTGCAACACAATGCGTGCGGCAAGTTCTTCGTCAGTTGCTCGCTTGACCAACAACCATAAATAACTATCACCTTGCGAATCATCGCGTGCAGTATTGAAACCCGCACGAACCAAAACTTGATCTAAATTTGCAACCTTGCTGCCGGGCAGTTTCCATGAGTTGACCACGTCAACTTCTTTGCGACGAGAACTAATCAACTGCCATTCTCTGACTAATTTTGAAACTGGGCTGTTAGTCCGCTGACTGAGACCAGGGCTCCAAACAATTTGCGGTGAATCTAGATTTTGGGTCATGCCCCAAATCGTTGAAAACCGACTTCACCGCAGATGCAACCCCGAGACTCACCGCAGGTCTCACCGAGCAAAATACGGGCATGAATATTGGGCATACTTGTTGAATGCGAATCACACTGCCGTCTGGCACCGCCTGCGAAATCGACAAGTCGGTAACGAAGCCGAGAATGGGTTTGGTGATTGCGCCAGACATTTTTGGTTTGCGTCCCCTTTATGACGGCCTTGTCAAGCGCCTCGCTGCTGACTGGCAAATGGCCGTCTGTGCGGTCGAGCCGTTTGCGAACTTAGAACTTGGTCCCGAAATTGAACCGCGATTCGCCGCAGTTTCTTCGCTTGACGACGAAAAGCATTTGCGTGATCTAAACGAAGCGGCAGATGCACTCGGCACGACCGAAGTTGGTTTAATCGGCTTTTGCATGGGTGGCATGTATTGCTTCAAATCGGCACGCTCAGATCGATTTAAAAAAATCGTTTCGTTTTATGGAATGATCAAAATTCCTGATGCATGGAAGAGCCCGACACAAAGTGAACCGCTCGAATATCTAGCCGCAAAAAATGCTGACCGCGTCTTGGCAATTATCGGGGGCAAAGACCATTACACACCGCCTGCCGATGTCGCCGAGTTGGCAAAACTTAATGTGCCGCTAAAAATTTACCCAGATGCCGAGCATGCTTTTGCCCACGACGCATCACGACCAGCACATCGTGCGCAAGATGCTGCTGATGCATTTAGTCGAGCCGAGGCTTGGCTCGTCGGCTGAGTTTTTAACTGGCGCGAAACTCGAGTTTTGCGCGCATCAAAATGCGATAGCGCCGATCGTGTTGTTCGATCCACCCGAGGCGAATGAAACTGGCGATCGCTTTGTTGACTCGTTCACGCGACGCACCGACCATGCCGGCAAGTTCTTCTTGGGTGATCGGCAAGACGAACTCGTCTTTGCCACCAGATAACTCGAGCAGTCGCTTAGCGGTTCTACCCGTGACGTCGAGAAACACGCTGTCTGCCAAAACTTCATCCATGGTTCGCAAGCGCTTTGCCAAGAGTTTGATCACACCCCACAGCATCGAAGGGTTTGATTCAAGTTGTTCGCGCACCGTCTTGTAAGAAATCTGCAACACAGACGACGATTCAATCGCTCGCGCCATCGCGCTACGTGCGCCACCATCAAGCAAAGCAAGTTCACCAAACAAATCTCCACGCTCCATGAGTGCGAGCATGCTCTCGCGACTATCAAGGGGTCGGTTACCAATTGCGATTGCAATTCTTCCCGACAACACGATGTACATCGACTCTGGATTGTCGCCTTCGTTAAAAAGAACATCGCCACGTTGTAAATTTTTTGTTTCACCGCGCGCGACGATAAGCGCCAAAACTTCATCAGATGTCTCGGCGAAAAACTCGCTGCCTTTTAGTAGTTCATCGTGTCCCATAAGGTATTGACGGTACTACCCTAAATAGGCGTGAACACCGTCTCAAAACAACGAGTGGGTGAGAAAATTTGGACGATAATCGTCGCCGCCGGCTCAGGCGCCCGCTTTGGCAGCCCGAAGCAGTTTGCCCTGATTAACGAGCGTCGAATTGTTGACTGGGCGGTTGAAACCGCCAAGATTTCGAGTGACGGGGTTGTTGTCGTATTGCCTGCCGAGCAAGCCCAACGCGAAGGTGGTGTTGCCGGTGGTTCAACCCGCAGTGCTTCGGTCAGATGTGGTTTGGCCGCCGTACCTCGCGACGCAACGATCATTTGCGTGCACGATGCCGCTCGACCATTTGCATCTGAATTTTTGTTTGACGAAGTCATCGATGCGGTTTGTAAAGGCGCCGATGGTGCGGTGCCTGGTCTGCCAGTTGTCGACACAATCAAGTTCGTCGATGCGTCAAATGTCGTCACCTCAACACCTGACAGAAGCCAACTTGTGGCCGTGCAAACTCCGCAGGCGTTCAGAGCGATGGCGTTGCGAAGCGCGCACGAAAATAATCCTGAAAGCACAGATGACTCGACCTTGGTCGAGTCGCGCGGCGGAAGAGTCGTCGTTGTGATCGGTGATCCGTTGAACCGCAAGATCACGACACCTGAAGACTTAAATTGGGCTCGCGCAATCTCGCGCGGCGAAGTGTAAGAATTTAACCATGACGATGCAGGTGCGAGTTGGTCAAGGCTTTGACATTCATCGCTTTACCGACAACGCAAGCGACGATAGAAAACTGATTCTTGGAGGCGTTCATTTCAAGGGCGAGCGCGGACTGATCGGTCATAGCGATGCTGACGTTGTCGCCCATGCGACAGCCGAAGCAATTCTTGGTGCGTGCGGCCTGGGCAATATAGGTGAGCACTTTCCAGACACTGATGCCAAATATAAAAATGTTGATTCAATCAAGTTGCTCGAATTGGTCTCAAAAATGGCCCAAGAAAACAATTTCGAAATTGGCAATGTTGATTGCAGCATTGTCTGCGAACAGCCCAAGATCGCCCCGCACCGTGACGCGATGCAACAAAAACTTTCGCTTGCAGTTGGTGCGCCGGTCACGGTTAAGGGTCGACGCGCAGAAGGTCTCGGTGCACTTGGTCGCGCCGAGGGCATTGCATGTTGGGCAGTCGCAGTAGTGACGAAAACAAAATAGAAATCTGCACCGATGCCAAAAGATCCAAAGTCGAACAAGCGAAATAGTCGTGCCAATAATCGCTACGCGAGTAGCGGCTCAAAGCGACGAAACCCGAATAGTCCGAAGCACATCAACGTCGCCAGTCGCTCGAATCGCTATGCCAGCAGCAATCGACCATCACAAAAAGAACACGGACTTGGTGGCGAACAGATCGAAGGCCGACAGGCCGTGCGCGAACTCTTGCTCGGCCAGCGCCGCAAAATTCGCGAAATTTGGATTGCCAGCGACATCGAAGCAAGTCCGGTTATTGAAGATATTTTAGATCTGGCTCGCGACCAACGCGTGCAGGTAATGAACGTTTCGCGCCGCGAACTCGAGCGCGAAGCGCGAAGCGAAGCACCCCAAGGTGTGCTCGCCAAAGCCGATTCGATCGAAGAAACTTTGCTCGCAGACTTGTTGGTTGAGTCGCGCGACACGCCGTTGTTGCTCGTGGCGATTGACGGCGTAACCGACCCCGGAAACCTTGGCGCGATTTTGCGTTGCTGTGACGGCGCAGGAGTTGACGCCGTAATTTTGCCGCGTCATCGTGCGGTTCACATCACACCGACTGTTGCTAAATCATCTGCTGGTGCAATCGAATATCTAAATATGTGTGTCGTTGGTGGCTTGCCAAGTGCGCTCGCCGAAATGAAACAATCTGGGGTGTTCATCGTCGGGCTTGATGACGCCGCTGAGAAAAGTATCTTTGACATTGGCGAATTTGCCAAAGGGTCGATTTGCTTGGTTCTCGGAGCAGAAGGCGCCGGAATGTCGAGGCTCGCGAGAGAGAGATGCGATCTGCTGGTCAATATTCCGATGTTGGGTTCGCTGTCATCGCTCAATGTTTCTGTCGCTGCAGCGCTTGCAACTTATGAGATTGTTAGATCTCGACGCGGTAACGAATAATCGTCTGGGTAGAGAATTCGACCGTACACTGAAGGCGCAATAACGACGCCGGGGTAGCTCAGTGGCAGAGCAACCGCCTTGTAAGCGGTAGGTCGTGGGTTCAATCCCCACCCTCGGCTCAAAACCTAAACGAAGCAACTCGTTAGAGGTAAGTTATATAGGTATGAGCCAAGAACAACCACGCCCTCGTCGCGCCCCTTCTGACCGTCGTCAATCAAGTGGTACTACAAATGTGAACTCGACACTCTCAATAATTATTGCTGTACTTGCCGTGCTTCTCGGATTCTTCATTCTTAGAGACATTCGGAGCGATCAAACTGGACCTGCAGCAGTTGCTGAGACCGGGGCCACCGTTGATCCAACACAGACAACGGTTGGTGAAGTTGCAGTGCCAACAACTTTGGTTCTGACCTCATTTAAAATTCAGGTGACAAATGCATCAGGAATTTCTGGAAGCGCAGGTCAGTTGACGACTGAACTTCAAGGTCGTGGATACATCGTTCAGCCGGCCAACAATAAGAGTGAGATAACTCCAAAACAAACTGTGACTGTTGTTTACTATTTGTTGGGCAGCGAGCAGGCTGCAGCTGCAGTGGCAAATGCGCTCGGCGGAGTTGGCATCGCGGCGATGCCTGAGCCGATACCGACCGAGACCGGCAATCTTGGTGAGGCAACGGTGCTGATTCTTCTCGGCACTGACATCGCGGGCAAACCGCTGGGCACTGGTGCAGCAGTCAGCGTGCCGGCCGTACCTGCCGTAACAACGACGACGGGTTAAGCGCGCATTATTAAAATTCGCTAACCAACTAAAGCGTTAGCGCGCGATTTCGCGCAAAATTTGCAGTGCGGCGTGCTCGATGCAATGCAAAGGTCGTGCGAAAGCCTCTTCACGACCGAAAGTTTCGACAAGGCTCACGCTGTTGATCTGCGAACGCACCTCGGGGTGAATCTCGCCGCAGATTGCCGCGATTTTAATTTTTCTTTCAACAGCAAGTTCGGCCATTGAGCCGACAACTTTGCCGGCGAAACTCTCGTTATCCATAAAACCTTCGCCGGTGATGATCATGTCGATGTCGGCGATCAGCACATCGAGTTCAACTTCTTCGGCGACGAGATCAAAACCGGGCACCAACTGTGCACCGAGTGCAGCCAAGCCACCAGCCAAACCACCAGCGGCGCCCGCGCCAGAGATTTTCGAGACATCGACACCATAATTTGTTTGATAGTCCTGAACGAGTTTTTCAAGTCGTGTCGTCAAAAATTGCACTTGAGCCGGTGACGCACCTTTCTGCGGCGCAAAAACTTTTGCTGCGTCGGTAAATTGCGTCGTGACATCACAAGCCACAACGAACTCGACACCTTTAAGTCGAGCCGGAGTCTGAATTGCTTTGATCGCACCGAGACCGCCGTCTGTCGTGGCCGAGCCACCAAGGCAGACAATTATTCGTTTGGCGCCGAGATCAAGGGCGGCATCGATTAATTCACCGGTGCCAGTGGTTGTTGCAGCGATTGGATCGTTTTCTTGTTTACCGCCTGCGAGCAACAGCCCTGATGCACAAGCCATCTCGATGACTGCTGTGCCACGATGCAAACGCCATGGTGCTTGCACTGGTTTGCCAAGAGGTCCGGTAACCAGCGTCGTGCGATTTGCGCCACCAAGTGCTTCAAGTGTGCCCTCGCCACCATCTGCCAGAGGTCGCTCGACACAATCATGACCGAGTTGCCAACATGCGTGTCCAATTGCAGTTGCCACTTGTGCCGCGGTTGCAGTGCCACGAAATTTATCAACAGCAGCGAGCACTTTCATATGCTCACACTAGAGGTTGCTATGAGCACGATGACAACCAATTCAACAATCTCATGCCTAATATCATTACGCATGTTTCTTACCGGCAACTTAAGAAAATCACTTCTTGCAGTGACCGTAGTCAGTGGCTTGCTATCGCTATTTTTTGCACAGCGCGGTATTGAAACACCACCGCCAACAACGATCGCACCAGTTGAAACAACTGTTGTCGTAACGACGACTATTTATGTAGCACCAATTCGTTACGTCGTGCAACTCGGTGACACGCTATTTGGAATTGCCGAAACCAATCGCCTTGATATGCGAGTACTCATGGAAATGAACGGCATCACAGACCCAGATCGAGTTGAAGCAGGGCAAGAATTGGTTTTTCCGCCGGCAAACGGCTTTATTCCAGTTGCGCCATCTACGACGATGAAGCCATAAATTTATTTTTTGCGACTGTTGACGGTCAATTCAGCAATGTCGCGCATGATCCTTGCGATATCAAAATCTTTTGGTGTATAGATCGCGGCGACACCCAACTTTTTTAACCGAGTGCGATCTCCCTCAGGAATAATGCCACCTACGACTACAGGTGCGGTGACTTTGAATTTCTTGAGTTGCGACATAACTTCAGGAACCAAGTCAAGATGCGAGCCAGAAAGAATCGACAAGCCGATCACATCGGGGTCTTCGTCGCGCGCAGAAGCGGCAATTTGTTCTGGCGTCAAACGAATGCCGCTATAGACGACTTCCATTCCAGAGTCTCGGGCCGCAACCGCAATTTGTTCAGCACCACTCGAGTGGCCGTCAAGACCAGGCTTGGCAACCAACAGTCTCGGTGGCCCACCGACAATTGTTTTGACAAATTCAACTACATGATCTAACAGTTGACCGTGGCGACCAGATGCGCCACCTACGCCCGTTGGAGCGCGAAATTCGCCGAACACATCACGAAGTGCTTGCGACCACTCGCCTGTTGTGCCACCAGCGATCGCCAATTCAATTGAGGGTGGCATCAAATTAGATTTACTCTTCGCCGCTGTTTTCAGAGTTATGAGAGCACGATCAACGGCTTTTTGATCGCGTGAATCGCGCCACTTCTGCAACTCTTTGACCATTTGTTTTTCGATCTTTGGATCGACCTTCAAAATATTGTCGGTGCTAGCCAATGGCGACTGCGCAGTTTGAGTGAACGCATTCACGCCAATCACACGCTGCTCGCCTTTTTCAATTCGGCTTGTGCGACTCGACATCGACTGCACCAGCCGACCCTTAAGTGCTTCAACTGCCTCAAACGCGCCACCAAGACTCAGAATCTCGTTCATCTCGGTCCATGCTTGGTCAACAAATTGCGCAGTCTTCGTCTCGATCACATGCGAGCCGTCAAAAATGTCTTCGTACTCCAAAAGATCGGTCTCAAAGGCCAACACTTGTTGCATTCGCAGAGACCACTGTTGGTCCCATGGTCGAGGCAAGCCAAGAGCCTCGTTCCATGCTGGCAGTTGCACGCTGCGAGCCCGCGCCTCTTTAGAAAGCGTCACGGCCAACATTTCTAAGACAATTCTTTGCACATTGTTTTCGGGTTGCGCCTCGGTTAATCCCAGCGAATTAACTTGCACGCCATATCTGAAACGCAAGGCACGTTCGTCCGTGATCGAATACCGTTCGCGACCGATTCGCTCCCACAATTTTACGAATGCTCGCATCTTGCAAGTTTCTTCGATGAATCGAATGCCGGCATTCACGAAAAAAGAAACAGATGCAAACACTTGCGGAAATTCTTTCTCAGAAACTTGGCCGCTGCTCTTGACTGCGTCCAAAATATCGATTGCGTTTGCCAGTGCGAACGAGATTTCTTGCACTGGCGTGGCACCGACTTCTTGAAGGTGATAAGAACAAATATTTATCGGGTTCCACTTGGGCGCATTTTTTGCACACCACGCGATCATGTCGACGATAATTCGCTTTGACGCCTGCGGCGGAAAGATAAATGTACCGCGCGACAAATATTCTTTGAGAATGTCGTTCTGCGTAGTGCCGCGTAAATCACTTGTTGCAACGCCTTGTCCGTTTGCATTTGCAACATACAGCGCCAACAACCAGGCGGCAGTGGCGTTAATCGTCATCGATGTATTCATTTCACTTGGCGGAATGCCGTCGAGCAGCGTCTTCATATCCCCTAGGTGGACGACTGGTACACCAACTTTGCCGACTTCACCGCGAGCCAGAATGTGGTCGGGGTCGTAACCAGTTTGTGTCGGCAGATCAAATGCAATCGACAAACCTGTTTGACCTTGAGCCAAATTCGTGCGATACAACTCATTTGAGGCGCTCGCGCTTGAATGACCCGAGTACGTGCGCATGACCCACGGCTCATCGCGCTTAATCGTGTTGTTTGAGTCGCTCACTATCAGTTAAGGCTAGGCGCGCGATTATTGGGTTACGGCAATCTCAAGTTGGCGCAGATACTCGTCTCGCTTGATAGAAACCGCGCCGAGACTCATCAAATGCGGGGTCAGCCACTGCACATCGAGTAGCGACATATTTGAGGACTTCATGATCTGCACGAGAGCCATCAGCGCGACCTTCGAGGCATCGCGCACAAGGTGAAACATTGACTCGCCGGCGAAAAATTTGTTGATTCGCAAGCCGTATAGACCGCCCGCGAGAAAACCATTTTCGTCGATTACTTCGACACTGTGAGCCCAACCAAGATGATGCAACCTGACATATGCATCGATGAACTCTTCGGTGATCCAACCATTGTCGCGGTGCGGTGCGGCGCAGTTGCGCATTACGTTTTCGAACTGCGTGTCGAAACGAATTTCGAATTTTTTTGCACTACGACGCATCGTGCGGGAGACTTTCAAACCTTCAAGTGGAATCACCGCACGCGTTTGCGGCGACCACCAAATTAAATCGCTGACTGCGTCACTTCTTTCATTTGAAACCATCGGAAACACACCATGTCGATAGGCGTAGATCAAAGTTTCTGGCTCTAGGTCGGCGCCTCGACCAACGACATCGTGACGCGGCCACTTTTCTTTGGCAGGAAACTCCCAGACAGATTCGCCGAGACTTGTTGGCAAGTCGTCGAAGTTCATTTGATCTGAAACTAGTAGGTGTAGAAACCCTGTTTGGTTTTTCGGCCGAGTTTGCCTTCGCCAACAAGTTTTTTTAACATCGGTCGGGGTTCAAGGTTGGCTGATTTAAATTCAGCGTGAAGTGCGTTGAGAATCGCCACCGAAGTGTCAAGGCCGACAAGATCGAGTAATGCGAACGGACCCATCGGAAAGTTACAACCACCCTTCATAGCCACATCTATATCTTCCATAGTTGCGGTGCCGGCTTCGAGCATTGAAATTGCGTTGTTTAAATAAGGAAACAACAACGCGTTGACGATGAAGCCTGCACGGTCAACGACTTGGACTGCATCTTTGGCGCAGGCTTTGACGAAATCATTAGCGAATGCGATTGTTTCATCGCTTGCAGTAACCGGCCGAACAACTTCGACCAAAGGCATCAACACCGCCGGGTTAAAAAAGTGAATGCCACAAACCTTGTCGGGGCGATTCGTTGACTTTGCCATTTCGATGACTGGCAGAGTGCTCGTGTTTGTCGACAAGATGCAACTCGGTTTGACAACTTTGTCGAGTGCGGTGAAAAGTTCTTTCTTGGTTGCGAGATCTTCGGCCACAGACTCGATGATCAAATCGCAGTTAGCCAAATCTTCGAGTTTGCTGGTTACACAAACATGGGTCATTGCCGCGTCAAGTTGTTCTTGGGTGATTTTCGCCTTGGCGACTTGTTTTTTGAGGCTGTTTTCGATTGCGCTCTTGGTTGCGTCTGCAGTCTCTTGACTGCGAGAGCGCACGACAACGTCAATGCCAGACTTAGCGATAACTTCGGCAATGCCCGAACCCATGATGCCCGAACCAATAACGCCGACGAGTTTCACCCGTGCGACTTTAGTTGTCGCAGATTATTTTGCCAAACCGTGGCCTCATGATCATCTTGAGTTCACTCAATACCGATAACCTTGGGCGGGTGAATAGTAAACAGGTCTCGGCACTAATTAGTGATCCGCAACGGTTGATCAGCCTTGAGGCGGTGCACAACTTTCGCG
>JAQCDG010000047.1 GCA_027731085.1 Actinomycetota bacterium | reverse complement strand
AAGGGCATTCCGTTTGAAGGCAACTATTCAAGTTGGCTCGAACAAAAACAAGAGCGCCTCGGCCGCGAAGAAAAAGCCAACGAGTCTCGCAAGCGCACTTTGGCGCGCGAACTCGAATGGGTACGCATGGCGCCAAAGGCCCGTCAATCAAAAGGTAAGGCTCGGCTCGCCGCGTACGACAAGTTGCATTCCGAAGCGCAAGCAGCAGAACGTGGCGACAGCAAACTTGAAATCGCAATTCCGCCAGGTCCACGACTTGGTGATGTCGTGATTCAAGTAAAGAACTTGTCGAAGGGTTACGGCGATCGTTTGCTGATCGAAGATCTCACTTTCAATCTGCCTCCTGCAGGCATCGTCGGCATAATCGGCGCCAACGGCGCCGGTAAAACAACTCTGTTCAGAATGATCACTGGTCAAGAGAAGCCCGATTCTGGTTCGATCACTGTCGGCGACACCGTTGCGCTCAGTTATGTCGACCAAAGTCGCGACACACTGAACGCCGATAACTCGGTTTACCAAGAAATCACCGACGGCATCGAAATCATGAAGGTTGGCAATCGCGAAATCAACGGTCGTGCGTATGTCGCGAGTTTCAACTTCAAAGGTAGCGACCAACAAAAACGCGTTGGCGATCTTTCTGGCGGTGAGCGAAACCGCGTGCACCTGGCCAAGTTGCTCAAAAACGCCGGCAATGTTTTGTTGCTCGACGAGCCGACAAACGACCTCGACATCGACACGTTGCGCTCTCTCGAAACTTCGCTCGAAAGCTTTCCTGGTTGCGTGGTTGTCATCAGCCACGACCGCTGGTTCTTAGACCGAATCGCGACCCATGTTTTGGCTTTCGAGGGCGACAGCCAAGTGCGCTGGTTCGAAGGCAACTTCACCGACTACGAGGCATGGCGCAAAAAAGAACTCGGCATCTCTGCCGATCAGCCAAAACGTATCAAATACAAGCCGCTCTCGCGAAAGTAACAATGTGAAAAACTCGTCGCAAAATTCGTCGCCCGCATTGCGCAACATTCGCATTATCTGCGCTGTAATTTTCGTTGCCGGCATCGCAGGCATGATCATCACTTCGATAGCTGGCAACAACGTCGGTCTCGTCAATACGATCGGCGGCACAACTGCGATTTCGGCACTCGTATTATTGGTTGCCACGATCAGTTCGAACACGACTCGCCCCGAAGTTTTCGACGAAGCCGCCGCCGAGCGCCTCGAACTCAAGATCGCGACGCTCACAAAGTCTGGTGCAGACGAAAAAGAACTCCGCGAACTTGTCCGTCTTGCAACGCAACTAGGCGAAAATCTTGAATAATCTCGATGACCACGAATTCGCTTCACATCTAGCAACAGAAACCGGCAAACGGCTCGTCAAGTTGCGCAATTCGCTCGTCGAACAGGGCGTGTGGGGCTGGGACCTAAAAGATGCTGGCGACGCAATGGCCCAAGAATTCTTGATGTCACAATTGCGTGAGTTTCGACCCGATGACGCTGTGCTCAGCGAAGAAGCGCTCGACACTTCGAAGCGACTCAAGGCAGATCGAGTTTGGATAATCGATCCACTCGACGGCACTCAAGAGTTCAGCGAACCAGACCGCATTGACTGGGCCGTACATGTCGCACTGTGGCAACGAAACAGTAATCAAGGTTTGCTGGTCGCCGCGGCGGTGAGTTTGCCCGCAATCGAAATGACCTTGAGCACGAATCCGCCACCCACGCCGCCAAAAAAACACGATGGTCCACCACGACTAGTTGTCTCGCGCACGCGCACACCGCGCGAAGCGGTGATCGTCGCCGATGCGCTTGGTTGCGACGCGATGCGACTTGGCTCTGCTGGCGCCAAAGCGATGTCGGTCGTGCTCGGCGAAAGCGACATTTATTTGCACACGGGCGGCCAACACCAGTGGGACTCCGCCGCTCCAGTCGCCGTCGCTCGCGCCGCTGGGTTGCACACGAGTCGCGTTGACGGTTCACCCCTTATATATAACGAACGAGATACATGGCTTCCCGATCTAATAATTTGCCGACCCGAACTCGCCGAGCCAGTGCTCGCCGCGCTCGGTCACAAAAAATAAATATTCGCCGTGCGTGTCGTCATCGCATCTTGCAGCGTCACTTACGAAGGTCGACTTGCCGCATCGTTGCCCGAGGCCACTCGCTTGATCATGATCAAAGCCGATGGTTGCGTGGCGATTCATGCCGACGGTGGCGCCTACAAACCACTTAATTGGATGAACGCACCGAACACGTTCGAAGAACTCGAAGATCGCTTGATTGTTCGCAACCCGAAAGGTGAAACGCTGACGATTCAACTGCATCAAGTTTTTTCTGATGTCTCGCATGAACTTGGTGAAGACCCTGGTCTGACCAAAGATGGTGTTGAAGCCGACCTACAAGTTCTACTTGCCGCGATGCCAGAAGCAATCGAACCTGGTTTGACATTGATTCGTCGCGAATACCCGACCGCAGTTGGTCCGGTTGATTTGCTGTGTCGTGATGCCACAGGTCAAACCGTGGCGATTGAGATTAAGCGTCGTGGTGAGATCGACGGCGTTGAACAACTCACGCGCTACATCGAGTGCCTGCATGCCGACTCGGCGCTCGGCAAAATTCGTGGCATCTTCGTCGCGCAATCAATCAAGCCGCAAGCCCGTGTGCTCGCCGAAAGCCGAAACATCGGTTGGTGCGAAGTCGACTACGACGAACTGCGTGGCAAAAAAGCCGACGAATTAAAGCTGTTTTGATTGGCTAATTATCGCGTGCACTAATTATTTAAATTATTTCTTTTGCGGTTGGGGCCAAGTGCCGTCGCGGCCGTCCATGCCGGCGTTTAACCGAGCCTTGGCCATCATCTCTTCGACAACCGGCCCAAGTTTCGTCGGGTCATCAACTGGTTTATGTGTTGGTCCGCGATGCCAACCTTCAGCGATTGCCAACACATCACCACTTGCTTCAAACACTCGCCCAGTGATGCCAGCCGATTCGGCGGAAGCCAACCACGTAACAATCGGCGCAATCCACTTTGGCGAGCGTTGTTCACGCTCAGCCTCAGTCTCGGGCGCTGGTCCGAGATTTTCTGTCATTCGTGTCAACGCAACTGGCGCTACAGCGTTTACAGTCACGCCGTATCGCCCAAGTTCAAGCGATGCAATCGTCGTGAACGCGGCAATACCCGCTTTTGCCGCGCCATAATTTGTTTGGCCCACGTTGCCATAAATTCCTGAAACCGAAGACGTATTAATGATTCTTCCGTCAACTGGTTTGCCTGCTTTGCTTTGATCGCGCCAATACGCAGCCGCATGACGCGACGGCGCGAAAGTGCCCTTGAGATGCACTTTAATAACGGCATCCCATTCTTCTTCGCTCATGTTGGCCAACATTCGGTCGCGCAAGATGCCAGCGTTGTTGACCACAGCATGCAAATCACCAAAAGTTTCTACGGCGGTTTTGATCAAACGCTCAGCACCATCCCATGAAGAAATGTCGTCACCGTTGGCAATCGCTTTGCCACCCATCGCTTCGATTTCGTTGACAACTTGTTGTGCGGGCGATGCATCGCCACCTTTGCCGTCGACACCGGCACCGAGATCGTTCACGACAACAAAAGCCCCGTGCTTGGCCAGGCTAAGTGCGTGTTCGCGACCAATTCCGCGACCTGAACCAGTGACAATTACTACTCGACCTTCACATAAGCGACTCATCGCCGAGAACTCTAGCCTGAGGCTCGTGGTCAATGCTATTTCGCGACAAAAAGCACCAAGTTATTGTGACGTGTTAATAGTTGGCGCAGGTCCGGCCGGCGTTGCTGCGGCACTCACCCTTGTCGCGAGTGGCAAAGATGTATTGATCATCGACAAAGCAATGTTTCCGCGCGACAAGTGTTGCGGTGATGGGCTGACAACTGGTGCGTTACGACTTCTTGAGATGCTCGGTTTTGACCCGAGTACCGTGGCGAACTATAAAATCTGTGACGAAATTTCACTTCGCTCACCGTCGGGTCGCGAAATTCAACTTGATCTGCCCAACAATCGCGACAGCCGAGCTGGTCAGTTCGCCGCAATCGCCCCGCGAATTGAACTTGATAATGCGCTAGTGCAACACGCGCGCGCAAGTGGCGTGCGCATCGTCGAAAACTGTGCGTTCGTCTCGGTCGCTCAACAAAATTCGCAAGAAATAATCGTCAACACCGATTCGCCGAGCGACTTCAAAGAGATAACTGCAAGATTCTTGATCGCCGCCGACGGAATGTGGTCGCCAGTTCGCAAATCTCTCGGCGCCGCGCAAACCAGTTATCTCGGCGAGTGGCACGCCTTTCGCCAATATGTCAGCAATGTCACCGGCCCCGCGAGCAAGCGGCTATTTGTTTGGTTCGAAAAAGATTTGCTGCCAGGTTACGCATGGTCGTTTCCGTTGCCAAACGGTCGTGCCAACATCGGCTTTGGTATTTTGCGCGGATCAAAATATACGGTGCAAGAAATGAAGGCGCTATGGGTAGAACTTCTCACTCGGCCGCATATTGCGTCGGCACTCGGCAAAGATGCGACGCTTGAAGGTCGGCACACTGCATGGCCGATTCCGGCGCGCATCACATCGGCAAAACTTTGCTCGGGTCGCACACTGTTCATTGGTGACGCAGTGTGCGCCGCCGACACGATGACAGGCGAAGGCATCGGGCAGGCTCTGTTGACCGGTGTGCTCGCGGGCGAAGCAATCACAAGTTCGTCACAATACAACCAACACAAAATCTGCAACTTATATTCGCGAAAAATCAAACGTGAATTTTTTGCCGATCACCGCATGAGTTTCGCACTCGGCAAGGTCTTGCAAAACGTAGTGCTGACACGCGGAGTCTTGCGTCTTGCTGGCTCTTCAGACTGGACGCGGCGCAATTTCGTGCGGTGGATGTTCGAAGATGAACCCCGCGCCGCCGTGCTCACCCCATCGCGCTGGCATCGCAAGTTTCTCAAGCGCGACGGCGCATTCAAAACAAGCGCAGCACGCGAGACCAACTAAGTTAATAGCCGTGCGTACTCGTATCACCGACCTGTTCGACATTGAGCACCCGGTGATGCTTGCTGGCATGGGTGGCGTTTCGTATCACGAACTCGTCGCTGCGGTCAGCGAGGCCGGCGGCATCGGCACTTTTGGTGCATCCACAATGCGCGATGGCGAATTGACTCGAGAAATCAACGCGCTAAAAAAACTTACAAGCAAATCATTCGGTGTTGATCTACTAACTGCGTTACCGCAACACTTTGAGCAAGGCATTCGTGACGTCATCGACGGCGGCGCACGAATTTTTGTTGCGGGTCTCGGTGTGCCGCGCGACGCGATCGACCTGTTGCACAGCCACAATATTTTGGTCGGCTCAATGTGTGGCAAAGTTCGTCACGCAGTTGCTGCAGTTGCCAGCGGTTGCGACTTCGTCGTCGCCCAAGGCACCGAAGCCGGTGGGCACACGGGGCTCGTCGCAACGATGGCACTCGTGCCACAAGTTGTAGACGCTGTTTCGGCTCGCGTACCTGTAGTCGCAGCTGGCGGGCTGTTCGACGGCCGAGGTCTTGCAGCATCACTCGCGCTCGGCGCCGATGCGATTTGGGTTGGCACGCGATTCATCGCCACGCCCGAAGCGCGCGCAGTTAACGGTTACAAAGAAGCGCTCGTCACCAGTCGCGAAGACGACACCGTGATCAGCCGCTCGTATACGGGCAAGCCATGTCGCGTCGTGCGCAACGAATGGACAAACCACTACGAACAGCATCCGCAAGAAATTCAAACATTTCCGTTGCAAGCAATTGCTTCGTCGCAAGCCAACGTCAATCACCTGGGTCATCCATCAGGCACACAAGTCGACACTTCGCGCGAGTTCTACCCTGCAGGTCAAGGCACTGGCGCGGTCAACGAAGTAATACCCGCGGGCAAAATCGTGATGCAAATCGTCGAACAAGCCGAACAAATATTGCGCGCCCTTAGCAACAAAAAATAACGACAAAAATAGCGCCCAAATGTTCAAAGTTTTAAAGACCAACCGTGACCTGCGCCTGCTGTTCATCGCCCAAAACCTCTCGTTCATGGGCGACTGGTTCACTTTCGTCGCACTGGCAGGCCTCGTTCAAGATCTCACGGGCTCGAAGTTTCTCGTCTCGCTGTTGCTCGTTGCATTTTCGTTGCCATCTTTTTTGGCGTCACCAATTGGTGGGCCGGTCGCCGATCGCTACGACCGTCGCAAAGTATTGATAGTCGTTTCAATTCTGCAGGCGATCGCCGCCGCGAGTTTTTTGTTGATCGGTGATTCACGAATCTGGATTGCATTTGTCGCCCAAGGTTCAATCGCCGCACTCGCAGCATTTGTTCGCCCGGCGCTCGAAGCTGCAATCCCCAATTTGGCGAAGAACCCAGACGAATTGCGTCAAGCCAACGCAATTTTTGGCAGCAGTTGGGGCGTGATGTTGGCGGTGGGCGCTGGCATCGGTGGCATTTTCTCGCAAGCATTTGGTCGCAATGCAGCATTCATCGCTGACATCGTCACGTTTCTCATTGCTGCAATTTTGATCGCGCTAGTCACCCACCCGATGCAAGAAGTCCGCACGAAAATTCAAACTCGTCGCATTCACCCGATTCGCGACATGGGCGAAGCACTGCATCTCGCGAAATCAGATCCAGCGATCATGTCGTTACTGATGTCAAAGATGACATTTGCTGTCGGCGCTGGTGTCGTCAGTCAACTCGCGGTTTTTGCCGCCGACTCATTTAATAGTGGCGATGCTGGTCGTGGCTTAATGCTCGGCCTGCGCGGCGTCGGCAGCGCACTCGGGCCATTGATCGCAGCACGGTTCGTCAAAAATGATTTGTCACGAGTCATTTTGGTTTGCGGCATTTCGGGTTTGGGTTTCGCCAGTGGCTACCTCGCCGCGGCTGCTTCTCCCGTGCTGATTGTTGCCGCACTCTTTATTGGTCTCGCTCACTTGGGCGGTGGCGCACAATGGACGCTTTCAACATATGGACTACAAGTGCGTTGTCCCGATGAAATGCGTGGTCGAGTTTTGGCCGGCGACTTTGCGTTGATCACACTCTCACTCGGGCTCAGCAGCCTGGTTGCAGGTGTCGTCTCTGAATACATCGGCGCACGCGGCACGATCGCAGTGTTCGCCCTTATTGCGATTTGCTCGTCAATTATCTATTTGCTGGCGACGCGAAATGTTCGCGCAAACTTAAAACTCAACACCGCTACTGAATAGATGGTAGTTAAATTTCGTCCAGAATCGAACGAAGAGTTTCAATCTCACGAACCGGGTCAGGGCCAACTGGGTTCACCTGAAGCACAGTCACACCCGCTTCTTTGAACGCGCCAACTCGTTCTTTGATATAGCTTCGCGGCCCAACAAGATTTGAAAGTTCAAGCCAATCACTTGGTATCAGTGCAGCGGCCTCTTTCTTTTTGCCGTCGAGATACAGATCTTGAATCTCAACTGCTTCTTTTTCGAAGCCGTAGTCACGACACATGTCGTTGTAAAAGTTTTTACCCCTAGCCCCCATGCCACCGACATACAGTGCGTAACTCGACCGGGCAAAATCAAGAACCTCATGCTGCTTCGTTGGTGTCAATGATTCATCAATATGCAACATGCCACCTGCTGACACATCAAGTTGCTTCAAGTTTGAACTGCGCTTTGCCAAACCTGCTTTCAATGATTTGCCCCAGACGTTTTGATACTTCTCTGGCATGAAAAAAATTGGCATCCATCCGTCGGCGATTTCTGCAGTCGCCTCGACACTCTTGTCTTTGAGCGATGCCCACCAAACAGGTATTTCGCTGCGCACCGGATGATTGATCAACTTCAGTGCCTTGCCCAAACCGGTGCCTTGACCCGCAGGCAACGGAATTTGCACCGTCTTGCCGTCATAACTAAGTGGCTTCTCTCGCCGCCAGACTTCGCGACACACCTCGATATATTCTTTTGTCCGCTGCATCGTCTTTACGAACGGCACGCCATGAAAGCCTTCGATCACTTGTGGCCCTGAAGCACCAAGACCCAAAACAAACCGTCCGTTGCTGACATAATCGCAACCTGCTGCCGTCATTGCCGTAAGCGCCGCGGTTCGCGAAAACACGTTGATGATGCCCGTACCAATTTGTACACGCTCGGTTACTGCCGCCAAATAGCCGATTTGCGAAATCGCGTCGTAACTGTAGGCCTCAGCAACCCAAACCATGTCGAGGCCGACTTTTTCGAGTTCGACGACCCGTTTGGCTGATGTTTGAAAATCAGAAATATAATTAATCATCATTGAAATTTTCATGTAACTACTCTCTGTTTTTCGTTAATGCGAAACCTAGTTGACTCGACGAGTGTGACCTGCCCAGTATGGCTCACGCAATACTTTTTTAAGAATCTTGCCACTCGGGTTGCGCGGCAGGGCATCAACCCAACCCACAGATTTTGGCGTCTTAAACCCAGCAAGTCGCTCGCGAGCAAAAGAAATAATTTCTTGTTCGGTAACTTGCGTGTCTGGTTTGCGCACGACTAAAGCCATCGGCACTTCGCCCCACTTTTCATCGGGCACGCCAATCACGGCCACATCGGCAATCGCCGGGTGCGCCATCAGTGCATTCTCGACTTCGGCTGGGTAGACATTTTCGCCGCCAGATACGATCATGTCTTTGACTCGGTCGAAAATATAGACATAGCCGTCTTTGTCAAAGTAGCCAGCATCGCCAGACCTGAACCAGCGACCTTTGACGATCGACTTGGCAGTTTCTTCGGGCATGTTCCAATAGCCCTTCATAACTTGACGCGAGCGAATCCAAATTTCACCAACTTCGCCATTCGGCACGTCCTTGCCCGTGTCTGAGTCGACGATTCGCAACTCAATGCCGGTGAACGGCTTACCGCACGAACGCAAGCGGCCCTTATTTGCGGAACTCAAGTCGTGATCTTCTGGCCCAAGAACTGTTACGACGCCAGTCGTCTCAGTCAAACCATAAACCTGCATAAACGGACATTTAAATGCCTTGATCGAACCTTCGAGCACTGCCTCAGAAATTGGCGACGCACCGTAGGCGATCAATTCAAGACTCGAGAAATCGGTCGTGCCGATGTTCGGCATCGCAAGTGCAAACTGCAGAAGCACTGGCACCGCAAATGCGTGGGTGATGCGATGCTTTTCGATCAGTGTCAACATTGCTGACGGGTCAACATCACGCATGATGATCGACTTCGCGCCTGCATATTGACCAGCCGTCGCCCAACCGCCGCCACCAATGTGAAACAACGGCATCGCTACGAGGTTGACAGTTTTTTCTGACATTCCCCAGACCTCTCGCGCAGCAGGCAACAGCGCAAAGAAGTTATCGTTGGTCAGCATTACGCCTTTTGGTCGACCTGTGGTGCCACTCGAATACAACTGAAATGCAACATCGCTTGGTTTGGTCGAAACTTTTGGATCAACTGCCGACTGCGCACTGACCCAACGCTCATAATCGTTATGGCTTGGGTGCCCACCGATGACGATAATCGTCTTGACGTTTGCAAGATCATTGACGATTGCATCCAAGACTGCAACGAACTCTTGACCCACGATCAAAACTTCGGCTTGCGAGTCGTTGACAACAAATGCAACTTCAGGTGCGGCAAGACGCCAGTTGACATCAACGCTCACCGCATTGAGCAACGAACATCCGTAGAACACTTCGAAGTGCTCAATGCCGTTTTTGTCTAAAAATGCAACACGGTCTTGCGACTTGACACCGGCGCGACGCAAACCTTGCGCTACTTGTGCCGAGCGTGACAATAATTGGGCCCAAGTTAATGTGCGATCGCCCAATACGAGCGAGACAGCATTTGGCTGCTTACGTGCATTGTCGCGAACGATGCTCCCGACGTCGCCAACTTTCAAGCCTGGCGCAGTCTTCTTTTTTGCAGTCTTCTTTTT
>JAQCDG010000046.1 GCA_027731085.1 Actinomycetota bacterium | reverse complement strand
TGTGTGTCGGGGTTCATCGCAAATTTCTCGCTGACGCCACAACTCGGTACTTCAACTGTCAGCCGCTCGACATCGACAGTTATCTCGGTTTGTGGGTTGGTTTCGATGATCTGCCACAACTTAGCGACTGTCTCTTCGCTCAACTCGACGACAATTAAACCGTTTTTGCCGCAGTTGTTGCGAAAGATGTCGCTGAAACTCGGCGCGATTACTGCATTGAAGCCCCCTTGTTGAATCGCCCAGACTGCGTGCTCGCGCGAAGAACCAACACCAAAACTTTTGCCCGCGACCAAGATCGACGCGCCTGCGTATCGCTCGTCGTTGAGCACGAAGTTGCGATCGTCACGCCATGTCGAGAACAAACCTTTTTCAAAGCCAGTGCGCTCGACACGCTTCAACCACTCAGCCGGAATAATCTGATCGGTGTCAACATCGCTGCGCTTCAACGGCACGCCGCGACCAGAAATTATGCGAACGGCTTTCATTTTAAATCTTCCGGCGAAGCAAAGTGCCCCGCGATAGCGGTTGCGGCTGCAACAGCGGGCGAGACCAGGTGGGTGCGGCCGCCTCGACCTTGACGGCCTTCAAAGTTGCGATTTGAGGTGCTCGCGGCGCGCTCTTGCGGTGCGAGTTTGTCGGGGTTCATCGCCAAACACATCGAGCAACCAGGTTCGCGCCAGTCGATGCCAGCGTCGATAAAAATCTTGTCGAGCCCCTCGGCTTGCGCCTGTAATTTCACGGCATGACTACCGGGCACAACCATTACGCGTTTTACAGAAACTTTTCGACCACGCACGACGTTTGCTGCTGCGCGCAAGTCTTCGATGCGCGAGTTCGTGCATGATCCGATAAAAACTGTGTCGACTTTGATATCACGAATCGCGGTGCCTGCTTGCAGGCCCATATATTCGAGCGCTCGTGTCACACTGTCGCGCTCGGTTGCATCACTGTAGTCACTCGGTGTCGGCACGCGACCATTAAGCGCGACAACTTGTGCTGGGTTGGTGCCCCAAGTTACATGTGGTGAAAGTTTGCTCGCATCAATCGTGACTTCTTTGTCGAACACGGCGCCCTCATCAGTGCGCAATGTTTGCCAGTCGGTGATCGCTTCGTCAAATTTTGCGCCTGCGGGTGCGAACTCGCGACCGCGCAAATAATTAATAGTTGTTTCGTCTGGTGCAACAAGACCTGCGCGCGCACCGGCCTCGATCGACATATTGCAAACAGTCATGCGGCCTTCCATCGACAACGCGCGAATTGCCGCGCCGCGATATTCGATCACATGCCCGATGCCGCCGCCAGTGCCGATTTGGCCAATTACGGCGAGGATGATGTCCTTTGCGGTTACTCCAACAGGCGCAACACCTTCAACATTCACACTCATCCACTTGGGTCGCGCTTGCGGCAAAGTTTGCGTCGCCAAAACATGTTCGACTTCACTCGTGCCGATGCCAAACGCGAGTGCGCCGAACGCACCGTGTGTTGCGGTGTGGCTGTCGCCGCAAACAATTGTCATGCCAGGCAGAGTGCGACCTTGCTCTGGGCCGATCACATGCACAATGCCTTGACCAGGGTCGCCCATTGGGTAGAGCCTGATCTTGAACTCTTTGGCGTTGCGGCGCATCACTTCAATTTGTTTTGCTGATATCTCGTCGGCAATCGGCAGATGAATATTCTCGGTCGGCACATTGTGGTCTTCGGTCGCCACGGTGAGGTCTGGTCGGCGAACGGTGCGCTGTGCCAAACGAAGACCGTCAAATGCTTGCGGACTTGTCACTTCGTGAACAAGGTGCAGATCGATATATATAAGGTCTGGCTGATTCGTGCCAGAACTGACCACATGGCGGTCCCAAATTTTTTGGGCCAGGGTCTTGGGCTGCGAACTCACCGTTCTATTCTGCCTGTTTAATTCGACGACTCAACATGTTTATATGGCCAGGCAAGCGGGCGAGCCGAGTTTGCGCGAGCGGCACACATTCGGGCATGCAAAAACAACTTGAACCAATTGACCTAGCCACCTGCGTTGAATCAAGCCTGCACACATCACTCGACGGTTTCGACTTGCCGCGCGCCCGTCTGTATGGTGTCAGCATCGTCGACCCTGACGCCGTGCGCTCAAATCAAAATGGCGCATTGCGCATCAGTTTTCTCGCCGAGCACGGCGATGTTTACGAATTGCTCGACGCACCAAGCAGCGCAATTGCTCGCATGTTTGACGCCGCAGTTGTTCTAACTTGCGGATGGGCTGCGCCGATCGACCGCGACGAGAGCCCCGAGAGCAAAGATTCGAGCGAGGTGCCGCCGAGCCAGCACCCGCAGCGTCGTCGAGTGCGACTAGTTGTCAGTGTTTGCGACAATGGCGTGGCGTCGGTGTTGCGGTTCGCCGACACACCCGACGACATTGTTACCGATGCGGGTTCGGCCCGCGGCAGTTTGGCTGATGCAGTCAATAACTTGTGGCGAGACCCAAAAGTCGTCGTCGGCCGCGAAACCGTCGAATAAGAGTATTAATGCGACGAGCGAAAATAAACCGACATGCACGCTTCGACGAGCGTCGGCACAAAAAATTCTTTTTTTGCAAACACCGCGTTGTGGCCACCATGCACTTCGAAAACCTCGACATTTTTTAACAACTGATAGAGCTCGGTTTGTCGCTCTGGTGCGACGACGCCATCTTCGGTTGTGATCACGACTGCAGCCGGCTCGTCAAACTTTGGCAACCATTCGCGCGAATCAAAGTTACCGATTGCACTGCCTGCCTCAAGAATATGGCGCCAGTCATGTGATGCGATTTGTTGCACGGCCCACGGCGCTAATCCGTTTGACTTGCGTTGCAAATAAAGTTGGTCGGTCAGCCATGTGCGCGCTTGCGCCGAGGTCAATCGTGACAACGCAGCAAGACCGGTGAGACCAAAGAAACTCAATTTTTCTTCGCGCGACTTTGCAAAATGGCTTGCGGTGCTGCACAACACGATGCCGCGCACTCGTTGCTCGTGACGCTGCCACAACAATTGTGCGACCGTGCCACCCATCGAATACCCAACCGGAATAAAAGTCGAAATGCCGAGCACATCGGCGAGTGCCGCCGCGTCATCGGCGCAGTCTTCGAGTTTGAAGCTTGTCTTCGTGCGAATGCCACGTCCGTGCCCGCGAAGGTCAAGCGCAACAACATTAAAGTTTTCGCTCAGCGCATCGAAGCAAGTGAACCAGTTCAGGTCGGCGGTTGCGGTCCAACCGTGCAGCAACATCAAGGTCGGCGCGCCAGCAGGGCCTTTTTTCTCGCGATAAAAAGTTTTGCCACGACCTGGTAATTCGATTTCGAAACCGTTTGGCAGGCCAGGTATCTGTGCCACCGATTCAGTCGTCACTGTGATCGCGTCTCTAAAACTTTTACTTTCAATTTGCCGTTAGGTGCATCGTATTCAACAACATCGCCAGCCTTTGCGCCGAGCAGCGCCGAACCAAGTGGCGAAGTCGGGCTCATCACCGGGGCCTCGCTGATCTCTTCAATGTGACCAATCAAGTAACTTTCGGCCATCGACTCGTCGTCACCGTCATAAAGCACCGTCACGATCATGCCAAGACTTACGGTGCCATCTTGTGACGGCTCGACTATTTCGGCCTGTTCAAGAATTGATTCGAGTTGTCGAATGCGAGCCTCCATGTGGCCATGCTCGTCTTTTGCGGCGTGATAGTCGCCGTTCTCTTTTAAGTCGCCGTGCTCACGGGCGCGAGCAATTTTTTCTGCGGCCATGATGCGACCACGAGTAGTTAGGTCTGCGTGCTCTGCACTCAATCTTTCATGGGTTTTTCGCGACAGCCTGTGGATCATGACCCCAAAAATGCTATCTAGATTGCGCCAAGTTATTGGTCGGCTTTGATGCGTGTTTGCGCCGTACGATTGAAGGCATGGTTTCGCAAAAATCAAACGACAAGTCAAGAAATGGCGAGTAACTCTGTGGCTGGTCATCGCGTTGCTGTCATCGGTGGCGACGGCATTGGCCCAGAAGTTTTGACTGAGGCTTTGAAAGTTGTCGGCGCGACTGGCGTCAAACTAGCGACAACTAATTTTGATCTAGGTGGTGCGCGATATTTGCGCGACGGAGAAGTTTTATCAGATGCGACTCTTGCCGAGCTGCGC
Organism: Actinomycetota bacterium; assembly: GCA_027731085.1. Taxonomy (GTDB): domain Bacteria; phylum Actinomycetota; class Acidimicrobiia; order Acidimicrobiales; family Ilumatobacteraceae; genus BACL27. Next base: position 5,796 of record JAQCDG010000046.1, on the reverse strand, counting down.
AAGTTTGATGCGATCTTGCTCGGTGCCGTCGGCACGCCGAGTGTGCCACCAGGTGTTATCGAGCGCGGCTTGTTGTTGAAGATGCGATTCGAGTTAGACCTTTATATCAATCGTCGTCCGTTCAATGGCACGGCCCCGGGGCACACCAAACCACACGATTTCATTGTTATTCGCGAAAATACTGAGGGCCCATACGCTGGCGAAGGTGGCGTATTGCGTCGTGGCACACCCGACGAAGTTGCAACACAAGGCAGTATCAACACCGCAAAGGGCGTTGAGCGTTGCGTTCGTTACGCGTTTGAACTTGCGCGCACTCGTAATCGCAAACATTTAACGCTCGTTCACAAAACAAATGTTTTAACTTTTTCTGGCGATTTGTGGCAACGCACATTCGATCGCGTCGCCAAAGAATTTAGCGATGTTGCGACTGCTTATAACCATGTTGATGCGGCATGCATTTATTTTGTGCAAGACCCGCATCGCTATGACGTCATCGTCACCGACAATTTGTTCGGCGACATTCTCACCGATTTGGGTGGCGCGGTTTCTGGTGGCATCGGCGTTGCCTCGTCGGCGAACCTGAACCCGACTCGCAGTGGTCCATCGATGTTCGAGCCCGTGCACGGTTCAGCACCCGATATTGCAGGTAAGGGCGTCGCTAACCCAGTCGCGGCGATCTTGTCGGCTGCCCACATGCTCGAATTTCTCGGCGAGGCAAAAGCCGCCACGATGTTGCGAGACGCATGTATTGAGCCTGTTTCTGGTTCAACTATCGCAGTCGGCGATGAAATCGCACGCCGCGTCAAGGCGAATAATTAAAGCCTCACTCGTAGACTGACAATCAGAAAAATCAGGAGACTTAATGCCAATCGCAACAACGTCAAAAATTTGGATGAACGGCTCGCTCGTCAATTGGGACGACGCGAAGGTGCATGTGCTGACACATACTTTGCACTACGGCACCGGTGTCTTCGAAGGTATCCGCGCATATGAAACCAAAAATGGTCCAGCGGTTTTTCGTCTCACAGATCACATCAAGCGTCTGCACAACAGTGCACAAATCATGGGCATGGAAATGCCATATTCGGTTGAAGAACTTGTCGATGCAGTCAAGCAGACAGTCGTATCAACTGGCTTGCCATCTTGTTACGTGCGTCCACTTGCTTATTACGGATACGGAGAAATGGGATTAAACACTTTGCCATGCAAAGTTGATGTTGCGATCGCATGTTGGCCATGGGGCGCCTATCTCGGCGATGATGCTGTTGATAAAGGTGTACGGATGAAGATTTCTTCATGGACCCGTCACGATCACAACACGATGCCACCGGCTGCAAAAACAGTTGGCAATTATGTCAACTCATCATTAGCAAAAGTTGAAGCACTCAAGGCCGGCTATGACGAAGCGATCATGCTCTCACCAAATGGTTTGGTTGCTGAATGCACAGGCGAAAATATTTTCTGTGTGCGCAACGGAATAATTCTGACACCACCACTTTCGGCTGGTGCACTTGAAGGCATCACACAGTCGAGCGTGACAACAATTGCTCGTGATTTGGGTTATGACATTCGTGTCGACAACATCGCTCGCAGCGATCTCTATATTGCCGATGAAATTTTCGTCTGCGGTACTGCTGCCGAGGTTGGCTCTGTGAGTTCGGTTGACGATCGTAAAGTTCCTTGCCCGGGCCCGATGACCAAAGCGATCGCCACAACCTATGCCAAAGCCGTGCGTGGTCAAGACGACCGCTACAAGCAATGGTGCGAGTTGGCCAAGTAGAACTCATGTCACAAAATCGCGAACTCGTCGAGGTTTTTGACACCACATTGCGTGACGGCATGCAAGTCGAAGGTGTTTCGGCGAGCGTACAAGACAAACTTCGCATCGCCGAACAGCTCGACTTTCTCGGCGTTCATTACATCGAAGGTGGCTGGCCCGGCGCCAACCCGAAAGATATCGAGTTTTTTGCTCGTGCTCGCACCGAACTGAGTCTCAAAACTTCGACGTTGGTCGCATTCGGTTCGACGCGTCGACCAATGGGCAAAGTTGACGACGACCCGACTCTGCGCAATTTGGTTGAAGCGCAAACGAGTGCCGTATGCATCGTGGCTAAATGCTCTGACTATCACGTCGAACAAGCACTGCAAACCACGCTCGACGAGGGTGTGGCGATGGTCAGCGACTCGGTCAAATATCTTGTTGCTAACAACCGTCGAGTACTCGTCGATATGGAGCACTTCTTCGATGGCTACAAACACAATGCCGAATATTCGTTGCGCGTTCTTGAGGCGGCAGTTATTGGCGGCGCGACACACTTGGTATTGTGCGACACAAATGGTGGTTCGCTACCAAATGAAGTTGAAAAAATTGTCGCCGATGTTCGTCGCCACATGGGCAACGATGTCGTGATCGGCATTCACTGTCACGACGACACTGGTTGTGCAGTTGCCAACTCGCTCGCCGCCGTGCAAAGTGGTGCGCGACATGTGCAGGGCACGCTCAATGGCCTCGGCGAGCGCACTGGCAATACAAACTTGACGACCGTTATTCCAAACTTGCAACTCAAACTCGGTTACAAATGTTTGCCCGATGGTCATCTCGAGCGCCTCACGCAAGTCAGCAATCATGTTGCCGAAGTTCTGAATCGTCCGATGAACCCGCAGGCGCCATATGTCGGCGCTTCGGCATTTGCGCACAAAGCAGGCTTGCATGTTTCGGCAATCGCTCGAGTCAAAGATGCATACGAACACGTTTCGCCAGAACTGGTCGGCAACGGCACACGCTTTTTGGTTTCAGAGATGGCAGGTCGTGCAACGATCACGATGAAGGCCCAAGAACTTGGGCTAAAACTTGACGGTCCAGCAATCGGTCAAGTGATCGACGATCTTAAACGACTTGAGTTCGAGGGCTATCACTTTGAGGCTGCCGATGCTTCACTCGAGTTGCTGATGCGTCGCGCCGCAGGTTGGGATCAATCGTTTTTCAAAGTCGAGTCAATGCGCGTGATCACCGACGAAGCCGCAACGGGCACATTCACCACAGAAGCCACCGTCAAAGTTTGGGTCGGCGAGACTCGCAATGTATATACATCTGAAGGCAACGGCCCGGTAAACGCAATCGACACCGCGTTGCGTGAAGCGTTGCGGGCAAGTTATCCGCAATTAGAACGCGTGCATCTCACCGACTATAAAGTTCGAATTCTCGACTCAGGTTCGGCAACTGGCGCAGTCACCCGCGTTTTGATTGATGCCACCGATGGCGAGCGCACCTGGACAACAATCGGCGTTTCGGCAAACATCATCGAGGCATCGTGGCGCGCCCTCGAAGAGTCACTCGTGTTTGGTCTGTTGCATCTGCAATCGTGATATCGCGCTAAATGTTCTAGTCTTTGCGCGTCATGGCAGCACCAAAGTTCACACCTTTAGATCCGACCGATCGTCCACGAACATATTCGTCGCCCGAGCATGTGCCAACACCTTGGCGCAACGACAAACCAGCGGCAATCACGACTAGTCAACCTAAAGGTCAAAAACTGGGTCATCAGGGCCCAGATCAGGGTTATGCGCTCAAACTTGCCGAAGGTTTGCGTGACTCGATCATGTTGCAACCAGGCGAGTCAGCCGACGATGCAATTCGAGGTGTGCTCGCAATCGCATTGCGTCGCGCCTCGAAATACGGTCGAGCACCGGTAATTCATGACTTAACCATTGCGTTTGGTATTTGGGGTTTTATGTTGCTCAACCCGCCAGCAGATCTTGTTGCGCGTCGCAAAGAGTTATTCGCTGGTTTGGGTGATGTGGCTCATCATTATTCAGAAATGCGCGTGCTAGTCGACATGGTGCCAGAGAGCACGATGTTGATGACGCCAGATCAGGTTCGCACTGGCATGCCAGGCAGTTGGCGCGCGCTAACTGGCGCTTAAAAATTATTTATCGACCGCGTGTGCTTCAAGATTTTTGAGCGACACAAATTCAAGTGTCAGTGTGTGCGTTGAGCGCAACTTAACTTTTGGTGCCTTGCCCGCTTCGAATGCTTCTTGCCAGCGCGGCGCGCACAAACACCATTGATCGCCGGGCTTTAAACCAGCAAAACCGTATTGGGGCATCGGCGTAGAGAGATCGTTGCCGACCGATTTTGAATATTCGAGAAAATCTGCGGTCATGATCGCACACACGGTGTGCACGCCTGTGTCGTCGCCACCCGTTTCGCAACAGCCTGTGCGATAAAAGCCCGTCACGGGGTCGAAGTTGCACGGCTCAAGCCGCTCGCCGTAGACATTGGTTTGCTGGCCGATTGTCATTTTTTGTCGAGTCTGTTAGTTGAGTGAGACGCCAACGAGACGCCCGATCACATATGTAACGCCAACAGCGAGCAGCATGATCGCCACTTGTCGTAACGCAGTAGAAATTTTCGACCGCTCGGCTTGCTGACCGATTGCATAACCAGCGATAGCCGCTGCGACGATGGCGACAGTTACAGAGAGATATCTCGCAGTGTCGCCACTGCTAAAAATCCACGGTATAACTGGCAACATTGCACCGGCCAAAAAAGTGAGCAGAGAAATTAACGCAATCTGAATTGGGTTGGGCAAGTTGCCGGCATCAAGACCGAACTCTTCGCGGGCGTGCACGATTACGGCGCGCTCTGGGTCACGCATAACTTCTTTGGCTGACGCAGATGCTTGTTCGCGTGACATGCCATGTTGGCGATACATCGCGGCCAACTCAGAAGTCTCTGCTTCAGGATGAAGCTTGAGTTCACGCAATTCGAGGGCCATCTCGCGTTTGACCAGATCATTTTGTGCGCTGATCGAAACCCATTCGCCCGCAGCCATGCTTGCTGCGCCTGCGACCGCAGCAGCGATGCCGGCAAGTCGCACCATGCTCGAGTCAACACCGCCAGCAGCAAAGCCGATGATCAACGAAACATTTGAAACAAGGCCGTCACTAAAACCGAATACTCCAGCGCGCGCCAAACCACCAGCGAGAGCGCGGTGGTCGGGATGACCATCGTGTTCGAGAGTTTTGTTTGCCACGACTTCAACGATAGTTCTGTCTCGGGCGACAATGCTCACCGAGATAGCCTGATGACCGATGGCACAGACACCGCGCTACCGCTTTGCGCCGTCACCGACAGGTTATTTTCACGTTGGTGGTGCACGAACCGCTCTTTATAACTGGATTCTTGCGCTACAAAACAACGGCGTTTTCGTTTTGCGGATAGAAGACACCGACGATTCAAGAAATAATCCGCAATGGACGCAGGGCATTATCGATGCGCTTGCCTGGCTCGGCATTGACTCAGCCGATTCACACTTTGAAGGGCCGTTCTTTCAGTCAGCGAACGCGGCTTTACATGTCGCAGCAGCTGAAAAACTTTTTGCGCAGGGCGGTGCATACTATTGCGACTTGACAACCGAAGATATTCAAAAGCGCGCCAAAGAATCTGGCAAACAAAACGAACGACAGGGCTACGACGGCTATTCTCGCGATCGTGGTTTAGGGCCAGGCGAGGGGCGAGTATTGCGATTTCGTGTGCCCCAGGGTTCGACGATTGTCGAAGACCAAGTTCGAGGAAAAGTTGAGTTTGATAACGCAACGATCGAAGACTTTGTTTTGTTGCGCAGCAATGGTTCACCCGTTTTCTTATTGGCAAATGTCGTTGACGACATAACGCAACTCATCACTCATGTTGTGCGCGCCGAAGAACACCTTCCAAATGCGCCGAAACAACAGATGATTTGGCAGGCGCTCGGCCACGAACCCCCGAGTTGGGCCCATGTGCCAGTTTTGGTC
>JAQCDG010000045.1 GCA_027731085.1 Actinomycetota bacterium | reverse complement strand
CATGTGCAGTGGCAAGGCTCGCGCCAAGCATCGCGTTTGCGCCAAGGTGAGACTTGTTCTGCGTGCCGTCGAGCGAAATCATTTTGTTGTCGACACTTTTTTGGTCGTTGGCGTCAAGACCGACTAGAGATTTTGCAATCTCGGTGTTGACGTTGTTTACCGCGTTTGAAACGCCTTTGCCCAAGTATCGTTTGCCACCGTCGCGCAATTCGACTGCTTCGTGTTCACCCGTTGAAGCACCCGATGGCACGATCGCCCGACCAAAAGCGCCCGACTCAAGGGTGACCTCAACTTCAACAGTCGGGTTACCGCGCGAGTCAAGAACTTCACGGGCATGAACTTTTTTAATCACTGTCATCGGCATCTACCTTAGTGGCGCTAATGCGACTGGTTATTTTCGATGATTCTGTTTAGCGATTTCCCAAAGTTCGTCTAGTTGTATCAGTGAACACTTCGCGAGATCGAGTTTTCGTTGTTCGGCAAGTGCGACGACATTTTGAAATCGATCGCGAAATTTGTCGGCCGCCGAGCGCAACGCAGTTTCGGCGTCAATGCCGAGATGGCGCGACAAATTAACGACGCTAAACAACACATCACCAAGTTCTAAAGCAATTTCGCTCAGGTCTTGCTTTGTTTCGACCGCCCGACTCAATTCGCCGAGTTCTTCTACGATCTTGTCTGACGCACCTTTGCTGTCGGGCCAATCAAAACCAAACTCGGCCGCGCGCTTTTGCAGCTTCGCCGAATACATCAATGATGGTGACGAACTCGCGACGCCGTCGAACACCGATTTTTCTGTGACGGCACCCCGCTCTTGTTGCTTGATCGCATCCCAATTTGAGACAACTTCCTCGGCCGAGTCGGCGTGCACGTCGCCGAACACATGCGGGTGTCGCCGCACGAGTTTGTCGTGGATCGATCGAGCCACGTCGGCGATGCTGAAACGGCCTTGATGTTCGGCGATTGTCGCATGAAACTCAATTTGATAGAGCAAGTCACCAAGTTCTTCGATGAACTTTTCGTCGGTCGACTCGTCTTGTGGGTCGAGCGCATTGATTGCATCAACAACTTCGTAAGTCTCTTCGATCAGATATCGCACGAGAGAATCGTGAGTTTGTTTCTCATCCCATGGGCATTGTTCGCGCAGAGTGCGGGCGAGAGCGTGCAACTTGGCAAGTTCGCCGGCGATCGGCTGAGAAAGCTTTGGAATATAAATAGAGGTCAGATGGTCGGGCTCGATCTCGCGGTCAAGGTTTTGCCAAGTCGTGTGAATGATCTTCTCGTCATCAAGACCCAGGTGATGCAAAATGATTACCGGCTCGTCGCCTGTTGCAGACTCGTGAGCCAACTTGATGTTCGACATCACCCAGTTGGCGTGGCACTGAGCGACAAGAAGTGGTCCGGTTTCGCCTGCGGCAAGTTCGGCAAATCGATGCCCGTCGATCATTCGCACGCCAGCATCAACTGGGTCGATTTGCAGCGCACTCCAGGCGACATCAAGAAAACTCATCGCCGGAATCAGCGTCGTTTCAATAGTCTCGTTTCGCAGCAAAAGTTGCACGGTGTGCTCGAGAACGAGAGGCGAGCCGGGCACAACATACAAGATATTTTTGTGCTGTTGCGCGGCAGCGATCAACTTGTCGGCGATCGCGCGGTAGACATCTTCGAACTTGTCGTGCTTTTCATATTCGTCGTCGAAACTTGTTGCGTCTTTGACAAGCGATGCACTCGGGTGTTGCGTCGTGCGAATATAACGATGCGTTGCATTATCGATTTCGCGCAATGTCTGTGCACTGATTGCATCGTTCGAACCTGGGCCGAGGCCAACTATTTTGATATGCGCAGTCATGCGCCAATCAATCTTGTGTGTCTAACTTGTGACGATGCCACCGCGGGCTGCATTCCAGACGCCGTAGGCAGAGTCGACGCTAATTTTTGATGTTGCAATGAAACCCGTCAACAAATTGGCACCCGCGTTTGTCGCCAAGAGTTTCGAGACATCTTCGGCGACTTCAACGAAAGGTCGCACATAAATTACGTGGTAACCGAAGCTCGATTTAACAGGACCGTATGCAACGCCAGGTTTTGCCAACAATGCGCCAGCCGTGAAGTCCGGGTCGAAACCGCTTTGATATTCGGTCAGTGTGATGCAGGCGTTGTCGGCGCCGCCCAGCGCCCCGCCAGATTCGTTGGCCTTTGGCTCGATTGAAAACTCGCCTGCGAGCGTCGCAAATTCTGCACCATCGGCAAACTTGGCGAGCGCTTCGTTTGCAGTTGCTTCAGTTTTGACGACGAGGTGTCGCACACAAAGAACACCAAGTGATGCAGGCGACTTGTCATACATCTCGGCGGCTTTCTTCGCATCTGGTGCTTTAACTCGCGCGAGTGCGAGCGGGCCGGCGTTCAGTTCGATAATCAAATCTTTGAGGTACTGCGTGTATGTCGAAGTGTCGGTGTTCTGAGAAATCTGGGCTTCGATCTCATCGCGATCAGATTGTGTGATTTCTTCGTCATATTCTTTGAGCAACTGGTCTGTCGCTGCGCCTTGAACGAGTGCCGAAAGAATACTGCGCACGGTTTCGCCGTCAACTTCGCCATCAACAACTGGTGTTTGACCTGCTTCACCTAGTTCGGAAACGGTTTGTTCAAGTTCGGCGCGAGAGATTTTTCGGCCATTGATTTCGGCAGCCGCATTTGATGTTGATCCGCACGCTGCTATAAACATCGCCAATGCTGCGAGGAGGGCTGGTTTGGCAACCAGTGATTTCTTGCTTTTCATCGCCATCACACTAGTTCTTGCAGTTCTACAAGTTCTTGCATGAAGCCAACGAGATAAGTCGCGGTGTCTTGGCCACGCGGAATTGCGATATTCAGTTCGCCAGTTTGCTCGCGATATGTCGCAGTAGGCGACAAACGCACAAGGCGCATTGATTCGCTGGCTTTAAGGTTGATCGGTGCAAGCCGTGCACGATTGTCGGCGACAATGATTTCGCGCAACCCAAGTCGATGGCATTCGGCGCGCAACTCACCGACAACAAGCAGTGCTTTGGCTTGGTCGGGTAGTTCGCCATATCGGTCTTGCCATTCGTTGCGGATGTCTTCGACATCGGCGTGCGACTTGACGGCAACCAGGCGTCGATATGCGTCGAGACGCATTTCTTCTTTTGAAACATAATCATTCGGCAAAAACGCCGTAATCGGCACATCAATCTTGAGTTCGACGACTACTTGCGGCGCTTCGCCCTTCATTTCGGCGACTGCCTCGGTGACGAGTTGGCAATATAAGTCGTAACCAACCGCAGCGATGTGGCCACTTTGTGCTTCGCCGAGCAAGTTGCCCGCGCCGCGAATCTCGAGATCGCGCATCGCGATTTTGAAACCGCTGCCGAGTTCTGTGGCTTCACCAATCGTGCGCAATCTTTCGTAGGCATCTTCTGATAATGCACGGTCACGCGGATGAAATAAATATGCATATGCGCGGTGTCCGCTGCGACCGACTCGTCCGCGAAGTTGATGCAACTGACCAAGACCGAGCAAGTCGGCACGCTCAACGACGAGCGTATTCACAGTTGGCATGTCGATGCCGCTTTCAATGATCGTGGTGCACACCAAGACGTCAAATTTGCCTTCCCAGAAATCTTGCACGCTTTGTTCAAGTATGGCTTCGTCCATTTGTCCATGTGCGACGACGATGCGTGCCTCGGGCACGAGTTGGCGAAGCGTGCGTGCACGATCTTCGATCGTCTTGACACGGTTGTGAACCCAGAACACCTGACCATCGCGTAAAAGTTCGCGGCGAATTGCCTCGGTCGCAACTCTGTCGTCTTCTTCACCGACAAAAGTGAGAATTGGCTGACGGTCGGCAGGTGGCGTGTGCAACAACGACAAATCGCGAATGCCGACGAGGCTCATTTCGAGTGTGCGCGGTATCGGTGTCGCGGTCAGTGTCAGCACGTCGACATTTGTCTTCAACTGTTTCATTTGTTCTTTGTGTTGCACGCCGAATCGTTGTTCTTCGTCGACGACCAACAAGCCCAAGTCTTTGAACTTGACGCCCTCTTGCAATAGTCGGTGAGTGCCGATGACACAATCGATTTCGCCCGTGGCAAGTTGTTGGATCACTTTTTTGGCACGAGCAGCCGTCAAGAATCTCGACAAGACTTCGACGCGAATCGGGTAGTTGGCAAACCTTGACGCAAATGTCGAGCCGTGTTGCGATGCCAGCAGTGTTGTCGGCACTAGAACGGCAACTTGTTTGCCGTCTTGAATGCACTTGAACGCCGCGCGAACCGCGACCTCTGTTTTGCCGAAACCCACATCGCCACAGACAAGACGATCCATTGGAACTTCGCGCTCCATGTCGGCCTTGGTGTCGATGATCGCCGTACGTTGATCGGGGGTTTCAACGAAAGGAAACGCCGCTTCCATTTCGTCTTGCCAAGCAGTGTCTGGGGTAAATGCATGACCAATCGCACAAATGCGCCGTTGATAAAGCACGACTAGTTCTTGGGCGATTTCGCGAACGGCGCTGCGCACGCGCGATTTCGCGCGCGCAAAATCTGAGCCACCCATGCGGTTGAGAGTCGGTTTATCGCCGCCGATGTATTGACGAATCGCGTCGATGTGATCGGTCGGCACGTAGAGATTGCCGTTGTTGTATTGCAGATGCAGATAATCGCGCTCGACGCCACTCATCGCCTGTTTGGTCATGCCGAGATATTTGCCAACTCCATGAACTTGATGCACGACATAATCGCCAGGTTTTAAATCTTCAAAGATGCTCGAAGAACTGCGTTTTGGTGGTTTTACGTGGCGATGTGTGCGACGGCGACCCGTGAGATCGCTCTCGGTGATGATCGCCAACTCGTGGTCGTTGAGAATGCAGCCGCTGTGCAGCGGGGCAACGACAATCGAAACGCCCGGGCTGGCCACAGAACTCGAATCTTGTTGTGGCGAGCGAACCGTGACGCCTTCGACTGTGAGAACTTCGTTGAAGCGTTGTGCCGAACTTGGTGTGTCGGCAGCGATTACGACGCGAAACTTTTTTATGACCAGTCGCAAAATACGACTGGCGAGTGCTTCAGTGTCACCAGTTGCTTGACCCCATGTCGACGAGACGATCGTCGACGATTTTGGCGAGTCGGCAACAGGGCTGAGCGAAATTATCGATTCGGCTGATGTGTTTTTCAGAAATGTGTCGATCTCTGAATGCAAACGTGGATATTTCTGTTCGGGGTCGCGCGACCAAGTCGAAGCCAGCGCACGCGCGAGGTCGTCTTCTTCGGCGATTAGATCTCGTGCGCGGTCGCGCATGCGCCGAGGCTCGATCAACACGATGTGCATCGCGGCGCTCTTGCTGCAGACGTCGGTGAGCACTTCGTCGTCGGTGGCAACCCAAGGCAACCAAGACTCCATGCCGTCGAAGGTCATCGATTGGGCGATGCGATCCCAATTTTCTTGACCCCATGGTTCTTTGGCGATTAAGGCCTGTGCTTTTTTGGCAACGGCTTCGTTGATGATCATTTCTCGCGCAGGAAAGATGCGCACGGTCGGCAGATCTTCGGTGCTGCGTTGATCGTTGACGTTGAAAGTTGTCAGTCGGTCAACTTCGTCACCCCAGAGGTCGATTCGAATCGGAGTATCGGCAGTCGACGGAAACACATCGATGATCGAGCCGCGCCGCGCGAATTCTCCGCGATGCTCGACGATTTCTTCGCGTCGATAGCCGAACTTTGCGAGTGTCGCGACGAGTTCTTCGGTGTCGAGTTGAGACTTCGGTGCAATTTCGAGCGGTTCGACGACCGTGTTGCTCAAATGTTGCAAGAGCGCGCGCACACCCGTGACGATTATTTTCGGTCGGTCGTTTTTGATGCGCCACAAAACCTCAAGTCGTTTACCCATCGTTTCGCAGTTCGGGCTGACGCGTTCAAACGGCAAGGTTTCCCATGCAGGAAATAACGCAACATCGCGCTCTGGCAAAAAAGCGAGTAGATCATCCCGCAACTGATTAGCCATCAAACCGGTTGGCGTGGCAACGACGACGATTTCTTTCTCAGTTCGTTGTGCAAGACCTGCCAGCAACAACGCCCATGCATGATCGGCACAAATTATCGATGCACTTTGCTCGCCGAGCGCAGCACTTAGGGCTGGCTCAAAACTGAGAGTTGGCGCAAGCTCGCCGAGGACGCCGAGGGTTGTCATCGTTTTGGTCGCCTAGCGGGCGTTGATGTTGCGCATCGCAGCATCGAGACCTTCAGCGACGATTAGTTGCACTGCATCTGCGGCGAATTGAACCGAAATGTCAAGCAACTCGCGCTCGCGTGCCGGAATTTTGGAGAGCACATGATCGCCGCCTTGCTCTTTTGACGGCGGTTTGCCGACACCGATACGCACACGCAAGAAATCTTGTGTTTTCAAATGCTGAGTGATTGATTGCAAACCGTTGTGACCCGCGAGACCGCCACCTGATTTAATTTTGACGACGCCTGGTTCTAAATCGAGTTCGTCGTGTATGACAATTATTTTGAGTGGGTCAGAGATTGCATAGCGGCGGGCGAGTGGACCAACTGCATTGCCTGACTCGTTCATGTAAGTAGTCGGCATCGCCAACAAGATGTGTTTACTCTGAGTATTTGTTGTTGTGCTGACTTCGGCGAACAGCGCGCGATCTCGCCCCGCTTTGAGCGTCGCGTTGAGGCGAGTCGCGAGAAGTTCGATCGTTTCGAAGCCGACGTTGTGTCGCGTGCGCGAGAATTTTGAGCCGGGGTTGCCTAATCCGACGATTAGATAATCGAACTCGGCTCCGCGTCGCTCAGGCCGCTTCGCGCGACCGAACAGCGCCATTTAGTTTTACGCCGTAGGTTTGGCGTCGCCCGCAGGAGCAGCACCAGGTGCAGGTGTTGCGCCATCAACTGGGGCGGCACCTGGTTCACCTTCGACTGCAGCAGCAACAACAGGTGCGACTTCTTCGATCTTGGTCGTGAGTACGGTGACGACAACCAAATCTGGATCGCCAATTGCAGTAACACCTGCAGGCAACTCGATTTCTGAAAGATGGATTACGTCTTCCATGCCCATGTCGGTGACATCGATCAAGATTTCGTTTGGAATGTTTGCTGCAGTCGCACGAACTTGAATCGTGTTTACAGTCGCATCGACCAAACCGCCATCGGCCAAAACTGCCTTCGCCGTGCCCTTGAGGTGAACGGGAATGTCCATCGTGATCAATTCGGTGAGCGAGATTTGCATGAAGTCAATATGGCGCACGACGCGCTTCACTGGGTCGCGCTGCAACTCTTTGACGATTGCCGGATACTTTGCATCGCCAACTTCGAGTTCGAGAATCGTGTTGGCGCCTGCAGGGCCGGCGAGAGCAAGACGCAAATCGCGGCGGTCAACTGTGATTTTGACTGGTGTCATGCCGTGACCGTAGACAACAGCAGGAATCTGGTCAGCCAAGACAAGTCGGCGAGACTCTGCGCTGCCCGTGTTGCGACCAATTTTTGTTTTAAGTGATGTTGGCATGATGGCTCCAGAAATTGTAAAAATCGTCATCTGAATGACGGCTTTTTATTCTAAGGGTCAAAGCTGATAGATGCCACAAAAACAATGGCGATATCGCCGAAATCCGTGGAGTTTTGCTTGTTCTACGCCTGGTTTTCGCCACCGAAGAGATCGCTGACGCTGGTGTCTTCAAACACCGCCGAGAGAGCATCAGCCAAGATCTTGGCGACAGACAGAATTTCGAATTTGGCAATGCGCTTTTCGGGCGAAAGTGGCAGCGTGTTGGTCAGCACGACTCGCTCAATGCGCGATTTGTTGAGGCGCTCAACCGCCGGCCCCGACAGCACGCCGTGTGTCGCCATCGCCCAAACTTCTTTGGCGCCGCGCGCGTAGAGCAACTCGGCGGCGCTGCAAATTGTGCCACCAGTGTCGATCATGTCGTCGGCGAGAATGCACAACCGACCTTCGACATCACCAATAACTTCTTTTGCTTCGGCGACATTCGTCGTGTTTTTCGGTCGACGCTTGTTGATGAACGCAACATCGGCGCTCATGTCTGTGAGATGCTGAGCGAAACGCTCGGCAACTTTTACTCGGCCGGCGTCTGGTGAAACGATCACGAGACCTTCGCGAGCATTGTCGCGAACATATTGTTCGAGCACCGGTATCGCAGTCAAGTGATCAACTGGGCCTTCGAAGAAGCCTTGAATTTGACCGCTGTGCAAGTCAATTGACACCATGCGCTTCGAGCCTGCTGCTTTGAACATGTCGGCAATCAGGCGGGCAGTAATTGGTTCGCGTCCTTCGGCTTTGCGGTCTTGTCGTGCGTATCCATAAAACGGACAAACTGCTGTGACGCGTTTTGCTGACGCGCGATATGCGGTGTCGATCATGATCAGCTGCTCCATGATCGAGTCGTTGATGCTGCGGCCATCGTGACTGCAATGTGTTTGCATGATGAATACGTCGCCGCCACGAATGCTTTCACCAAATCGCGGGCGAAGTTCTCCGTTTGCAAATTCAACGATGTTTGCATCACCGAGTTGAACATTTAAATGTTGTGCGACTTCTTCGGCAAGTGCGGGGTGTGTGCGGCCCGAATAGATGGCCATTCGTTTAGTGGTGACTTTGTCGATGGTTTTATTCACTGTTAGACATCTTAGAACGAACTGGTCGGGGGCTCGCCAGCTTGCGTCGGCCTGTGTCGGCTTGCGTTACTCGGCGTCGGGCACAACGGTGCCAGGTTCAAGGTTCGCAAATGGGCCGACACGTGAGCATTTGCCAATCTTTGCGTCGCGGGCGTTCGTCATCTCAACTCGCGCCCCCGCACCGACGATTGTGTTGACGAGACGCGAATTCGGCCCAATCTCGCAGTTGTCGCCGATTTCTGTCTCGCCCTGCAGAATCGTGCCCGGCAAGAGAGTGACTTCTTTGCCTATTTTTACGGTGACATCAATAAAAGTTTGTTGCGGGTCGAACATCGTCACGCCCGACATCAGCCAAGCCGTGTTGGTGCGACTGCGCAATTCGCGTTCGGCCATCGCCAATTGCCAGCGATCGTTGACGCCGCTGACTTCGTTGGCTGGCGCGGTATGTGAACCAACTTGGTGACCGATGCTCGCCAATACCTCGATTGCGTCAGTTAAGTAATACTCGGATTGCGAGTTTTTGTTCGAGATTCGGCGTAGCGCTGGGCCGAGAAGGTCGCGTCGAAACGCATAGATACCCGTGTTTATTTCATGGATCGATTTGATTTCTGGTGACGCGTCCCGCTCTTCGACAATTTTCAGAATGCGATCGTCTTTGGCGCGGACAATTCGGCCATAACCAGTTGGCGAGTCGACGAATGCTGTCAACACTGTTGCCGCATTGTTTGAATTTTGGTGTTCGTTGACAAGTGTTGAGATTGTGCTTGCTTTGAGTAGCGGTGTATCGCCCGGCATGACGACGATCGTTGAAGTATCTGAAACTTCGCTGGCTGCGCCGGCTGTCGCGTCGACGCTGGTTAATCCCACGATCGTTGCGTCACCCGTGCCGTGTTGAACTTTTTGCTCAGCAAAAGAAACATGAGCCCACTTCGGTGCTTGTTTGGTGACGACATCGGTGACTTGTTTGGCGGCATGGCCGACGACGATCACGGTTTTTTTGACCTGCAATTCGCGCAGTGCGCTGATCACATGAATGACCATTTCTTGACCACAAATAATGTGCAGCGGTTTTGGTCGGGTGGATTGCATTCGAGTGCCTTCGCCCGCAGCGAGGACAATTGCGTAAACTGACACGCAATATTTATACACGATCTACTTGCGATCAAAGTTCCGGGGAGAGGACTCGAACCCCTATATACGGGACCAAAACCCGTTGTCCTGCCATTGAACGACCCCGGAATGGGTTTGGGCTGACGCCTCTACGGTAGCGAATCTTATGTGTCGTTTCCCA
>JAQCDG010000044.1 GCA_027731085.1 Actinomycetota bacterium | reverse complement strand
GCATCAACATCTGTGGCATACATCACGAGAGACACCAAATGTTCAGGCGAACCACCAGCCGCGCGCAACGCTTGAACCACATTGCTTAATGCAACCGAGAATTGTTCGGCAAAATTATCGCCAACTACTTTTGAGTTTGCATCCACTGCGATTTGCCCCGCCAAATAGATTGTTTTACCTGGTTGTGCAATTACCGCATGAGAAAAACCCCGAGCTTTTGCCATATCACTCGGGTTGACACAAAGATGCGGACTCAACACCGAATTGTCTCGACTATCCGAGTTGGAAATATTGCTCATCGTCCACTCCATTTTGGTTTCTCACCGGCGTTGAATGCCCGGTGGAATTCACTGTGATCTTTTGTTTGCATTAAATGTGCCTGGGTTACGGCTTCTAGTTCGAGAGCGCCCTGCAAACTCATATCAGCTTCGCGTGTCAGCAATATTTTCGTAGTTTGAAGCGCCAAAATTGGTCCTGTGGTAATCCGCGTCGCAATTGCGTGCGCCTCAGTCAGCAGATCTTCGGGCGCAACACACTTGTTTGCCAGACCGATTGCCACGGCCTGCTCGCCGGCTACTGGATCGCCGAACATCAGAATTTCAGTTGCTCTTCCGAGTCCGACAAGTTTTGGCAACAGATAGCAAGTTCCCATATCGCCGCCCGACAGTCCTACATTTGTAAAAAGAAATCTGAATTTGGTGGCAGGGGTGACTATTCGAAAGTCACAGGCAATCGCAATGACCGCACCGGCACCGGCCGCCGTGCCATTTATCGCGCCGATAACGGGTATCGGACATTCGCGCATGTTTTTAATCACTTCACAGGTCATTCGGGTGAATTCAAGCAATTCACGTGGATCCATTTTAATTAGTTCACCAATAATTTCGTTGACATCGCCACCCGAGCAAAAACTCCGCCCAGAGCCAGTGATCACAACAGCATCACAAATATCTGCATGCGGTAGTTCTCTAAATAGGTCGCGCAGATCTGCATACGCTTCAAATGTGATCGCATTGAGTTTGTCTGGGCGATTGAGGGTCAGTGTCATTACACGATCAGCAATTTGAACATCAAAGTGTTGCCAAGACTTAGTCAGCATGGCAGATGCCTTGAATGGAATTTTTGGTTTCATTGCTGAGTCGTCCCACCGTCGATGATAATTGACTGGCCATTGACTGCTCCTGCCAGATCTGAACTCAAATAGACCACGGCCGCGGCTACTTCTTGTGGTTCAAGAAGTCTGTTCAGCGCAGATTGATTTGCCAAAGTCTGTTCTGCTTCAAGTGGCGTCTTACCAGTGAGTTCAAC
The DNA here is from genome assembly GCA_027731085.1 of Actinomycetota bacterium. Taxonomy (GTDB): domain Bacteria; phylum Actinomycetota; class Acidimicrobiia; order Acidimicrobiales; family Ilumatobacteraceae; genus BACL27. The sequence continues at coordinate 8,813 of JAQCDG010000044.1, read as the reverse complement.
AATTTTTCGAACAGATTGCTGAGTCATCTCAGTTCGAACAAACGTTGGGCAAACAGAATTGGCGGTAACTCCAGAACCCTCTACTTCGCTGGCGACAACTCGCATCAGACCTAAAACGGCATGCTTTGACGCTGCGTAGGCGGCAATGTAGGGCGCTCCGGATTGACTTGCAGTGGACGCAATCGTTATCACCCGACCCCAATTGCGCTGACGCATTCCTGCCAGCACGGCACGTGTGCACAAAAATGCACCGGTTGCGTTTACAGCAAAAGCATTGTTCCAATCTGAGAGAGTCGTGCGATGAACTGGTGCAGTTGATGCGATCCCTGCGTTATTGACCAGAATGTCAACCCGTCCAATTTTTGCAAATACCTCGGTGACTGCCGATTCGCTGGTGACGTCGCATACCTCATAGTCAAAATCACAAGATTTGAGTGCTTCTAAATCGCGTCCAATAACTTTGACGTTGTAGCCAGATGCTTCGAGCGCTTCAGCGCAGGCAAAACCGATGCCTTTGGCCCCGCCCGTGATCAGCGCAGTTCTTTTTTCAGCGCCTGTCATCGGTGACCTCCGTACGCAAACGGTATCGCTGCATCTTGCCAGTTGCTGTTTTGGGTAGCTCACCGCGAAATTCAATCAACCTCGGGTATTTGTATGGTGCAATCGTCGCCTTGACGTGATCTTGAATTTCTTTGGCGAGTTCGCTGCTCGGCGAGTGAGAATCTTTGAGGACGATGAATGCCTTGACGACCATGCCTCGCTCTAGATCGGCAATGCCGACGCATGCACATTCACGTATTGCGGGGTGTGTGAGAACTGCTGCTTCGACTTCTGGCCCTGCAATGTTGTAGCCGGATGAAATTATCATGTCATCGGCACGAGCTTGATACCAAAAATAGTTTTGTTCGTCGCGATACATCGCATCCCCCGGCAAATTCCAACCATTTTTTACATAATTGCTTTGACGCTCGTCGGCGAGATACCGACATCCCGTTGGGCCTTTGACTGCAAGGTTGCCGACAACACCAGGACCGACCTCGTTGTACTCATCGTCAAGAATCGTGACGACAAAACCGTTGACCGGTTTACCGATTGCGCCTGGTCGAATTTCGACACCGATCGATGAAATGAAGATATGCAACATTTCGGTTGCACCAAGACCGTCCGTCAATTTTATGCCAGTGGCTTTTTCAAATCGAACACGCGTGTCCAAAGCAAGTGGCTCACCCGCTGAAACGCATACTCGCAGCGACGAGACATCAAAATTCGAAATGGTTTCAAGCATCACGCGATAAGCAGTCGGGGCCGTCGCAAGAATGCTGACTTGATGCTTCTCAATAGCTTCGAGCAGCACTGGCGGTGAGGCGGCTTCTAACAGCAATGCACAAGCCCCAACGCGCAACGGAAATATCAATAGTGCCCCGAGACCAAAAGTGAACGCCAGCGGTGGGCTACCCGTGAACAAGTCATTACTCGTCGGCTTAATCATCTGAGCTGAAAACGTGTCTGCAATCGCGAGTACATCGCGATGCTGATGCATGCATCCTTTGGGTTGACCAGTTGTGCCTGATGTAAACGCAATTAGTGCAATATCGCTGGCAAGCGTCGTGCAGTTAGAAAATTTGTTAGAGGCCTTGCGCATCGCCAACTCAAGCAAACTTCCATTGCCAAACTCGACTATTGGATGAGTCGCGACAGAACTCAATTCATCCATGAATCGACCATCGCAAAGCGAAAGATTAACTCTTGCTTTTTCGATCACCTTGGTGAGTTCGTTGGCGCGCAACATCGGCATTGTTGCAACAGCAACCAGACCAGCTTTTTGCACTGCTAGCCAACAAACTGCAAGCCATGGATTATTTGGTCCCCGCAATAACACTCGATTTCCAGAAACAAGTCCATAGTCATTACAGAGCACATTTGCGATTCGATTCGCGCGGTCTAGTACTTCGCTAAATGTCCACTCATTTCCTTCGCCGTCGCGCAAACAACGCCGACCGCCAAAACCTTTTTCGACCATTTCATCTATCAACGCCACACCACAATTGAGATGAGTTGGATACTGAATATTTGGTTGATCCCAAAGAAATTCAGGCTGCAAATTTTTTGGCGGCAAACAGTCACGAGTAAAAGTGTCGACATGTGCACTTTCGACAAGAAAGTCACTAACAGCCGATCCCTCTGTGGGCATAACTGGAAGGTTAGTTTAAACTGATATCACTAACTAATGCGTAAGGTGTAAATGTGAAATCGGTTGAAAGTCCCCCCGCCTCTCGTGAGAATTCTCTACTCAAGGTTTCGGTTGTAGGTGGTGGACCTTCAGGTTTGTTGCTCGGAATTTTGTTGCACCGTGTTGGCGCTGCACACGTCACGATCTACGAACGCAATGCTCCCCAGGACACTTTTGGGTTTGGCGTCGTATTTTCAGATGAGACTCTGACTAATCTTCGCGTTGCTGATCCTAAAGTATTCGAACAAATTGAAAATGAATTTGTTTATTGGTCGACCATGGATGTTGTGCACCGTGATCGCTTATTGCGATCTGGTGGTCACGGTTTTGCCGCACTCTCACGCAAACGGCTGCTTAACTTGCTCGCTCAACGCGCAATCGAACTGGGTGTCAAGATTAATTATCAAACCGAAGTTACATCATTTGAAAATATGCATGACAGTGATTTGATAGTTATCGGTGATGGAATAAATAGTTCGTTTCGAAATCAAATGGCAGATAAGTTTTCGCCGAGCATTCGACGTGGTGACGCGAAATATATCTGGTTTGGAACTGCAAAGCGATTTGATCAGTTCACTTTTTTGTTTGCAGAAACTCAATGGGGACTATTTCAGGCCCATGTTTATCCGTTCTCAGATGCTCAGGCTACTTTCATAGTCGAGACAAGCCCTGAAGTTTGGCGCAGCGCAGGACTCGATAAATCGGCCTCAACAAATATGAAACCGGGTGAAACAGACCAAAACGCGCTGCAGTTCTGCCAGGAAATTTTTGCAGATTCTTTGGCTGGACATGAATTGATCGGCAACAACTCGCGTTGGCTTGAATTTCCGACCGTGACAAACAAACATTGGCACACCGAAAACATTGTCTTGGTCGGCGATGCTGCCCACACCGCACACTTTTCGGTCGGTTCTGGAACAAAATTGGCGTTCGAGGATTCAATTGCGCTAGCCCAGTCGATAATTGAGCGCAAGGGAACTATCCCAGAAGCGCTGGCACAGTATGAACAGGCGCGTCGCCCTGCAGTTGCAAGCATCCAACGGTCTGCCGCAACCAGCCAAGACTGGTTTGAAAATGCAGGGCGATATATGAACCTGCCAAGCGAACAATTTACGTTTCAAGTTCTGACCAGGAGTCAAAGAATTACATATGACAACTTATTTTTGCGTGACGCTAAATTCGCCGAAGAAATTCTGGGCTGGTTTCATCGTTCGAGACCCGCAGAGATTACCCCCGACAATCCGACAACGCCGCCGATGTTTTATCCATTTAATCTTCGCAGTCTGCGTCTGAATAATCGTGTAGTCGTCTCGCCGATGGCACAATACTGCTCGGTTGATGGTGTGCCAAATGATTGGCATCTCGTGCATCTCGGTTCGCGGGCAGTCGGTGGTGCTGCATTAGTAATGACCGAAATGACTTGCGTTTCGCCAGAGGGCCGAATTACCCCAGGTTGTACCGGCATCTGGAACTCTCAACAAACTGACGAATGGTGTCGCACCGTCGAATTCGTGCACACTCAAACACGAAGTCTGATCGGAATGCAACTCGGTCACGCAGGAAGAAAGGGGTCGACACGAGTTGCATGGGAAGGAATGGACCTGCCGCTTGAAACCAATAACTGGTCGTTATTGGCGCCATCATCACTGCCGTATCTGAGCGACAGTGTCGTGCCAAAAGAGATGACGCGAAAAGACATGGATCTCGTGCGTGACCAATTCGTTAACTCGACAAATCTGGCAAAACAAGCCAAGTTCGACATGCTCGAGGTTCATGCTGCGCACGGATACTTGCTTTCATCATTTCTTTCGCCAGTCACGAACAAACGCCAAGATGAGTTCGGGGGCTCGCTCGAAAATCGGATGAGATATCCCCTTGAAGTCATCTCTCATGTTCGCGCTGCTTGGCCAGACCATTTGCCACTGAGCGTTCGAATCTCTGCAACTGATTGGATTGATGGCGGATTTGATGGCGACCAGGCGACACAATTTGCACAAGAACTCAAATTAATTGGCGTAGATATTATTGATGTTTCAACAGGCGAAGTTGACCGTATGCAGCAACCTGCTTACGGGCGTCTGTATCAGACACCATTTGCTGATCGTATTCGCCAAGAAGTTGCGATACCGACGATGACTGTTGGTGGTGTGTCAAGCGTTGACGATGTGAACACAATAATTCTTGCCGGCCGTGCCGATCTCTGTTTGCTCGCGCGACCACATCTAGTTGATCCATATTGGACTCTTAACGCTGCAATAGATCAGGAATACTCCGAATTCGAATGGCCACGACAGTACCTATCAGGCAAAACTGCGAGACGTCGCGACCAATCAGCAATTTGAAGCAGGTAGTTCGACAACCAGAAACTGAGTGTCGTCGGCGCTGATTTCGAGTTTGAAGTCGAGCAGGCTGGGCAATGTTACGGATGTGCCGGTTTGTAGTTGTTTAGTCTCGTGATCGTTGCCAGTTGTGAGTGTTGCTGAGCCAGACAAAATGAACATAAACATCAACTGATGTTCGTGCCTAGGTTCGCTCATAATCGCCGACTTGTTGGCGCGAATAGTCATCGCGCTGGCATAACCCGAAGTTGCAGCGTCAATGCCTGTGTTGCGTGCCTCAAACCCCGAATAGCGCCATGGCAGCCAAGGTGTTTGCTCAGCGACATGGCGCACCGATCTCAATGACTTCGAGATTGTCTGAACTCTCGAGCACACGGTGACGAATCTCTGGTGGCTGTAAGACACAGTCGCCGGCGTGCATTACAAAAGAGTCGCCCTGGTCTTCGTAGACGACACGCACCCAGCCACTTTTGCAATAAATCATTTGAAATTTAACTCGGTGATAATGCACATAGTCGGGCACTGGCCCACCATTCGGTATATGAATATGTGAAGCGATGAACACCCCGCCCAATCGACTGGGTATTAAATCTCGATAGCGCATGCCTGCTCGGCCAACTGTCCATGACGCGTCACTCGTTAGCGGCGTAATTACAAGTAGTTCGCGCAACTCAGGCAACTCAACACCAGCGCTCTGGTTAACGATTTCGATTGTTGTGCCGTTTGGCGCCTGCAAAGTTTGTGCCTTGCGATCTGTTGAATGCAAACGCAAAATAATGTCTTTACCTGAACCACCAGTACGCAGACACAACCGCACACCGTAGCCACTAATGATTGCCATGTTCGGACTATCAGCGGGCGTGATCATCTCGACGCGAAAGCCAAGATTCTCGATAAAGAAAGTTAAAGTCTGATCTAAATCAAGACATGGCACGACAACTTCGGCAACATCAAACATCATCGTCAGGTGTCGAAGCGATAAACATTGGTGTCGCGCTCGACAAATCCAAGGCGTTTATACAGTTTGTTGGCGGCCTCGCGAGACGGACGCGAAGTGAGGTCTACAGTTTTTGCGCCACGACGAGTCGCTTCGGCAATTGCCGCCATATTCAACGCTTCGCCAACTCCGAGACCGCGCGCCGAAGAATCAACGACGACATCTTCGATCCACGCACGCACCGCGGTCGGAATACGAAAAATCGCGAGGGTCAACAAACCAACAATTTGGTTATCCACACGGGCAACAAACATCAAAGTTGATTCTGAGCTAACAATTTCTGCCAATTCGGTATTTGTTATCGGTTTTGCCGAGGATGAGAGTTGCGGAATCAGGCGGTGACACGCGGCGAGTAATTCTCCGCTCGCCTGGGTGGCGATTTCCACAGGCACTGATGAAGCCACCCAATCAGCGTATCTGTATTGCACAGGTTGGCTGGGAAATTAGATAGCGTCATAGCAAATGTCCGCGATTGATCATGTTCGTTGGTTGACGAAGCCGTCGCTTAAAAATCCAACTCTGATTACTGCATTCACCGGATGGAATGATGCAGCAGATGCAGCATCGAATGCTGTGCGAAATTTGATTGAAGGTTGGGGTGCGACAGCGCTCGCCGAAATCGATCCCGAGCCTTTCACTGATTATGCAACTGTGCGACCACATGTTCGACTGAAAGATGGCGGCAAACGCAACATTGTTTGGCCGACTGTGGGTTTGTGGCATGTCAACGGTGCAGGTGGCGACATAATTTTGGCACTCGGCCCAGAGCCCAGTTTGCGCTGGAAATTGTTTTCGCAGCAGATAATTTCAGTCGCCGAACATTTCAATTCATCGCTTTTATTGACCTTGGGTTCGTTGCTGGCCGATGTGCCACACAGCCGACCAGTGCAAATTATCGGCACCGCCACGGACGCCGACCTGATCGAAAGATTTGATTTGCAGCGCTCGCGCTACGAAGGACCAGTCGGCATCGTCAGCGTGTTGCACGACACATTTGATGAGTCATCGATACCATCGGCGTCACTTTGGGCTGCGGTGCCGGCATATGCATCGCAAGTGCCGTCACCAAAAGCATCGCTGGCGCTGATGCGTCGCGCTTGCGAAATAATCGGCACTCCTGCGCCACTTGCCACCGTGATGAACTTAATCGAGCGTTATGAAGAACAAATTGATTCGCTCGTCAAAGATGATGACGATCTAGTTGCCTATGTCGAGCGACTCGAGACGATGACCGACAACGGCATGAGTTTGGACGATGAAGTTGACGACAACCAACTTCAATTCGATTTTGCAGGCGACTCAGATGAGCCTGCCGACCCGAGCAACTTAATGGATGAAGTAGAGCAGTTTTTGCGCGAGCAAAACGGCAACTAACTAAGTTTCAGGATTTATCCACAAACCCAATAGCGACAATGGTGTCAGTCGCGTCAACTTGAGCAAGCGCGGATTCATATGCGGCATGCAAAGTGCCTGAATCTAAAACGCTTAAATCGCTTGTATGGCCACCTGGAGAGTTTCTCGATAGCCAACCTAAGTGATTTGAGAGTGGATAACGCTGGACAGAGCGAATTGAAACCCTCTTGAATCCCACATACTCCATGAATCGTGTTAACGACTCGCGGGTGTGAAGAATGCAGTGATCCGAACGGAGCGTAAATTTACGAAAGCCCTCATGATTGAGAGTGCTCAGTAAAAAATCTCTAGCATGCGGCACTTCAATGATCACGGCACCCGAGACATCCGACCGAGTGGAAGATCTACTTAGCAGTTCATGCGCTTTTTCCAACGTCACTAATTGACTAGGCGTATGTTCAAGAGTGTGAAACATCGTCAAAGTATCAACTTTGCGACCAGGGCTAAAGTCAGCCACACAATCAATTCCTCCTTTATTTAGAGTTTCCTTACAATAATTATTCAGTTCAATACCGCATACACTTTTCGCCAAATTCTTCGCACTTCGCAAAAACCATCCTTCACCGCAGCCAAAATCAACGACATGACGATGTGCAATCAATTGAAGATTGCTTTCAATCCTCCGCTCTAAATCTTTTCTTTGTTCAAATCGCATGCCTGCATTGGTGACACCCATTTTTGGGTCTACAGTTCGGCCAAGGCTGTCGAAGCCCCCATTAGTCGTCGCATAAAACTCATCACCAGGATAAAAATCATGAAAAATTACTGCGCTACTTACATCTTGAAAGACAGGAATATCTGACTTATCTCGAGTGCCCTGACAAAATAGTTCTAGTCTGCTTTCGATAATTAAGTCGAGGGCAATTAGCTCTTCGCGAATCTTTGATGCGGTGGACGATTCGTTTACCATCTCTTAAGACTACTTGTCACCAAAGTTTGAGAATCCTTAAAAACGGCAACTAACTAAGTCGTAAGTTTGGCGACTTAGTAATCATCCATTCCGCCGCCTGGCATTGATGGCGCGCTCTCTTCTGGCTTGTCAGCGATGACAGCCTCTGTTGTCAAGAACAATGCAGCAATTGATGCCGCGTTCTGCAACGCCGAGCGCGTCACTTTCGCAGCGTCGATGACGCCAAGTTTGACCAAGTCGGTGTATTCGCCAGTTGCCGCATTAAGGCCTTCATTGCCCTTCATAGCTTTGACTTTTTCAACTACAACGCCACCTTCAAGACCAGCATTTTCTGCGATCTGCTTGAGCGGTGCCGACAAAGAACGAGCGACCATGCGGGCGCCTGTTGCCTCGTCGCCACTAAGTGACGCCATGACTTTTTCGGCGGCCTCTTGAGCGCGAAGCAAAGCCACGCCACCACCAGGCACTACGCCTTCTTCGATTGCGGCTTTTGTGGTGCTGACAGCATCTTCGATGCGGTGCTTCTTTTCTTTGAGTTCAACTTCGGTTGCTGCACCAACTTTGAGAACCGCCACACCGCCTGACAACTTGGCGAGACGCTCTTGCAATTTTTCACGGTCGTAGTCGCTATCGGTGTTGTCGATTTCGGTCTTGATCTGGCTGATGCGACCCTTGATGTCGGCATCCGAGCCGGCGCCTTCGATGATCGTCGTCTCATCTTTTGTGATCACGACTTTCTTAGCACGACCGAGCAGATCGAGAGTTGCGTTCTCAAGTTTGAGACCAACTTCTTCGCTAATTACTTGGCCACCAGTGAGAATTGCGATGTCTTGCAACATTGCCTTGCGACGATCGCCAAAACCTGGTGCCTTGACGGCGACACTCTTGAAAGTGCCACGAATCTTGTTGACAACCAAAGTTGCA
>JAQCDG010000043.1 GCA_027731085.1 Actinomycetota bacterium | reverse complement strand
GAGTTCAGGGCGCTTTGATTCACCAGCAGCGTGAGCCTGTTTAAGGGCCGATAGCGCTTGATCGGCCAGTTGTTCTGATATCTGTTTTAGTTGATCAACTATTTGTTTTGAATTCTCTTCTATCGAATGCATAGGTGTACAAGTATGCCATTAGCCTGCTCCGAGATGTCTGAGCCAGAAGAACTTCACGAATGGATAAGTTTCGCCGATCCCGACCTTGAACAGACTTGGTTGATTGATGCAACCTTTTTGCGCTCAAACTGGTCGTGCATCTATGGCAACGGTTGTCAGGGTGTGCTTGACGATCCTGCCCCAGATCTACATCAAGGATGCTGTAGTCATGGCGCTCATTTCATAGACAAAGAAGATTTGGCATCGGTCAAAAAGTTCGTCAAACGCTTGACACCAGAACACTGGCAAAATTTCGATCAAGGTCGAAACAGCAAGTGGCTCACAAAAGACGAAGACGGCAGCGATGTGACGACGACGTACAAGCGGGCGTGCATTTTTCATAATCGCCCCGACTTCGAAGGCGGCATGGGCTGTGCATTTCATGTCGCTGCTTCGGCCGCCAAAGAACGCCCAATGGACTGGAAACCAGATGTCTGCTGGCAAGTACCTCTTCGATTAGAACAGCATGATGAAGACGAAAATCACATTCTCTCGATAGTCCGCGAATGGAAACGCCGAGATTGGGGTGGCGGCGGGCACGATTTTCATTGGTGGTGCACCGATGATTCTGCAGCCTTCGTCGGATCACGACCCGTCTATAAATATCTTAAAGACGAACTAATCGAACTATGTGGCGACGAAATCTACGAGATGATCGTCAAGCAACTAAAAAAACCGCGCACGACGTTCTTACCGCACCCTCAAGTAAGAACAAAAACTCGTTCTTAATTCTTCGAATTTTTAGTCGACTTGCGTCGGTCTTCCATACTCAAAAAGCGCTTTCTAACCCGAATATTTGATGGGGTCACTTCTACAAGTTCGTCCTCGCCGATCCACTGAATGCCTGTCTCGAGCGTGTGCGTCACGGGTGTTGCGAGTTTTGGTCCGTCGTCATGACTGTGCGTACGAATGTTGTTCAATTCTTTTGCCCTCACCGCGTTGACAACCATTTCATCTTCTCGCGAGTTTTCACCCACGACCATGCCCTCGTAAACCTCGACACCTGGCGCGACGAACAAGGTGCCACGAAGTTGCAGATTGTCCAAGGCATACGCAGTTGTCGATCCTTTTCGATCTGAAACCATCGCACCGCCTAATCGATGCGGCAACTCGCCCGCCCACGGCATGTATCCATTCAAACTTTGATGCAGCAAGGCTGTGCCGCGAGTAACGGTCAACAACAATGATCTGAAACCGATCAATCCGCGTGAAGGCGCCTGAAAGCTAACAATTGTGCGACCACTGTCGCCTTGCTCAAGATTTACGACTCGACCCTTTCGAGGAGCGAGTGCTTGCGTCACGGCACCGACATATTCGTCGGGAACGTCAATCGTGCCAGCCTCAAGTGGTTCGTGCTTCTTGCCGTCGATTTCTTTCGTAATTACCTCGGGACGACTAACTTGCAGCTCGTAACCTTCACGACGCATATTCTCGATTAAAACTGCAAGCTGCAGTTCACCTCGCCCAGCCACCTCAATGACATCTGGGCTGTCAGTTGTGTTGACACGAATCGATACGTTGCCCAAAACTTCCTTAAATAGTCGTTCATTCAAATGACGGCTCGTGAGAAAAGTACCGTCCCTACCAGCGAAAGGCGAGGTGTTGACACCAAAGCTCATGCGCAACACGGGTTCATCCACTTCAAGTCGAGGCAATGCGGGCGCATTTTCAAGAGCCGCAATCGTGTCGCCCACTTCAACCTCGTCAATGCCTGCCAAGATGAACAAATCTCCCGCAGCCACTTGAGCGACTTCTTCGCGGCCGATGCCCCGAAATGCGAAGAGTGTTGAGATCTTGCGCTTAATGAACGGCGCTGGGTTTTCGGGCGTCGGATGTTGCCAAACAGAGATCATGTCACCTTTTTTCATGACACCTGCTTCAACTCGACCAATCGCTAGTCTTCCCAAATAATCCGACGCATCGAGGTTCGCGACGAGTGCTTGCAATGGTGCACTTAAATCGCCGTTTGGTGGCGGAATCGTATCTAGCACTGCATCAAGCAATGGCACTAAATCTGCGTTTTCTGCTGGCATGCCTATGCCCTTCATCGACCGACCGTCGCGGGCAATCGCAGAAATAACAGGAAAGCTCAAATGGTGATCATGGTGCGCTAGATCAAGAAATAGTTGTTCAACTTCGTGAAGCACTTCTTCTGGTCGTGCATCTGCACGATCGACTTTATTTAACACAACGACGACCGGCAAGTCTCGGACCAGCGCCTTTGACAATACATATCGAGTTTGCGGAAGCGGACCTTCGGCTGCGTCAACTAAAAGTAAGATTCCATCAACGAGCGCCAGGGCGCGCTCAACTTCGCCACCGAAGTCGGCGTGACCTGGCGTGTCAACGAGATTGATTTTGGTGCCTCGCCATTCAATCTCAGCCGCCTTTGCCAAAATCGTGATGCCGCGTTCGCGTTCTTGATCATTTGAGTCCATGACACGATCAACAACGGCTTGGTGCGCGGCAAAAGTTCCACCACTTTTTAGAAGGGCATCCAACAGAGTTGTCTTACCATGGTCAACGTGCGCTACTAACGCGATATTTCGAATGTTATTAATTAGGGGCTCTCAGTTCGGTATCAAGAAATATCTTCGTCAGATTCGTCGGCGATTTCGTCGCCGTTCTCATCAAACCGCACTCCATAACGTTCTGCAATGGCCGCGTATTCGTCTTCTTGGGTCTTCGACTTGCTTTCTCTGCTGACTCCTAGATCTTCAGCAGACGGACCTGTTTGTTTCAGGCGACGCGCTTCTTCAAATCGACGGTGACGACCCTTTTTCACGGTAGGGCTCCAAATTTCTCTGGGGCGATTACCGGTTTTGGTTACCGCCTAGTGGATAGACATTGCGTGAAATCATAGCAACCTCAATTTGTAAAAAGGTGGATTTATCAGGGATTTCAGCACCTGCAATCAAGTTGACGAACTAATTAGCTTGAGATGTCCGTCACGGTCAACACTTAAGCCGACCTCCCCATTCAAAATGCGAGTCAGGTCGTCGCCAATAAGAGTGGCCCGCCAACCTTGGCAAAGCCTTGCATTTGGCGTCTTGCGTAGGAAGGCGGTGATGTCGTTTCGGGTTGCAAGAAGTGTCGCATCAATTTTGTGTCTCCTCGCCAACTCTCCTACCCATGCGGTGATCAAAGTCAATGCGGGTCTCGCCCATTTATCAACGTCGTCGTTATCGCTAGTGGGCATGGACACAACATTCTTTGCGCCGTCCCGAACGGCTGTCATGATCTCGCGACAATAATCAGCAGACAGATGACGATCGTCAACTCCGCGGGTGTTGGCTAGTTCTTCGACGCTCTTAGGTATCTTCTGTGAGATACCGAGAAGTGCCATGTCAGACATAACCCGTCGCGGCGGCAGGTCGCCTCGCATCGCGCGCTCTTCGCGCCATTTGGCCAACGCTTGAACGACACCTCGCGCATTTCCTTTCAACGCTCGAGCTTCTTTTAGTTTCAGCCAAGCGTCCGAGGGATCCTGCGGTCCCATTGGTCGTATGGCCAATTCTGCGCATGCATCAGTCACCCAATCAATACGACCCAATGCTGATAATTGTCGTGTCAACTCGTCATGAAGATCAAAAAGATGAATGACATCGTCTGCCGCATACGTGCATTGTTGTTCGGTCAATGGACGACGAAGCCAATCAGTGAGACGATCACCTTTAGAAAGGGAAACTTTTTTAACTGCTTGCACAAGAGTTGCAAGCGACGGTGTCGAAAATCCGACAAAGCCCGCCGCAACTTGGCAGTCGAAAATGTTCTTCGGCGCTTCTAACGCGGCGTGTCGCAATACTTCAATGTCTTGTTGTGCAGCGTGAAAGACAGCCAAAATATCGCTGCCAAACAGACGGGCGAATCCACGCGGATCTACTGCCAGCGGATCAATCAACGCAGTTTGATTACCCCAGCGAATTTGCACCAGTGCAAGTTTTGGATAATAGGTTTTTTCGCGATGAAACTCGGTGTCGATCGCGTAACGCGACCCAGATAAAACACTCGTCACTATATCTTTTAGTGCATCTTCTGTGTCGACCCACTCAAAACTCACTCTGGCTGACCACCTAAAACGACTTCTCTGCCGGCAGCAATCCATCCCATTGTGCCACCCGCAATATTTATCACCGAAGTAAGTCCTGCATCAACACAAATCTCACACGCTTGCATACTTCTAGCGCCACTACGGCAAATAAAAAAAACCGATGTCTTCGGTATCTCGTTGAGTCGACCAACGAATTCACTTAACGGAATATTCACCGCACCAGGTACATGACCCGATTCGTATTCGTCAACTTCGCGAACATCGATCAAGTCGAGTATTTGATCAAATCTATGCGCGAAGCTTGCTATAGAGATTTCGTCAATTGCCACTGAACAACTCTACTTTGTGATCTCTTTACTAGCGAGACTTCAATTGATTGGGTTGATTGATATTTTTCAACAGGTCTTCATCAATATCAACGTATTCAACCTTGAGTTTTTCGATGACCTTGTGAATTGAGCGTTCACCCCCGTGGAACTCGGCATCAATCGCATCAATGCTTGAAATTCGCCAAGTTGCACATAGCCACTGCGGAGAATCTGTCACGGCGACACGCACTTCGAAACCTTGATGCAATTCGCTCAAAACGTCGCAACAATGCTCATCAATATAAGGCACATCGCACGGCAGTGTCATTAGGAAATCTGTTTTGCAAGAACGCATCGCTGTGATTAGCGCTCCAAGTGGGCCCGATTCAAAGTAAAGATCTTGCAAAAACTTAACCCCCCATCGATCTGCGTCTTCGGGGTCACCGCCGACCAAAACTATCTTGGTAAATCCCGCAAGTTTGATGGTGTCAATTATTCGTGCGCCGAATTCTTTGCCGTTGATCAAGGCATGACTCTTTACCGAACCAAATCTGCTACTTTTACCGCCTGCGAAAACCGCAACAGTTGTTTGATCGACCATTTTCATCGAAGCAAATGATTCGCGTCCCCGCTCGGATCACACTGAGTCAAGAATTGTTCGCATCGAACCGCCTCGGACAATTCGCCAATCTCTCGCGCACTTTTAGCAAGTCCTGCAAGGCAACGCAAGAAGCCGCGGTTTGTCTCAACCTTCCATCTGACATATCCGGAACCTCGCCAGGAATTCGCCCGCAGAGTGTCCAAACCTCTGTGATAGCCCACTCGATATGCCATATAGGCATCAATACCCGGAGCACTTAAGTCGCCGATTGTCGCCCAACCTTCTAAAAAAGTTGGATACTTAGCAACCACTGCACAAACAGACTCTCTTGGTTGATCGACGCCAGAATTGAGCGCAACATTGAGCGCTCTGGTCGCCTCAGAATCGAATGCGGGCAGCCGTGTCTCTGGTGGTCCACTTGGTGAAAGATTTACTGGTTGATCACTCATACTCCTGCCACACTAGATGGATGGACTTGTTTTCGCTTGATTCTGAAAGTGCCAAAAATTTGGGGCTCGGTGCGATCGCATTAAGCGTAGTTGGCCTGCTCTTGGTGCTCAAGTTCGTTAAGTCATTGGTTTCAAAGCTCCTTTTTCTAGCAATCTTCGGGGTCTTGGGGTATCTATCGTTCAACCAGCGAGACGCCCTAGCTATTTGTATCGCCAAGTTTGAAGCTGTCGCACCAAGCGATCTCAGCACAACTTCATGCACCTTCTTTGGTCAAAAAATTTCTCTGAAGAGTATTACCGAATGACAAAAAGTCATATTGAAAGCGTCTTGACTCAACTCGATGGTTCGCCGACTCCTCGTCATCTAGTCGCGCACATTTCGCATCAACTTCGTGCAGCGAAATTCGTGGATTTTTCAAAAACTGCCGTAGCAGCAGCAAATTCTGGTTTCGTCGCAACTGCCGGTTCTATTGTTGCATGGCGATCTGGCAAGCAAACTGCAAAGCACGGTTTTCGAATCGTCGGAGCACATACCGATTCTCCTGGGCTTCGCATCAAACCGAACCCCGACGATCGCAAGCATGGCTTCAAAACGCTGCAAGTCGAAATCTATGGTGGTCCACTACTCAATAGTTGGCTTGATCGCGACCTGGGCATTGCCGGCCATGTGGTCTTACGATCGGGAGAGATCAAGTTGTTCTGTTCGAATACCGCCGTCGCACGAATCTCGCAACTTGCAATTCATCTAGATCGAGAGGTGAACGAACGTGGTCTTATTCTTGACAAGCAGTTGCATCTCAGTCCCGCATGGGCCACCAACGACAAGGCACTTAATTTCATTGATTGGGTTGCCAAACAATCGAAAGCGGTGCCACGAGAGATTGTTCAGATTGAAGCGCAACTCTTTGATACGAACAAAGCAGCTTTAATTGGTACCGATAGTTCCTTACTCGCCAGCGGTCGTTTAGATAATCAAGCTTCGTGCTGGGCATCGATATCTGCATTGCTTGAATCTTCAACCGGTGCTGCGACACAGGTAGTCGCACTTTTTGATCATGAAGAAGTTGGGTCACAAAGTGCCACTGGGGCGGCCGGACCGCTTCTTGAACACACGCTTGAACAGATTGCTGCAAGTCAGAACATCTCTCGAGTTGGTTTCATCGAGACATTAAAAAAATCGAGTTGCATATCTGCAGATAATGCACATGCAGTTCACCACAATTACCCCGAACGCCACGATCTCGCCAATGCGCCAATCATTAACCATGGCCCAGCATTGAAAATTAATTCAAATCAGCGCTACGCGACATCGGCACAATCTGCTGCAATATTCGTTGCAGCGTGCAACAGTGCCAAGGTCAAACACCAACTCTTCGTTTCGCGAAATAATATGCCCTGTGGCACCACTATTGGTCCGATAACTGCGACTCGCCTCGGCATCGACACTGTTGATGTCGGTGTGCCGCAACTCTCCATGCACTCGGCCCGAGAAGTTTGCGGTGTGCATGATCTGATTTCACTTCAACTGGCATTGAAGGCTTACTTCAAATAGTTTGACCGATTTTTTGTTTCGCTTGATCAAAAACAACCTGCAAAGCGGCGCTCAGTGCGGTTGTCAAATCTGTTGTCGCGGCTCGCGGCAACCGCCCAGTCTCTGATTTAGGTGGATAAATAGGTGGGCCGACCACGACCGAACATCTGCGAGGAAGAATTTTCTTTGAACCCTTCGGCATGACACCCTCTGTGCCACCAAAACCAACTGGCACAATCGGCACATCTGCCTTGATCGCTAAATATGCAGCTCCGTCAAATAGTGGATGAATCTTCGGCCCAGACTGGCGAGTCCCTTCTGGAAACAAAACCACTGGTTCGCCGAGTTTCAATACAGCAAGGCAACGTTTCAACGCCTCTAGGTCAGCCGAGCCCCGTGTAACTGGAAATCCACCTAGTGCCGACAAAATCAACCCAATTGGCTTGATCTTCCAGAGTGAGTCTTTACCCATGAATCGAAGGCGGCGTTTTGTCACGACACTCAAAATCGGTGAATCGACATTCGAACGGTGAATCGGCGCAAGTATAAACGCACCTGTTTTGGGGATGTTGTCGGTCCCATACACACGAAGTCGAAAATATATGCGACAGAAAACTTCGATCAGAAATCTAACTATTCGATAAAAAATTCGACTCGACACGCCGCGACCGACCAAAAAGGTCTGAATTCGCGTCATGCCCGAGTTTCCTCGCCAGATATATTTTTCTCGACCAGGTGCTGAAGTTGCATAACCACATCATCAATCGGACGATTGCTCGTGTCAATCGTTACCGAATCGTCAGTTTTCGTCAATGGACTATCCGAGCGGGACGAGTCTCGCTGATCACGCTCTGCTATTTCGGCTGCGATCTGGTTTACATCGCCACCGCTTTGTGCTACCCGACGCTGGGCGCGCACAATTGGCGAAGCCGTTAAATAAACTTTCAAAGTCGCGTCCGGAAAGACAACCGATCCAATATCTCGTCCCTCTACAACACCTCCATCGTGTTCACTCGCCCAAAGTCTTTGACGATTTCGCAGCTCAGTGCGAACCTGTGAGTTCATCGCAACCAAACTTACGCTTCGCGTCACTTCGGCGCCACGAATCGCAACCGTCGCGTCCATACCGTCGATGCTGATCAAGTCATCTTCGATGAGCATCACGCTATTCTCGGCGACATTGGCAACCAAAGATTCGTCACGAAGATCGATCTTTCGAGTTAGTGCCGCAAATGTAACTGCTCGATACATCGCGCCCGTGTCAAGATAACGCAAATTCAATTTTCCCGCCAGCGCCTTGGCAATAGTTGACTTTCCAGCACCAGCCGGTCCATCGATTGCCACAATGATCATCGTTGTAGGCCTAATAGCCACACCATCTACCAGCTCGTATCTTGCGCACGACCTTCGTCGTAGCCTGACGCACTCTGCACACCGATCACGGCTCGGTCGTGAAATTGGCGAATATTAGACGCGCCTGCATAAGTGCACGATGAGCGCACACCTGAAATTATCTGATCAATAATATCTTCGACGCTCGGGCGCTGTACATCTAGATACATTCGCGATGAGCTGATGCCTTCTTCGAAAAGTTCCTTTCTGGCACGCTCAAACGCAGTCTCTTTTCGTGTTCGATTACGAACCGCACGATTTGACGCCATACCGAAGCTCTCTTTATAAAGTCGACCATTCGTGTCGCGCACCGTGTCGGCTGCTGACTCGTAAGTACCGGCTAACAACGAACCGAACATCACATTGGCTGCACCAGCCGCAAGACCCAAAGCGACATCCCGTGGGTATCGCACGCCACCATCAGCCCAAACATGTTTGCCGAGTTCATTTGCAACCTGGGCACACTCCAGTACTGCCGAAAACTGCGGCCTACCGACGCCTGTCATCATTCGTGTCGTGCACATCGCGCCAGGACCCACGCCGACTTTGACAATGTCGGCTCCAGCATTAATTAAATCTCGCGTGCCTTCTGCAGTCACGACATTGCCGGCCACAAGTTTGATGTTGCCAACAGCCTTGCGTACTTCGGCGACGGCTTCGAGCATCCGAACTTGATGCCCGTGGGCGGTGTCCACGACGATCACATCAACACCCATCTGTTTGAGCTTTTTCGCTCTTTCAGCAGGATCTGCATTAACTCCGACTGCGGCTGATATCAAAAGCTTGTTGTTGTTATCAAGTGCTGGTTTATAAATCGTGCTGCGCAGTGCTCCGTTTCTAGTGATCACACCCACTAGTCGTTCGTCTTTGTCGATGACCGGCGCAACTGTCAGTCGCGCGTCCGTAAGGTTTTCAAACATTTCTTGTGGCGACATTGACTCGGTCAATGTAAACATCTCGCTGCTCATGACGTTGCGAATCTGGGTGAATCGATCAAAACCGACTGCATCATGTTCGGTAAAAATGCCCGCTGGACGGTCGTCATCATCAACGACGATTACGGCGCCATGGCTTCGCTTATAAATCAAACTCAGGGCCTCGCCCACGGTGCCATCGACCTTCATCGTGATCGGGGTATCAATTACCTTGTGGCGGGATTTCACGAACTGGACGACAGTCTCAACTACATCTAGTGGAATATCTTGTGGTAAAACCACAACACCACCGCGACGAGCAACAGTTTCGGCCATACGACGACCAGCAATAGCCGTCATATTCGAAACCACCAACGGGATGGTCGTACCAATGTCATCTGGCGTCGACAAGTCAACTTTCAAACGCGAGCTAACCGCAGAAAGACTAGGCACCATGAACACATCGCTATATGTAAGGTCAAACGCTGGCGAGTCATTCAAAAAACGCATCAGTAGTCCTCCGAGTGGGGCTTTTTTGAAGCCTCCATAGGCTACGCCCTGTGGATATGAATGGTGCGAATCCCCCTCTGATCATGGTCCATGGCTGGGGTGGATCCCACCAACAAACATGGCAGAGTTCTGGCGTCGAGCAACTGGTAAATGATGCGGGCACAACCGTCATCGGAGTCGACCTATTGGGTCACGGCACATCTGACAAGCCACATGACCCAGCCGATTATGCAGATCTTTCTGCGCCAATCCGAAATGCAATTGGCGCGCGCACTACAAGTGTCGACGCAGTCGGCTTTTCTCTTGGTGCGATTGCGTTGCTCGATGCAGCGATGCACAATCCAAAATATTTTCGGCGGTTAATGCTCGTTGGCATAGGTGATGGTCTTCTCGAGCCGCACAACCCGACCGAAACCGACCGAATCGTCAGTGGTATCGACGGAACAGCAAGTTCAGACGATATTTTGGCCCGTCAGTTCGGCAACTATGCGAAACGAACCGATAACGATCCTTTGGCTCTACGTGCGGCGCTATTACGACCGAGAAAAAGTCCACCGACTCAAGAAGAT
>JAQCDG010000002.1 GCA_027731085.1 Actinomycetota bacterium | reverse complement strand
GGGTGGCGACCCGCGCAATCGTGCTTATGTTGCCGAGCATTTCAGTTTTGATGCCACGACAACTGATGACTCGTCTGTTGCGTTGTGCATGGATCCGCAAACGAGTGGCGGGTTGTTGGCTGCGGTGACGCCTGAAGCGGCCGAAAAACTATTGCGTGACGAAATGTGGTTTAAGGTCGGTGAGTTCAGTTCATCGCCGGCCAGCGTGCATTTGTGCTGACTCGCGCTGAAACGTGTTAATGCGGAAAATCAAGCCATGGCCAAACACGACGCGAGAGCAGTCGCTATTTGGTCGTGGTGCGAAAACAATCATCGGCATTGACGAAGTGGGCAAAGGCAGTTGGGCTGGGCCACTCGTAATCGGTATTGCGATGTTGAGTCGCGAAATGGTCTTTTCTGACGAGCCTGCAGTGTTGCTGGGCGGTGTGCGTGATTCGAAACAACTTTCTGAGATGCAGCGCGAAGAGATGTTCGAGCAAGTTGCAGCGAAATGTCTGCGATGGTCGATCGGCGCGGCGAGCGCGCTCGAGTGCGACCAACTTGGCATGGTTGCGGCACAACGCCTGGCCACGGCTCGTGGCTTTGCAGCACTCGCCGGTGCGAGTGTTGATGTCGCGAGTGTTGATGGCGCGAGAGTCGACGCAGCAATTGTTGACGGCCGCTGGGATTTTGTCTCGCCACACGCACACGAAGTGATGCTCGAAGTCAAAGCTGATGCCGATTGTGTATCGGTGGCTGCAGCCTCAGTCTTGGCGAAAGTTTCACGCGATCGCATGATGCGCTCGCTCGCACGTGATTATCCGCAATGGCATTTTGATACGAACAAGGGTTACCCGTGCCCGAAGCATCGCGCCGCGTTACAGGGCTACGGTCCATCGGCGATTCATCGCACTTCGTGGGCGTTTATGCCCAACTATGTGCCGTGGCTGAAAACTAATCTAAAAACTAATCTAAAAACTAATTAGCTGCCTTTTTGGGTGCCGACCTTGAGGTCGCGAAACGCCGACTTTGAGTCGATGCCGACATCTTTTGGCAAACCGAGCACGCGCTCGCCGACGATGTTGCGCATCACCTCGTCTGATCCACCAGCAATTCGCATGCCGGGCGCGCCAAGCAGCAGCTGACTCCAGGCGTAGGTGCCCCATTCGCCTGTGTCGGCTTGCAATTTGCTGCCAAGCACGAGGGCAAGAAAATCGTTCATGCGTTTTTGGTTATCGACTAAAGCCATCTTGGCAATCGACATCTCTGGGCCGGGTGTTTGACCCGCACGAATTTTGTCCATCGCGCGTTGGTTGTTGTAGCCGGCGACTTTGGTGCGAATAAATAGATCTGCCATTTTTTCGCGCACAATCGGATTGTCGGTTAAACCAAAATGTTGCACCATGGCTTGCATGCGTGTGAACATCGAAGTTTCGCCGCCACTTGCCGTGCCAATCGCGGCGCGCTCGTTCATCAACGTAGTTAACGCCACACCCCAGCCGTTGTTAACTTCGCCGAGCCGATAACTATCGGGCACGCGCACTTCGTTGAAAAATACTTCGTTGAAACTTGCGCCACCTGTCATCTGTCGTAGCGGACGAATCTCAACACCATCAGCGTGCATGTCGACGATGAAACCAGTCAAGCCTTTGTGCTTCGGCAAACTCGGGTCGGTGCGACAGATCACTTCACCGATGTCGCTGTATTGTGCGCCCGATGTCCAAACTTTTTGACCCGTGATAACCCATTCGTCACCGTCGCGTTCGGCTTTTGCTTGCAGTGATGCAAGATCGCTACCAGCGCCTGGCTCTGAAAATAACTGACACGAGACAATATCTGCGCGCCACATCGCCCGCAAAAACTTTTCGCGCGCTTCGTCGCTGCCGTGTGCCAAAATTGTCGGCGCGACCATGCCGAGACCGATTTGAAAAATTGATTGATTGGTAACTTTGTATTGCCCCTCGGCTTTGCTGTATGCCTTTTCGAATTCATTGGATAAGCCACGGCCGCCATATTGCTCGGGCCCCGAGATCCACCCAAAGCCCGCATCAAACTTTTGCTGACGCCACTGTTTAGCGCGACTCACCATTTCGTCTTCAGACTGTTTCGATCGTTCTTCGAACATCGACACATTGTCAGAGCCTTCGCCCCAAATAAATGCTTTCTTCGACTCGCGCGGTTCGGCGTTGGCTGCCAAAAACTTGTGGGCTTCAGCCGTGAATTGTTCAATGGTGATATTTGTGGTTGTTTCGCTGGCCATGACAAATAACCGTACCCGTCAATGAGGTGTTTGGTGAAAGCGAAAGTTTTGACTAGCCTGCCTCGGGTGGGTCAGCCCGTAGATGTCAAGCAAACAACCGCTGGGGTTGCTGGTCGCATTCGTTTTGAATTGAACCGCACCCTTACTGGTCAAGGCCACGAAAAGTTCACCAGCGCCAGCCAGGCAATTGGCCCGCGACCGGCAGCCGAGTTGGCCCGACGACTATTTAATAGTGGTGCAGTTCTTGGTGTGCATGTTTTCGCCAACATCGTGACTATCGATCTTGTGCCTGGCTCGCGCGACAGCGATTTGGCCCAAATCGTGACTGACCTGCATCAATATTGGAAGCCGGGTATGAAGCCGCCAAGTGTCGAAGAATTAATGGCCCAAGTTGCCGCCCCGGCTGCGACAACCACGCCGAGCGCCGATGGTTCAGTGCCAGAATTAAGCGCCGCCGAAAAACTCGTCCCAGCCCATTTGTTAGAGCGCAGCAGAGCCGCGCGAAGCAAGGCTCAAAAGTCATAGCCGCGCGAAGCAAGGCTCAAAAGTCATAGCCGCGCGAAGCAAGGCTCAAGCTAAATAACTTTTGACTACTACGAACATATGTTCGCTACAGTGCAGGCATGAAGTTATTGGTGCCAAAAACCCTCATTGCTAAACATTCATTTTTTGAAAAACAAGTTCTCGAAAACTTCGCCGTCTCTGATCAAGTTCGCCAGTTGTTGCCCGACGCAGGTTTGGTTCGTGGACGCATCGTGCGCTGCTGCGGTGACGCCGCCGCATCGCTAGCGCTTTCACTTTGCGCCCGTGCATCACAGCAAGGTTCATGGTTGGGCGTTGTTGGCGTCAGTCATCTCGGCATTTCGTGCGCCGTCGAACACGGCGTGGCACTTGAGCGCATGGTTTTTGTTCATCCACCAGAGTCGTCTCGCGATTGGTCGACAACCGTGGCCGCCGTAATCGACGGCTTTGATTTGTTAATAGTTGCAGTGCCAGAAGCGCTCTCGGTTTCTGATGCGAGGCGAGTGCAGGCGCGGTTGCAGTCGCGGCGTTCGGTGATGATCATCGTCGATACTGCGACGCTTTCTCAACCAAATTTTTCAAACAACGCGCACCCGTTTCATGCTGATGTCGTGTTAGACACCACAACAAAAAGTTGGAGTGGCATCAACAACGGCGCCGGCTACTTGCAGCAACGCCAAGTCGCGATCAAAGTCAGCGGTCGTCGAGTTACCCGCACGCAAGAACATTTAGTCACCTGCAACTACTAAATTGCTTGCACCAAAACGCTTAGCGGTGTTGCGTTGCCTCGACTGGTCGGCAGTTGTGGCGGCGAAAACTTCGAACAGCCCGTGTGTCGTCGTGCACGGGCAACGAGTTATCTCGCGATCGGTGGCGGCGATGCATTATGGCGTTCAAGTCGGCATGCGTCGTCGTCATGCTCAAGGACTTTGTCCAGATCTTGAAATCGCTACTTATCAACCAGATCGTGATCGTCGAGCGTTCAATACTGTTGTGAGAACTATTAATGAGATAGTTCCGTTAATTGAAGTCAGCGAACCAGGTGTGATCGTGTTTGCGACCCGTGGTCCGTCTCGTTATTTTGGCGGCGACGAACCGATGGCGAGCAAGATCGTTCAGGTTTTGCGTAGTTCAATAGTCGCTGATTCGCAATTTGGCGTCGGCATCGCCGACAGTCGTCTGGCGGCCCACATTGCTGCGCACATTTCGGCGCAAAACACAGCTAAAAACACAGCTAAAACGCCGTTCATTGTCGAGCCAGATCAAACAAAAGTGTGGCTTGCAAAACAATCTGTCAGAGTTTTAAGCGAGTTCGCCAACATCAGTGGCGAAACAGTCTCATTGCTCGAGCGACTTGGGTTGAACACATTGCAAGATGTCTGCAAACTTGGCGAGTCGGTGTTAGCCGGACGATTCGGCGAACTGGGCGTCGAGTTGCATCGGCTTGCTCGTGGCGACGAACAGCACCCGTTGGCGGCAGTTGCGCCACCCCCAGAGCACCTGTGTTCGCGGGCATTCGAAGAGCCGATCACAGATCAACAAACTCTGCTCAACAATGTGCAGATAATGGCCGAAGAGTTCAGCGATTATTTCGTCAAACACGGCGCAATTTGTGTTCGCTTGATTCTCAAATTTGAATCAGAAACAGGCGCACATTCAGAACGCTTGTGGTATCGACCTCAAGGTTTAACCGCTAGAGCGATAATCGAGAGCGCCAAGTGGCAAATCGAAAGTTGGTCGCACAACAGCGCGCTGGTTTGCGTGCAGTTGATTGCCGACGAAGTGCGCACAGACACAGCGCACCAACTCAAATTGTGGGGTGGCGTCACCCAAGTCGATGAGACAGCTACTAGAGCCATTGGTCGGTTGACCGAGTTGTTGGGCTCAACTGCGGTTCATCTTGTCAAATGGCAGGGCGGTCGAGATCTGCAAGACAATTTTCAACTTGTTTCTGCTTCACATTTTCAAACTAGACAAAGCGAGTTAAATGCTTCAACCGAAAAGTCAAAGTGGCGAGGTTCGTTGCCGACGCCGTCACCGAGTGTTGTCTATTCTGAGCCACCGTTAGTGCAAGTCGTTGATAAAGATAAAAACCTGCTGCGTGTTAGTGCGCGTCATGAGTTAAGCGCCGAGCCAGTGCAACTAATAATCAGCAAACAAAGCTACAAAGTTATTTCTTGGGCTGGCCCCTGGCCGATAGAAGAAAAATGGTGGGACACCGCTCGCAGTCGACGCTTGGTTCGATTGCAAGTCGTAATCGAAAAACTTCTGCCAGACGGTTCGCAACAAGTGCAAGCATTATTGGTTGCACTTGAGCACGGTGAATGGAGCATCGCCGCAATCTACGGCTAGTTCGTAATCTCGATAATTCATCAGTCAGGCGAGCAAGTATTGTTCAGCTAGTGATTTCTGATTCTGGTCTCGAATTTGTCAAGACTTTTTGTCTGCAACTAGTGAGCCACGAACCGATTGATGATCGCGAACGCGAGTCAATAAAAACTTTTTGTGAACTCGCACCAAGTCTTCGAGCCCCATTCGACGAACACAGCGACCCGACTCATGTCACCGCTTCGGCGATAGTCGTTGGCAAGCCCGGTGTTGTCTTGCATCTGCACAAACGACTAAATATGTGGCTGCAACCTGGCGGGCACATCGACTCTGGCGAGTCGATTCACGATGCTGCATTGCGCGAGGCACGAGAAGAAACTGGTTTAGATCTGCAACATTTTGGCACAGACAAAACAAACGCAAGATTTATTCATCTCGATGTTCACCCCGGTCCACGCGGTCACACACATCTTGATGTGCGGTTTTTGTTGTGGGCAACGAACGAAATTTTCGCCCCAGCAGCAGGCGAGAGCCAGCAAGTGAAGTGGTTTAGTTATGCCGATGCATTGCGGGTTTCAGAAGATGGGGCTCGCGGTGCGATTCGCGTCGCAGAGCGAATCGTCGGTGAAGCTTTGCAGGGCAAGATGCAGAACGAGACGTGAATATAAGACGCGAAAACATCATGGCTAGGGCGAACATATGTTCGCTACGCTTAGCCAAATGGGTGATTATGCAGAGTTGCATTGTCGATCGAATTTTTCGTTTTTATACGGGGCCTCACACCCCGAGCAACTTGTCGAAGCCGCGGTGCACAATCAACTGGCGGCGCTCGCTCTAACAGATCGCAACGGTCTTTATGGCGTGGTCAAGTTTGCCCAAGCGGCACGAACATTTGGTTTGTCAACTTTGTTTGGCGCCGAACTCACATGTTCGAGTCACGACAGTCGTGATGGCGATGCACAAATCGTTTTGATTGCCGATGGACCATCTGGTTATTCGCGACTTTCTCACGCGATAACGCTCGGCCAATTGGCGGGTTCAAAGTCTGCGCCAGTTTTTGACACGGCCAAGATTGCCGAAGATCTGGCCGATAGTTGCTGGGTGCTCACTGGTGCGAGCACCGGCATTGTCAATCAAGCACTCGAGCGACACGGCCCGCAAGTTGCATCGCGTCAATTGCAAAAACTGGTTAGCGAATTCGGTCGCGATCGAGTTTTGGTTGAACTGTGCGACCATGGCGACCCACTCGACTCGACTCGTAACGATGCTCTTGTGCAATTGGCGATGCGACACGACTTGCAGTGCATTGCAACCAACGATGTGAGTTATGCATCTTTGCGCGAATACCGTCTGGCCGTTGCGCTTGCCGCAGTAAGACAACGATCAAGTCTCGACGAGATTGATGCGCTCTTGCCACCGGCGCCGAGTGCTTATATTCGCAACGGCAAAGAACAACTTCGTCGATTTGGTCGTTACCCAGGTGTTGTCGAACTGACAACGCAAATCGCCGAGTCTTCGGCGTTCGACTTGTCGTTGGTTGCGCCAAGGCTGCCGCCGTTTGTTTGCCCAGACGGTCTTGACGAAATTTCATATTTACGTCGCTTGGCAGAACAAGGCGCAACTCGCAGATATGGCGCTCGACCTGCAAACAGTCTCGAAGATCTTTCGCTGCGCGCTCGAGCATGGAAGACGATCGATCACGAACTTAAAATCATCGAGCAACTTGGCTTTGCCGGTTATTTCTTGGTCGTTTTCGACATCGTGCAGTTTTGTCAGCGCTCAAACATTTATTGTCAAGGTCGGGGCAGCGCGGCCAATAGTGCAGTTTGCTTTGCGTTAGACATCACCAAGGCTGATGCTGTTTCTTTGGGGTTGTTGTTCGAGCGCTTCTTGTCGACAGAACGCGACGGGCCACCAGACATCGACATCGACATCGAAAGTGGTCGTCGCGAAGAAGTGATTCAATATGTTTTCAATCGCTACGACCGCCACCATGCGGCACAAGTCGCCAATGTAATTACATATCGTTCGCGTTCGGCTGTTCGCGATATGGCTCGGGCATTGGGTTTTGCCCCAGGTCAGCAAGACGCCTGGAGCAAGCAAGTCGGCATGCACGGCTCGTTGTCGAACCCTGACAGCACACAACACGAAATACCCGCTCAGGTTTTAGATCTTGCACGCCAAGTTTTAGACGCCCCGCGACATTTGGGAATTCACTCTGGTGGCATGGTGATTTGTGATCGACCAGTCAGTGAAGTCTGCCCAGTCGAGTGGGGTCGCATGAAAGACCGCAGTGTCTTGCAATGGGACAAAGACGATTGCGCCGCAATCGGTCTCGTCAAGTTCGATCTTTTGGGTTTGGGCATGCTTTCGGCCCTGCACAACTCGGTCGATCTAATCGCTGAGTTTCGCGACAAACAAATTGATCTGGCGATGATTCCGCAAGAAGACGAGGTTTATGCAATGTTGTGTCGCGCCGACACGGTGGGCGTTTTTCAAATTGAGTCACGCGCTCAAATGGCCACACTGCCACGACTCAAACCGCGAAGGTTTTATGACTTGGTTGTCGAAGTTGCTTTGATTCGCCCCGGCCCAATTCAGGGTGGTTCGGTTCATCCATATATTCGCCGGCGCAACGGTGAAGAACCTGTTACGTATCTGCATCCGCTTTTAGAAAACAGTTTGGGCAAAACATTGGGCGTGCCGTTGTTTCAAGAGCAGTTAATGCAAATGGCGATTGACATCGCCGGCTTCACACCCAATCAAGCCGATGAGTTGCGCCAAGCCATGGGTTCAAAACGCTCGCATGCGCGCATGCAACGACTTCGTCAGCGACTTTATGACGGCATGGCGCAAAACAAAATCGTTGGCGCAGTCGCTGACGAAATTTTTGAAAAGATGCAGGCGTTCGCTAGTTATGGGTTTCCAGAGAGTCACTCGGTTTCGTTTGCTTATCTTGTCTATGCGTCTTCGTATATTAAGTTTCACGAGCCGACGGCGTTTTATGCCGCGTTGTTGAATGCCCAGCCGATGGGTTTCTGGTCGCCGCATTCGCTGGTGCAAGATGCACAACGACACGGTGTGGTCGTGTTGGGCCCAGATTTAAACGCATCAAAAGCCGCGGCAACTTTAGAGCCGTGCGACAACTCAGCCGGTGGCTTCGCGTTGCGCCTCGGCATTTCTAGTGTGCGCGGCATCGGCAACGAACTCGCAAAAACAATCGAAGCCGCGCGACCGTTTGCGACCATGGAAGACCTCGTTCGTCGTGTGCCTCAACTCAGTTTGTCGCAAATCGAAACATTGGCAACAGCCGGTGCCTATTCGCAATGCTTTGAAATATCGCGCAGAGATGCACTCTGGTCGGCAGGTGCTGTTATTCAAAGTCGACCCGAGCGCTTGGCTGGCGTGACAACCGGCAGTGATTCGCCACAATTGCCGGGCATGCAACCGATCGAAAAATCAATCTGTGATCTTTGGTCGACCGGCATTTCTATTGACGGTCATCCCACTCAATTTGTGCGCAGTCAGTTGAGCCAACTCGGTGTCGTCACTGCAAACGATCTGGCAAAAGTTGAGAACGGCTCAAAAATATTTGTCGGCGGGGTGATCACGCATCGCCAACGCCCGTCTACTTCGCGGGGCGTCACATTTTTTAGCCTTGAAGACGAAACCGGTTTGATCAACGTCATAGTTTCGCAAGGTTGTTTTAAAAGATTTCGCCATGAGGCGATCAATGCTTCAGCGCTGCTTGTGCGCGGCAGAATTGAATCTTCGCAAGGGGTGGTCAACATCATCGCCGAGCATCTGAGCGAACTAAAAATTGCGACGCGCGGTGTTAGTTCAAGAGATTTTTGCTGACCCAGCCACGACGCCGAGCAACACGAATACGACGCCGGCTACATATCGCTGAATAAATAGCAAAGCCTTGCCTTTGACCAAAGTTTCACGCAATGAACTGGCGGTCAGCGCGTAAATGCCGTCTGTAATAAAACCACACGCCACGAATACGGCGCCAAGCATCAAAGACTGCAGAGCATTTGAAGATTTGTCTGGGTCAATGAACTGTGGCAGAAACGAAAGAAAGAACAACGCAACTTTCGGGTTGAGAGTGTTGATAATGAAACCTTGCCGAAATGCCTGCATTTTTGTCATCGAATCTGCCGATGCGATCATTGCCTGGGGTTGACGCGAAATTGTGCGCAAGCCAACGAGCACTAGATACGAAGCACCAAGATATTTGACAATGTTGAATGCATTTTCTGATGTTGCCAAAATTGCCGAGAGGCCGACGGTCGCCGCCAAGACATGCATAAAGGTGCCGAGTTCAAGACCGAGCACAGAGGCAAGACCGATTGATCGACCGTTGGCCACACTGCGATTGACGATGTAAATGACGGCTGGCCCCGGTATCACCAGCAACGCGACCGATGCGATCGCGAACGAAACTAACGAGTCGAAGTCGGGCATTTTTGCGTACTATTCGACTGGCTGTTCGTTTAGTTCGTCGTTGAAGCCGCGATAGATCTCGTAGATTTCTTTGCATGCTTGACACATCGGCAGCTGTTTCGGATCGCGCGATGGCACCCAAACATGACCGCACAACGCTTCTAATGGTGTGCCGTTGATGCGTGCTTCGAGCACTTTGGCGGCCGCTGATTCGTCTTTCTCGGTTTTGACGATGTGGGCGACAAGAGGCTTGCCGGTCTGCAAAACATGTTCTGTTTGTTGTTCGACAATTGTGCCGGGCGCGGTCTGAGTCGTCGACGATTGCGCTGAGAACACACTTAATTTAATCATTAATTGAACAGATTCATCGCTCTAACGCTGGCCGGATAGCAACATCTAGACTGCAAACTATGCCGATGTATGAGTTTCGTTGTCGCACATGCGACGAAGTGTTTGAAGAGCGACGCGCGATGTCGGCTGCTAATGAGCCTGCCAAGTGCTCACAGGGTCACGAAAACGCAGTGCGACTGCTTTCGGTTTTCGCCTCGGTTGGTGGTGGCAGCAATGCCTCGGCAGCGCCAGCAATGCCCGCACCAAAAATGGGCGGGTGCGGCTCTGGCTGCGGTTGCCACAGTTAACTGCGACTACGCGCTAGATGCGTTATTGCAAGATACATGTCTCGCCATGGGCGACGAGAAACCAATCTGTGAGTTCGAGACCAGCATCTTGACAGCGGTTCTTGGCCATAAAAAACTGTGATGCGTCGGTTGTATCTCGACCGGCGCCTTGTCGCGAGCTGAGCAGACAAATTTTTGTCGCCGAGTCGATGCTGATTGCCGCACCGATGATGCGTTCGATTATTTGAGTGAGTTTGAGTTTTGAGTCGAACGCAAAAATGCCGACGCCACGCTGTTGATGGTCGCAGCACAAAGCAATTGTTTCGTGGCGCAGGGGCCGCGAAAGTGCAAGTGCGAACACACTGAGTTTTTCAGAAAGAGTCGTGATTGGGTCGAGTTGTGCTCGTGGCACATCTGATATCGGGTTGATCGTGTGAAGCATGTATGCAGAGTAATCAGTGGGTGTTACGCGTTTACGAAACTCACCGCCAGATAAATCAACCCAAGACAAATTGCGATTGGCCCGACGATTTGAAGAAACTTCGAAACAATTTTGTTGCTCTGGTTCAACAAGAACAAACTGCAGATCGCACCCGTGATGGCGCCGCCGAAATGGCCACCAACTGAGATTCCTGGTATTACAAGAGTGATCACGATGTTCAGCACAAAAGTCGTGCCGATGCCCGTTCGCATCGGGTTGATTCGGTCGTGTCGAAGACCGACGACTGCTGCTGCCATAAGACCAAATACGGCTCCAGATGCGCCGCCTGTTATCGCATCGGGGCTGATTACTAGCGCACCGATTGATCCGCCCAATAAAGATGTCAGATAAAGCAAGCCAAATCGCAGCGAGCCGATTTTTTGTTCAAGTAACTGTCCGAGTTGAAATGCCAACAACATGTTCATCGCCACATGAAAGAGGCCAAAGTGCACGAAGCCGCAACTGATGAGTCGGTACCATTCGCCTTGTTCTAAAAATTGTCGCGAGATGACGAAATTTATTGATGTCTGTTCGAAACCCGAAAGCGACATCCAGAGATACAGCCCGACATTGATCGACACGACTGCGTTCGTGACGGGTGTCTTGTTGCCTGATCGACGAGAGTTTGGTCGAGTGGGTTTGTCTGGTCGCAAGCGACGTGATCGTTGCGGTGATGTCGGTGATTGCGATGCTGATTGCGGCGCCGATTGTTGCGCGCGAGGCAAAGGTGGCGGAAGTTGTGGCGGTGGAAAACTCACGAAATTATGCGGGCAAAGTTAGAGCTTCTTGGCGGTTGGCAAGAAACCATTTCACGGTTTCGTGCAGGCCATCTTCGAAGTCGGTTGATGCGTGCCACCCAAGTTCACGCTCGGCACGAGAGGCATCGACTCGGCGGCGAGGTTGGCCATCTGGGCGAGAAGAGTCCCAAACGAGTCTGCCCGAGAACCCAACGATGCGAGCAATCGATTCGGCGGTTTCACGAATTGTGATTTCGCGATTGTTGCCCAAATTGAGAGGCTCGGTTGAGTCATGTAATTCGCTGGCGAGCAAAATTGCGCGTGCGGCATCTTTGACAAATAAATAGTCGCGACTGGCCGAACCCGTGCCCCAAACATCGATCTTGTCGAGCCCTTGTTCTTTGGCTTCGACACATTTTTTGATCAGCGCCGGAATTACATGCGAGACATCAGGATGAAACTTGTCGCCTGGGCCAAACAAATTTGTCGGTATCAAGAACGCAAACTTCTGACCATATTGTTGGGCGTTTACTTGAGCGTGCACCAGCAGGGCTTTTTTGGCGATGCCGTATGGCGCATTCGTTTCTTCGGGGTAACCGTCCCAGATTGATTCTTCGCGAAATGGCACAGGTGTGAACTTCGGATAGCTGCAAACAGTGCCGAGCAAAATTGTTTTTTCAACTCCGGCAAGTCGCGCGGCTTCAATCGTCTGAGTACCCATCAACAGGTTGTCGAGATAGAGAGGCGCTGGTGCAACTTGGTTGTAGCCGATGCCACCGACTCGTGCCGCCAAATGCACGACATGGCTTGGTTTGTGTTTTTTAAATAGTTCGAGAGCAACACCAGGAATTGTCAGGTCGGCTTGCTTGTGAGTTGGGGTGATAACCGTTGCGCCTGTGCTTGTAAATGCTTCGACCACATTGCGACCGAGAAAACCATTGCCACCCGTAACTAACACGGTGCGGTTTTTCCAAAATGTCGGTGACGAAGTTTTCACGCTCATATTGCTATTTATATCGTACGACCCAGAGCCCCATGCTGGAGTCGTGCACAGCCGCAACGGCTTTGCACCAATTATCAAGCCGACGCGGGCAGAATAGAAGGAATGCGTGTGGCCTACTCTTTGGAACAGTGCTGGCACCGCGTGCCTGGGGGTACTGCGACCGCAGCGATTGAAGTCGCGCGAGTTCTGCCAGGTTTGCGCCGCGACATTGAACTCGTGGGTTTTGCGGGTCGCCATAATGCTGAACCGCAAGGTGCCTATCAACCACCGATACCTGTGCAGCAACTGTCGTTAAGCGGGCCAATTCTTTATGAGACTTCGATGCGGTTTGGCTGGCCAAAAGTCGAGAGCGCGACGGGCACGGTTGATTTGCTGCACTGCACTTCGATAATTCCGTTTGCGACGAACGCAAAAATGGTCGCGACGATTCATGATCTGGCATTTTTGAAATATCCACATTTTTTTAGCCGTCGAGGTAATTCGGTGTTTCGACGCAGTCTCAAAATTTTGTTGAAGCGCGCCGATATCTTGCTCTGTTCTTCGCAGTCGACTCTCGAAGATTGCAGCGAGTTTGGTTTTTCGGGCGACCGATTGCGCCATGTCCCGTTGGGGGTTTTGGCACCGATGGTGATGACCACCCGCGAACAGATCAAAACTCGTTATAACTTGCCAGAAAATTACTTGCTGTTTGTGGGCACGCTAGAGCCGCGCAAGAATTTGTCACAGTTGATAGCCGCTCTTGAAACTCTCGGCGATTTGGTGCCCGATCTAGTGGTGGTTGGTGCAACGGGTTGGGGCGATGTATCTGAAAATGTAAGCATGTCGAACAGCGTCAAATCTCGAGTGCACTTTGCTGGGTTCGTGCAACCGGGTGATCTCGGGGCGATCTATGCATCGGCCGAAGCGCTTTGTTATCCATCGCTGATGGAAGGCTTCGGTCTGCCGATTCTCGAGGCAATGAGTTATGGCACGCCTGTTGTAACTAGTAAAGGTTCTTCAACCCAAGAAGTTGCGGGCAACGCCGCGGTGTTGGTTGACCCGCTCGACATTGACAGCATCGCCAATGGAGTGTTGCAGGCGCTGAAACATAAGTCTGAGTTGTCGCGTCTTGGTCTCGCGCGTGCAAGCGAAATGACCTGGCAAGCAACCGCGGCAAAAACGGCTGAAGTTTATGAACAGGCAATGCGATGACAGTTCGTGTCGGTGTCAATTTGTTGTGGCTTCGCACGGGGCAGGTGGGTGGCTCGCAAGAATATTTGCTTCGTCAATTAACGGGTCTGCATGAAACCGACAACAACGAATTTGATGTGACGCTGTTTGTGCAAGCCGATTTTGCGCAACATCACATGCAGATAGCAAAAATGTATAAATGTGTTGAAGCGCCGCGTCATGGTGGCGTGCGAGTGTTGCGAGTTTTGCTCGAGCAAACTTGGCTGGCTGTTAAAGCGCGAAAGTTCGACCTCATGCACCATGGCGGTGGCACGATGCCGCGATTTGCCGGTCGCCGCACAGTGTTGACGATTCACGATGTGCAGTATCTGTCGTTTCCAGAAAACTTCAGTCGCCTTCGTCTTACTTATCTGAGCAGAGTTGTGCCACGTTCTGTGGCAAGGGCATCAATAGTAAGCACGCCAAGCGAATATGTTCGACAAACGCTGATCAACAAGTTCGCAATTTCGCCAGCCAAAGTCAAAGTTGTGCGCCATGGTATTGACGGCGAACTCGGTAAGTCGGCTACGAGCGAGCAAGAGTTGCGTCGTAGATTGCGACTTGAGAACAAAGATGTAGTGTTCTTGCCGGCAGTTACACATCCGCACAAAAACCACAGGTTCTTGTTGCAACTGATGAAGTCGCACTGGGTCGACAAAAATCTTGTTCTGGTTTGTGCTGGTGGCAAGGGCCGTAGCGAAATCGAATTCATGCGTGAAGTTCGTCGCCTAAATTTGGACGACCGTGTTGTGCGTCTTGACAGGGTTGTCGACGAAGATCGAGACGGTCTGCTGAAACTTGCCAAGGCGTTGGTGTTTCCGAGTTTGTATGAAGGGTTTGGTGCCCCGGTTATTGAAGCGATGCAACTTGAAACACCAGTGATTGCCAGCGATTGTGCCGCATTGCCCGAAATTGTCGGCGACGCCGGGGTCGTGATGCCGCTCAATCTTAATTTATGGTCGAATGCACTCGACACTGTTGCGTTGAGGCGCGACACGTTGATTGCGGCGGGCAAAGTTCGTGCAGCAAATTTTTCGATCGCAAACTCTGGCAAAGACCTGGCCCAGGCGTATAGAGCGGCGATGTGATGTCAAAGAAATTGCGACTAATAGTTCTTTGCCCACACTTCGAGCCTGACATGGCGCCGACCGGTGTGGTGATGACACGAATCGTGCACGAACTCGCCGCACGCGGACACGAGTTGCATGTCGTCACATCGTTGCCGTGGTATCGCAAGCATCAAGTTGAATCGGGTTGGGCGGGCGCCTTGTGGAGAGTCGAGAAGACCAATTGGGGTTCGATCAGTCGAGTGCAGCCGTTTGCAGGAAAGACCAAGAGCAACTTGGTGCGCAGGGCAGTTGGTTTCGTTTTGTTTAGCTACTTCGTTGGCTTACGCGCACTATTCACGGGCAGATTCTGGCGGCGAGTCGACGGCGTATTGGCAATGTCGCCACCTCTGACTCTGGGCTTGATCGGTTGGCACACGAAACTATTTCGCGGCGGCAAACTTGTGTTCAATATTCAAGATGTGTTTCCTGACGCGGCAATTGAGACTGGGGCAATTTCAAACCAACGAGTGATCGCCACAGCGTCTTGGCTTGAACGCGTCAGTTATCAACGATCTGATTCGGTCGTGCTGTTGTCAGATGATCTAGCCAACAATGTGCAACGCAAACTTGAACAGAAGTTTCATAAGCGCATCAAGGTGATTCCAAATTTTGTCGACACGCAGGCCATCGTGCCGATGTCGCGACTAACTAATTATCGTCGCGAACTTGGCATTGACGAATCATTGGTCGTGATGTATGCCGGAAATGTGGGTTTTTCGCAGTCACTAGAACTGTTGCTTGAAGCGGCTCGAGTCTTGCCAGAAGTCATGTTCGTGATCAACGGCGAAGGTGCGGCGCGAAATTCTCTCGAAGCTAAGGCGAGCACGCTTAACAACGTCAAATTCGGCGACTACCAAGATGTTTCGCGCCTGAGCGAAGTGTTGGCAACCGGTGATCTGCATGTCGTGCCGTTGCGTCGCGGACTCGGC
Source organism: Actinomycetota bacterium (assembly GCA_027731085.1). Lineage (GTDB taxonomy): Bacteria > Actinomycetota > Acidimicrobiia > Acidimicrobiales > Ilumatobacteraceae > BACL27. The sequence continues at coordinate 37,292 of JAQCDG010000002.1, read as the reverse complement.
TCGGTCAGCGTGCCGTCGAAAACGTATTCGATACTTGCTGCAGGGCGGCCGATTTGTGCGGCGATTGATTTAGACACCGAGGTGCCTCGAATTTTGGCAGCGGCGAAGGCCGGAGTTTGTGTCGAGCCAGATAATCAACAGGCGTTTGTATCCGCAATTAGTGCCATGACTCTTGACCGTAAAAATCTTGAAGAAATGGGGGCGAACGGGCGAAAATGGGTTGAAGGCCACGCTTCGCCTCAGTCGGTTGCGCAACGTTACGAAGCCTTGTATATGCGATAAGCCTGTAGCATTTCTTGTTCGTGGCTACCTCATCTTCAGCGAAAAAAATCGCCCGTTTGGCTCAAGCCAGCAAGAACCGCAAGGGTCGCAAGGTGCGCATGCAGGGCGGTTCGTTGTTTCCGACGGTCATTTTCGTCGTCTGTGTGCTCGGTGTTGCACTAATCGCCTATGCCCGCCAGAGCCAAGAGCGAGTTAGCGCGCTCGATACCGCGACGCAGAACTACTACACGGCGTTTGGCATTTATAAGTGCGATGCGTTCATCGAAAACTTGCCAGCCGCATCCGACCTTACCGATATTTCGAGTGTCAAGCCTGGCGCATTTATCGAGTCTGCTGGTGTCGTACGTTGGGAGCCGCAAGTTTTGTCGGGTGAGCGACGCGCGAAGCTCGAAACAATTTTTGAACTTTACGGTTTGAAGGTGACGAATGATTCGATTCAGTTTCCAGACTCGTTGAACGGCGGCGAACTAATCAGTGAAGCCGATACGAAGTGTGGCGATAAAGCTGCAAATTTGCAAGTAGTCGTTTGGGATTCAAAAGTTTCATCGCCAAAAATTTCGATTGCTGATCTCGGCAATGTGCGTCTGACTGGCAATGGCATGGCGATTACTTTGGCTTTTATCGCCAAAGACGTCGAGGTGCCACAGCCAATCACGATTACTGATCTTGATCCGTTGATCACTGGTTAACGCCAAAAAAATTGGAGTAAATCTACAAATGCACGCAGTCGTGCTAGTTGGTGGTTTTGGTACACGGTTGCGACCGTTGACGCTGGCCACACCAAAGCCGCTTCTGCCAATCGCGAACCTTTCGCTACTCGAAAGACTGATGGCATCGCTGGCTCGCGGTGGTGTAACCGATGCTGTGTTGTCACTTGGCTTCAAACCCGAACCGTTCTTGAATGCGTTTCCGTCGAATGTTTGTGCGGGTGTCAAATTAACTTATGCGGTTGAAGATCGACCGCTTGATACGGCGGGTGCGATTGGTTTTGCGGCGCGCCATGCCGAGATTTATAAGCGTGGTGAGACTTTTCTTGTCGCCAACGGTGATGTGCTGACGGATCTTGATATCGCAGCATTGGTTTCGTTTCACAAATCAACTGGTGCACAAGCAACAATTCATCTGACGCCAGTCGATGATCCGTCGCAATACGGTGTCGTCGAGACAGACTCGCTAGGCAAGGTGCTTCGTTTTGTTGAAAAGCCGTCGCCCGGTGAGACAACATCGCGCAATGTCAACGGCGGAACATACGTTTTCGAAGCCTCGGCGCTTGATCGGATGCCTGGTGTCGCGCCGATGTCGATCGAGCGCGAGACGTTTCCGAAGTTGGTTGAAGATGGCGAGTTGTTCGGCTATGCGACATCTGATTATTGGATTGATGCAGGACGCCCCGACACATATGTTCGCGCGAATATTGAATTATTGCAGCGCAAGAGTATCCATAAAGTTGAAGCAATTGGCTCAATGTCGCAAATCGCAAAATCTGCGACCATTTCGCAAAGCGTTGTTGGCCATGGTTGCAAAGTGGGCGAGAACTCTCAGATTATTCGCTCGGTTTTGCTTGCAGGCGCAACTATTGATGATGATGCCGTTGTCATCGATAGCGCAGTGATGGGCCATGTTGGCTCGTTTGCACAGGTCAACGAGTGTCTCATCGGTGTTGACGGTGAGGTCAAATCTGGCGCAGTGTTGCGCGGCGCCAAAGTTCCAGATGGGAGTTAAAAAAACTTAATGGCACAAGTTAACGGTGTGCTCGTTTGTGGTGGTGCCGGCTTTGTTGGCTCGCACCTAGCTGATCGACTTTTGGCCGATGGTCACAGCGTTGAGGTTGTCGACGATCTTTCGGTTGGGTCGCTTGCCAACCTCAGTGCGGCGCGTGCAGCAGGTGGCACGCTGCGCTTTCATCATCTCGACATTTCAGCACCAGAGTTTTCAGATTTGATTGCGTTGCGCCGACCAACGGTGATTTATCACCTCGCACTTTTGCCGACGGGGGCAACTCGCACCAATGAAATGTTGCGCTCGGCGACTTTGCTGATCTCGGTGCTCGAGGCAGCGCGAAGGTTTGACGTGAAAAAAGTTGTCGTGGCATTGCCTGCCGGTTTGCTTTACGGCGAAGTGCCGGCGCGACAACTGCCTGTCAAAGAGGGTCGTAAGTCAGACCCGATGGGCGTGGCTCATGTGATGGCAAATACTTTGGTCGATCTGTTGACGGTTTATCGCGAAAGTTACGATGTCGAGTTCACCGCTCTGGCGATGACCAATGTCTACGGCTCGCGCCAACGCCCGACAGATGGTGTCGTCGCGGCGTTTGCTAACGCTGTCGTTAATCAAAGCGCGCCAATTATTTGTGGCAACGGGCGTCAAACTCGAGATTTTTTGTACATTGACGACGCGGTCGACGCTTTGGCGCGTGCAATCAACAAAGGCGGTGGACTTGTGATCAACATCGGCACGGGGGTGCAAACAACCATCAAAGACTTGTGGCATCTCGTTGGTCGTGATACGACATTGCAAGAATCATACGAGTCGGCGCGAACAGCCGATCTGCAACGCAACGCGGTGAACACGACCCGTGCAAGAATTCAACTTGGTTGGTCGCATTGGACAACCCTTGAAGCAGGAGTTAGCGAGTTGCTTGGACGAACTGTCTAGCGAAATAAATCTTCTTGGGGTGGACGCACTAGTTCGCTGATTTTCGAATCACGAAACCACTCAGCGTCAACGCCACGGATCACTGCTACTGGAATGCCAGATGATTTACCCATCACGAGTTCGGCTGCGCTTGCCAGCTCGTCGGCAACTGCAACTTCGGTGACTTGCATAATGCGACCCAGTGAGTCGGGTGTGCCGCGCAAATCGACGACGCCGGCAACGCCGGCAATGCCGATGGCGACATCAGTCAGTCCTTTGCGCCAAGGTCTACCAAAAGTATCGCTAACGATGACGCCGACATTGACGCCGTGTTTGGCGCGGATTATGTCTCGAATGCGGCGCGCCGATTTATCGCTGTCAATCGGCAGGAGAGCCGCGTAACCCCGTTCGATGTTCGACAGATCGATGCCGCTATTGGCGCAGACAAAGCCGTGTCTTGTTTCGGTGATGATTAAATCTCCGCGGCGACGCACGATGCGCACCGCTTCTTGTTCGACTAGTTGCTTGTGACTGAGTGGATCAGAAGCATCGATCGGCACAAGTCGACCTTCGGCCTTCGAGACTATTTTTTGGGTGACGACCAAAACATCGTTATCTAACAACGGCCCATTTGGTTCTTGGCGGCAGATGTCGGCGATAATTTCGCCTAGTTGATCTTTGGCCGAGATCTCGCCAATGCCTTCGACGCCCCAAATCGTTAGCCGGCTCATTTCTGATGATCTTTCAAAGATGCAAGTGCAGTTCGTGCAAGCGCGGCGCTCATTTCTGGCTGAGACATAATCGTGTTGGTCACGATGCAACGCATGCCGAGTGCTTCAATTGCAGGCTTCAGGCTTGCGTCCACGTCATCAATGATAAGAGTTGAGGCGATTGATGAATACATTCGCGCAACGCCAAGCGCCGATGACTCGTGGCCAAGTTCTTTGAGCATGCGATCGGCAGGTCCTTTGATTGCGCGACCACCGACGATTGGAGAAATCGCAACAACTCGATCTCTAATCTTGCCAAGCGTCACATCAACGCCGTTTAGTGCACGAATCGGCCCAATTGAAACAATTGGGTTGGACGGTGCAATCACGACTGCATCAGCGGTTGCTAGTTGCGACAATGCATTCGGCTTGGCGTTTTCGATGCCGACAAATCTCACAGACCGCACCGCAATGTCATGTTTATATTTGACGAAATATTCTTGAAAGCTGATTACTTCGCCGCTCTTCCCGGCGATGCAATCTTGGGCGAGTTCAACAACCGTTGAGACATCTTGATTTGTCATCGGCACGATTTGTTGCTCGATAGACCAAGCGGCTGAAATTTCTCGGGTTATCTGCCACGCATCGGCGCCTTCACTTCTGCGCGCGGTTCGATAAAAGTGCGTCGCGAGATCTTGATCGCCGAGGTTGAACCACTCGGGGGCTGCGACCGAATCGGCTGGTCGCACTTTTGTATAGCGCTGCAAAGACTCCATTGCGCGCCAAGACTCGTTTGTCAAACCCCAACCACGTTGTGGGTCAATTGCTTGGGCGAGCGTGTAGATCACCGTGTCAATGTCGGGTGAAATATTTAGACCGTGCAGCACCGTGTCATCACCCGTGTTGACCAAGGCCATTGTTAGTTTTGGTGAATTAACTTGGGCGAGACCGTTAAGAAAGCGCGCCGCGCCCACACCACCTGCAAGAACAACAACCGACAGCGAACTTTTTTCTGCTTTCACAACTATTGAGCGTACGGCTTCATGTAGATCGGCGCATTTTTTTAGAGTTGGATGGCTGCAGAACTCTCGTAATCGCATTTGCCACTAGATTGAATGGTCGTTATGGCAAGAGCGCTAATCACTGGCATCACAGGACAAGACGGTCGCCATCTTGCCGAATTCTTGCATACGAAAGGTTACGAAGTCTTTGGCCTCGTAAAGGGACAAAATAATCCGAAGGCCGAATCAATCCGCGACGAGTTTCCGTTTGTTCAACTTGTGCCGGGCGATCTTGCTGATTTTTCAAGCCTTGTTAGTGCGCTCGAAATGTCGCAGCCAGACGAGGTTTACAACCTTGGTGCAATTTCATTCGTCGCAATGTCGTTTAATCAGGCTGAACTAACCGGCAACATCACCGGACTTGGCGTGCTGAGAATGCTCGAGGCGATTCGTTTGGTGGGCGGCGCACGCAAGAACCCGATTCGTTTTTATCAGGCCTCGTCATCTGAAATGTTCGGTAAAGTGCGCGAAACCCCGCAGACAGAGATGACACCATTTCATCCGCGGTCGCCCTATGGCGTGGCGAAAGTTTTTGCGCACGATATCACCGTCAACTATCGCGAGAGTTACGATATGTTCGCTTGCTCAGGTATCTTGTTTAATCACGAAGGACCGCGCCGTGGTCTCGAATTCGTCACCAGAAAAATCACGAATTCTGTTGCGCGCATCAAACTCGGCGTGCAAAGCGAACTAGTTCTGGGCAATCTTGAAGCCAAGCGTGACTGGGGCTATGCGGGCGATTATGTCGAAGCCATGTGGATGATGCTTCAACAACCAAAGCCTGATGATTTTGTCGTCGCAACAGGCAAGAGTCATTCGATCGAACAATTGCTTGAAGTTGCTTTTGCGGCTGCCGATCTAAAAGATTGGCGCCAGTATGTGCGTCAAGACCAGCGGTTTTTCAGACCTGCTGAAGTTGATTTGTTAATCGGTGACGCCACCAAAGCTAAAACCAAACTTGGTTGGCAACCCAAAGTTGGGTTCAACGAACTCATCGAGATGATGGTTCGACACGACATCGATTACGAAACCAAGCGCGCCAAATAGCACAGCGTGTTTATGGCTCGATGGGCCGCTCTGAAATTGCTTCGGTGATCGACTCGACGTCGATTTGTGCCCCGGAGCGCAATAACAACCTGAGACTAAAAGCGAAATAGATCAGCGCGACGGCCGAACTTACAACTAGAGCCACTTCGACGCGCAAGAAGAGATCTTCGCTGACGAACCAAGCAGAGGCTACGTAACTGATGAACGCCAAGACCCAACCCAAAGCAACGTGTCGATGGCCGCGCAAGGCGATAACTGCTTGGGCAATAGCAAGGGCCATCATGTAGATACCACTGGCGAGCGCCAACAGTGTGAGCGTTCGCCGATCGATGCCACCGCCATAGACCAGATCTAAAAAGAACGGGCCAAACAAGTATGCACCGACGGTGCCGATCACTCCGACGCCAATCACGAGCATGACTAGTCGGCGAAACCCAACTTTGAATTCGTCCAAATCGCCGCGGGCGGCAAGTCGCGTAAGTCGAGGTAGAAGTGCGGCTTGTACTGCTTGAAATAAAAACAGCGGCACTCGGGTCAGAAGAACTGCATTGCCGAATTGGGTGACGCGTACTGCATCAGATTTGTCGCCGAGCAAGTCAACGGTGATTGGCCCAGCGTTGACTAGTGCGGCTGCAAAGATTGATCCACCCAGAAGCCAGACGAGATTCTCGGTGATTTCTGACCACGCGGCAGGCGGTCCGGGGTCGGTGCGAAGCTGACCGGCAAGCACAATAATCATCACTCCAATAACTGGCGTGATGACAATGATTATCGAATATGCCGAAAGTTGTGTGACGCCAGCAATCAACAAAATCGTGCAGGCGACGACTCTGATCGCGCCATCAGACCCGACGATGAAACCATACGCAGAAAATTTGCCCAAACCAGATGAAAGACCTTTGGTGAAATACAACATGCCATATGTGACTATGGCAATCGCCAAACTTGCGGTGATGATTGCATGACCTTCGAAAAGGTTGTCATTGATGACAGGTGAGAGAACGAGAATTAACACGACCAAAAAAACGACGATCATGCTGCACAGCAGTGCGACTTTTTTTACCACTGGTGCCGTGCCTTGTCCGAGTGCTCGGCGGTGCGCAATTGCGCGGCTTAGTTCTTGCTCGACTGGCAAAAAGAAACCAGGCGCAATCGCAAACATCACGAACCACAGCGACACAAGAGGTTTGAATTCTTCTTGGCCCAATGCTTGTTGACCGATTTTAAAAAATATGTAAATCGTCACACCGGCGATCAGCAGTCCTATGCCAATAGCAATAGTGCCCTCGGGAATAGCGCCGCGCTTTTGTTCTGTCGACAACGATGAATTAGCAGATTGCTGCGACATTGAGGTCAAGGTTAGTAGTTTGTCTCGAATTAGTAGTCTTATTGCATCGTGAGTAATGAGTCGATTGAAGAGTCGCAAAGCCAAACGGTTTCTGCACCCCTAGTAGTGACGGCGATGGTCGTGCACCAGCCGGGCACATGGTTTGACGAAGTTCTTGCGGGGCTGGCCAGCCAAGATTACCCGAACATCAGCAACGTTTTTTTCTTAACGACTACCTTTTCTGACTCTGGCGTCGACACCAGCAACGCCAATTTACTTTCAACAAGAATTACCGACACGCTGCCAAACTCGGTCGTTCGAATCGTTGAAGGCAACCCTGGCTTTGGTCGAATGATCAACGAATTGCAACGCATCGTCGAAGGCGACGGTGGGTTGTTTTGCATCATGCACGACGATGTCGTCTTGAACCCGAACACCGTGCGAACGTTGGTTCAAGAACTCTTCATCTCTAACGCTGCGGTCGTTGGACCGAAACTTTTGCAGTGGGAAAAAACGACCATATTACAGTCCGTGGGTTTCGGCATTGATCGTTGCGGTGAGGTTGATCCGTTCATTGAACAAAACGAGCGTGACCAAGAGCAACATGACTCGGTGCGGGATGTTTTCTTTGTCAGTTCGGCGTGCATGCTCGTGCGCTCAGATTTGTTTCGTGAACTTAATGGTTTCAATCAAGACATTTCGTTTTTTGGCGAGGATCTAGATTTTTGTTGGCGTGCGCATTTGAGTGGTGCTCGTGTTCTTGTATCACCGACGGCCGTAGCCAGGCACTTAAATAGTTTTGAAACTCGTTCGCCACATCTGGTTTCGCGGGCAAGTGTTGCGCGAAATCGCGCACGAACCGTGGCGGCGCTGACGAGTCGTTGGCGACTGCCATTTGCTTGGCTGCAGATGTTGCTGACTTCGGCTATTGAGACAATTCTGGGCGTATTCACCGGCACTTTTCGTGAATCGTTAGCGAGTGTTCGTTCAACCGTTGCACTACTTGTTGATGCTTCATATATTTGGCGAAGACGACAACAAGTTCGACCCTTGCGTCGCGTGGCTGCGAGCGAAATAGCAAAACTTCAAGTGAGGGGCTCAGCTCGATTCACGAGGTTTATTCGTCGCCGTCGAGCACTGGCGTCGCAAGAGATTGCATCCTTGGTTGAAACCAAAAAACGTTGGAAGCAGAGTTCGACGCGAACCGCAGGCACAACACTCTTAGTCGTCACAGTCCTGATACTTCTCGGCAGTAGAGAAATTATCACCGACTCATCGAGAGTCGTAGGCGAGATGTTGCCGTTTGAAAATGGATCAGTCTCGACTAGCTCAATCTTGACGAATTTCCTCTCGGGTTGGTGGTCGAGTGGTTTTGGCGAAGCGTCTGCCAACCCAACGGGGCTTGGACTAATCGCACTGGCATCATTTTTGCTTTTTGGCAATCTCGCGTTGCTGCAAACTTTGATGATCGTCGGGTCGCTATTCATCGGCTTAATTGGCATGTGGCGTCTTTGTGGTGCATTCGCCAACACGCGGGTGCGTCTAGGTGCTGCAGTTGTATACGCGGCTTTGCCGCTTTCGTATGATGCAATTTCGCGCGGGCGGTTCTCGGTGCTGGTCTGCGTCGCCGCTGCGCCGTGGTTGTTTGACATTCTCAATCGATATCAAGATGACAAAGATCAGAGCTTGGTTCGCCGAACCCAACTCGTGTCAGGGCTGCTCTTAATTCTTGGTCTCGTGTTTGCGTTCACACCGAGCATCGCGATTTTATTTTTGGTGATTATTTGCCTTTGGGTTTTTGCATCGTTCTTGGGTGGTGTTTCTGTCAGAAAACTCTTAACGACTTCTTTGGTCGGGTTGACGGGGCTTCTCGGCTCGGTATTTATCAACCTGCCATGGTCGATGCATTTTGTCTCAAGCAATTGGTGGCAACTTCTGGCCGGAGATCAAGGTGTTGCTGATCGAAAAATTGGTCTCGGCTCATTAGCTCGACTTGATCTCGGTAACACGCGTGGTGGATTTTTGGTACTAGCTATTTATTTTTGCGTTGTTTGCGCTTTGATCGTTGCCGATAGTTGGCGCAGACTGTGGGCAATTCGTGCAGCAGTGCTAGTCGTCTTTGGTTTGTTGTTTGTGGTTCTTGACGATCAGGGCGAATTACCATTTGCACTTCCAGAGCCTTCGGTGATGCTGACGCTCGTTGCTTGTGGCTTGGCCTTGGCCGTGGCAACTTGTCTCAGTGTGTTTGCCGAGACCAACATGAGTCGAACATCTGACTGGCGACGCTCGTTGAGTTTGCTAGTGCCAATCTCGATCGCGTTGACAGTTGCTCCGACGTTGTTGAGTGTCACGGATGGACGCTGGAATCAACCCGAAACTTTGGTGCCACAGTTGCTTGAACAGTTGCCCGACAATCCAAAAGAAGGCAACTATCGCACCCTTTACATAGGTGATCGTGACTTGTTGCCGGTCGCTACAAACTCGGTGACTGACGAGGTTTCATATGGTGTCGCAGACGACGGGGCTGTCAACTTCAGTTCTTATTGGGCACCTCAAGAAACTGCGATGAATCTTGCTGCAAAGCGTGCGCTTACCTCGTTGGTCACAAACGACACGATTCGAATTGGTCGCCTGATCTCACCGCTTGCCATCCGTTATCTGGTTGTGCCACTTGGCGACTCGGCGTCGACCACGGCCACAAACCTTGTCGAGTCTTTATCGAATCAACTTGACTTACGACGAATTTATTTCGCCCGCGACTTGGCCATCTTCGAAAATGTTTCTTGGCTGCCGATTGTCAGCGTGCTTAGTGAAGAGTCATCTGTGGCGAGTGAACAAGCAAGTGACATTGCTCTGACGAGCCAAGAACTGAAGTCGACAACACCGATGTTGGTCGACGAGAATTCTGTGGCCGCCAAGCGTGTCAGCAGCAGATTTTCTGGTGGAACCGTTCATGTGGCTGTGCCATTTGATTCGCGTTGGCATCTGATGGTTGACGACGCGCAACTTTCACCGCGTGTGGCTTTTGGGTCTTCAACCGCTTTTGATGCACCGATCGCAGGCGTCGCCAGCTTGCAATATCAAACTTCACCGTTGCGGTACTTATATTTAATTTTGCAAGCTTTAGTTTGGCTGTGCCTTTTGATGCTTGCTGCCAACTTTTCGCGTTTTCGGGGACGGATACGGCAAATTGAAGCGAAAAGGGTCACTCTTGTGGCTGATTCATCTCGACCAGAACAAAAAATAGATATGGCATCCCGATGAAAAAGATTGAATGGCGTTTCGCCCTGACGCTCTTGTTGGTACTGACGGCACTTGTCGCGTTGATTTTTGTGAGTCAACTTGCCGATGAAGATCTTCAAACTCTGTCCGAGCAAAGATCTGAAAACATTTTTGGTTTGTCTTCAATGCCTGGCGTTGCTGGCAGTTCGCAAGTTTCATCTTCTTGGTTTTGCCCCGGGGTGCCCGGTTTAGAAAAAAGGGTGACTAGTGAAATCGTCATCGCAAACTCTTCAGATATCCCGATTACCGGCGAAGTCACTTTCTTGTCGAGCGACAAACCTGCGGCCTCGGCACTGTTGGTTGTTCAGCCGTTTACTCGGCGCGTGATCGATGCGACCGGTGGTCGTAAGAGTAAACACATCAGTGCGATTGTTGAGCTCGATAGTGGTGGTGCGGCAGTTGAGCAGCGGATAATTCACCCGGCTGGCGACTCTGTTTCGTTGTGCGCGAACAAACCTTCTGACCGTTGGTTTTTTGCCGATGGATTCACCGGTTCTGAAAGCTTGTTTAACATCTTGCTGAGTAACCCGTTTCCAGATGCAACGGTTGTCGACATAAGTTTTGTGACCGGCGACGGCAAACGCGAGCCGGCGTCGTTAAAAGGGATCATTATCGAGCCTGAGAGCGTTTATTCACTAGCAATGGGTGACCAAGGCGCGCGCAATGAAATAGTTCTGGCAGTTTCGATTCGTGCGTCATCGGGGCGATTTGTGGCAGGCAAACTTCAACATTTTCTTGGTCGGGGTCGTCTTGGTTACTCAACTTCGCTTGGTGCTGCGTCGACAAGTCGTCAGTGGTGGTTTGCTGGTGGTCAAAAAAATCTCGATACAGACGAACAACTCGTGGTTTTTAACCCAACTGATAGAGACCAATCTGTCGGTATCGCGTTTTTGAATGGTGTCACCGACGAGATTTTTCGTGAGCCACTTTTATTGACGATTCCTGCCGGGCGAGTGACGACTTTGGCAACTTCAAAGTTGCCGGCGATCACCGACGGTCGATACGGAATTGTTGTTTCAAGCATCACCGACGACTTTGTAGCCAGTGACCAAGATTCATCAGACGAGTATGTGGTTGTCGAACAGGTCGTTAGTCGTAAGTTAGATAAAAAAACGGGCACGACAACAACTTTTGGTGCGCCTTTTGGTGCGCCTTCGCGAATTTGGACGGTGCCAAGCGGGGTGCCGGTTTCGGGTGGTTCGATAATTATCCTGAATACGACTTCATTAGTGACAACGATAAAAATCTCGACAGTTGGACCTGCCGGGTCGGTGCCAATCGACGGCTTCGAACAAATCCAGTTAGGTGCGGCGGCGATACTGGAAGTGAAGATTCCGGCGACGAGTGCCGACTTGCCAATCGTGGTTGAGGCGGACAACGAAATCGTTGTGCAGCGAGAGATAACGCGCGGTCACGAACTTGTGGGTGTTTCAAGCGTGCTCGGCTTGCCGCATCGATCGACGGGCATCACAGTTGTGTTTGGCAAGTGATGCGCACGATTGTGGCGTTTGCGGTATTGCTGATCGCTGGCGTGACAAGTCTTTTATTGCGCCGGCGCAAGTCTGACGCACCAGCCCAGGTGCAAGGGGCAGTGCCGCATCAGTTGAATTGGCATGACTTTTCGGTGGCAGATAAGAGTTGGTTGGTTGCGGTATTTACATCGTCGACTTGCGATGCATGTCGTGATGTCGCGACGAAGGCTTTGGTGCTTGAAAGCAACGAAGTGGCGGTAAAAATAATCGACTTTCTCGACGAGCGCGATTTGCATAAGCGATATCAAATTGATTCTGTGCCGACAACCGTGATCGCCGACATTCACGGTGTGGTCAGGTTTGCAACGATCGGGCCCGTTACGGCAACTGATCTTTGGGCTGCATTAGCAAAGTGTCGAGACCCACAAGTCTTGAGTGATGTGCCCTCGTGTCGTGACCCGAATCACGAGCACTAACAAATTTAGTTTTCGGTAGTTTCGCTAGTTTTTCGCGTCACGCCGGGCGATGGCTCGACAATTTGTGGTCGGCCGAGGCCTTCTTGAACCAAACGGGCTACAGTTGCGCCGTCGATTGTCTCTTGTTCGAGCAGACTTTGGGCGACGAGGTCGAGACCAGCGCGATTTTTTTCGAGCAGCACCTTGGCTCGGGCTTCTTGTTCGCGCAAGATCAAACCAATTTCTAAGTCGATCATGCGTGCGGTCTCGTCTGAATATTCGCGACCGTTAGTCATCAAATCTTCACCCAGAAAAACTTGTTGTTGCGAACTCCAGGCCATAGGTCCGACGGCATCGCTCATGCCCCATTCGCGCACCATGCGGCGGGCGATCAAAGTTGCTTGTTCAAGGTCGTTGGCCGCGCCACTATTCAGATGTCCAAAGACGATCATTTCGGCGACACGACCGCCCATTGCTTTGCAGATCATGTCTTTGAAATAGTCGCGTGAATATGTATGGCGTTCTTCTGGAAGTGTCCATGTGACACCGAGTGCCATACCACGTGGCAAAATCGTGACTTTATGTAGCGGGTCGCTGTGGGGCAGAACAGTTGCGAGCACAGCATGACCACCTTCGTGATATGCAGTTGCTCGCTTTTCTTCGGCGTTGAGAATCAAACTCTCACGACGGGCACCCATGATCACTCGATCTCGAGCGTTTTCGAAATCGATGTGTTCGATCACTTTTGATCCGCGTCGAACAGCAAGCAACGCCGATTCATTGACCAGGTTTGCGAGATCGGCACCACTCATGCCAGGCGTCGCCTTGGCCATCGTGTCGAGTACGACATCGGTACCCATTCGCTTGCCTTTTGAATGCACGGTGAGAATTGCAAGACGCTCTTCGCATTCTGGCAACGGCATGATTACTTGGCGATCGAATCGACCTGGGCGCAACAGCGCGGCATCCAAAATGTCAGGTCGGTTTGTTGCCGCCATCACGATGACACCTTCGGTGGTTTCAAAGCCATCCATCTCGGCGAGCAGCTGATTGAGAGTTTGCTCACGCTCGTCGTGACCTCCACCAAGGCCGGCACCGCGCTTGCGACCGATTGAATCAATTTCGTCGACGAAAATGATCGCTCGTCCCATTTTTCGTGCCTGTTGAAACAGATCACGAACTCGGCTTGCACCGACGCCAACAAACATCTCCATGAAGTCAGAACCAGTGACCGACAAGAAACCCACACCGGCCTCACCGGCAACCGCACGAGCAAAGAGTGTTTTACCAGTGCCAGGAGGGCCGACCAAGAGCACACCCTTTGGCACGCGAGCACCGATTTCTTTGAAACTTTCCGGCATCTTTAAGAAATCGACGACTTCTCGAATCTCTTGCTTTACACCTTCGTAGCCGGCGACGTCGGCGAAAGTAGTCGCAGGTTTGTCAGCGTTGTAGTTTTTGGCGCGACTTCGACCAATCGACATGATGCTGCCAGCTTGGCCCATTGCACGCTTTTGCATCCAAAAGAAAAAACCCATGATCAAAATGAACGGCAACAACAGCGGGATCAAATTTGTGAAGAAGTTGCCCTGCGGAGTCGAGTAGTCGTAGTCGACACCTTTTTCTTTGAGCAAAGTTTCGTCTGCATCAGAAAGAGCGACTGCACCAGTCGTGACGAACTCGCCACCGTCTTTGAGCGTGCCGCTGATTTGGTTCGACAGGTTGTTGATCTCGACCTGTTTGATTTGACCTTGTTTGACAAGTTCTAGAAATTCAGTGTATGTAAATTTTGTTGCCGTTGAGGTTGGCCAAATTCGGGGGCCGGCAATCAACAGAACGACGACGGCGACGATCGCCCAAGTTGCCCAACGGGGCATGCTCGGCTTATCGGTTTCGCCATTGACATTCGATTTAATTTTCGAGGTGTTATTCGATTTTTTGCCGAGAAATTTTGCAGGCTTCTTGCGCACAGCAGGCTTGCGCTTTGATGACGAAGGTTTTGCTGGTGGTGGCGGAGGTGGAAGTTTGGTCACGGTTTCTATGATACGACCCGATAGTCAGAGTGCACAAGGTGATTGTTTGATAATGGCACGCGTTGAAATCCACTGTGGCAGTCGTCTCATCAATTAATGTAAGTGTCATGGTTCGTCGTTGTTCACGTTGTACATGCAATGAACTTGCTTCAATAACTTTGACTTACCAATACAGTCGCGCACTTGTGTGGATAGACGACCTGACCGCTGAGCGAGATCCACATGCATATGACCTGTGTGATCGACACGGTGTAAAAATCACTGCTCCATCTGGTTGGAGGCTTGAAGATCGCCGCAACCGATTTAGAGTTGTGATGCCAAACCGCCTCGCGGGATGAACCAAGCGCCTTGGGCTCCGCCTCATGGTCAGGAGCCGGCTGGATTAAAGAAGTTCTCGATAAAAGTTGCGGTATTTACTTGGAGCGCGAGTTATGGGGTCGCCCTAGTCACAAGTTCGGCAATTTTGGTTGCAACCGGCAACTCAGAGCTAGTTGTCGGCAAAGAACCCAAATGGTTTCTTGGTGTTTCGGCACTCGCACTTTGGCTGCCATTCATGATTGGTTTGAATTTAATTTCGAAAAAATTTGGCAGTGGAGTTTTCTCGAGAGATTATTTATTGGTCTTCCGCAAAATCGATCTCTGGGGTGTGCCGATTGGTATCGCTAGTCAGTTGCTGCTGGTTGGGCTGGTGACTTGGCCATTTCGCTTGGCGTTTCCCAAAAAGTTTGCGCCTGAGCTTGTCGAGAAACGTGCGCAAGATTTGTTCGACAACGCCACCGGTGGTTGGCTGATCGTTTTGATCATTGTTGTGGTTATTGGTGCGCCATTCGTCGAAGAGTTGGTTTATCGCGGATTGATTCAGTCGAGTTTGGGCGGTCGTTTTAGCGGCATCGTTGCAATGGTGATAACTGCAGTTTGGTTCGCTGTCGTGCACTTGCAAATTGTCGAGTTTCCGGGGCTGTTGGCTTTCGCCCTCGTCTTGGGGTATTGCTTTCATCGCACGAAGCGACTTGGCATGTCGATAATTGCCCACGTTACATTCAACGCAACAGGACTATTGCTCGTGTCAACGCTCTAGAAACTCATCAGTTGTCCAGAGATAGAGTTTTGTTACAGTGAATCAATTTTTTTCTAGGCGTTGGTCTGCACAGCAAATTACTTCAGCAGCAGTAGTCGCTGGCTCAACACTGATGTTGTTGATGACGTTGCACCCCGAGTTGATTTTGCGCAATAACACGCCTACAGGTGGAGATATGGGCGCCCATGTATATGGCCCGGCGTATTTACGAGATTTTTTGTTGCCGCACTTTCGACTTACCGGTTGGAGTAACGACTGGTATTCGGGTTTTCCGATGTATCGGTTCTACATGGTCGTGCCGGCGTTGGCAATTTTGTTTGTGGATCTGATTTTGCCCTACGGTATCGCGCTGAAGGTGATTGCAGTCCTGGGTATTTTGACCTTGCCCGTTTGCACTTGGCTGTTCGGCAAGTATGCGAAATTTCTTTTTCCAATTCCTGAATTATTGACTCTTGCGTCTGTTGTCTTTTTATACGACGAGAGTTTCACGATTTACGGTGGCAACATCGCATCGACAATGGCGGGCGAGTTTTCGTTCTCAATTTCATTGTCGCTGGCAGTGCTTGGCTTTGGTCTTTTGATTCGTGCATTTAAAGAGCATCGCGGCAAGATGCTCACCGCAGTTGTCATCGCCTTGAGTGCGCTGAGTCACGGCATCGTGCTTTTGTTCGTTTTTGGTGGCGTCGTGTTGCTTGCGGCAGTTTGGGGTGAACGCCGAAGCGCAATTACGACGGCGACGGTTTCGATTACGGCGGTGCTGCTTTCGTCGTTTTGGGTTCTACCGTTTTTGACAGGTCATGCATTTATGACCGACATGAAATATGAACCTCGACCAAGTGGTGCGAGCGATTCGTTCTGGAGCATGTACTTTCCGTTGACTACTTTTTGGGACGTTGTAATAACTGGTTTTGCGATCATCGCCTTTGTGAATTTCGTCAAAACCCGAAACCGCACCGGCATTTGGATGGGCGTTTATTGCGTGGTGTTGGTATTCGGTGTTTATGTAGGTCGCGAGAGTCTGCCCGTGATCGGCCTGTTATGGAATCCGCGGCTATTGCCGTTTCTTTACTTGTTGCGTTACTACATGATGATCATTGGCATGTATCAAGCTGCAGTTTGGTTGGTGGCGTTTTATAATTTGCAGCAGCTCGGCCGTAAAGCGCTGGTGCAGCAATCTGTTGAAGATATAAAACCTGTCGCAGCGATCAGCAGTAACCCAAAATTTAATTTGTCGTGGATAACGGCGTTCACCGTTTTGGTTGTCGGAATAATTGGCTTTCGATTTCAAGAAATGCCGTTCGGCAAACTCACGACCAATGATGCTGGCGAGACTATATATAGGTGGGGATTCATCTCGACGAAAGCGTCGAATGACGGGTTCGTCGACGGTTGGGCAAGGTGGAACTTCACTGGCTATGAGGGCAAGAGTGCCTATGCCGAATATCGGGCTGTTGTCGAAACGATGAAGAACATTGGGCAAGACCCAAATCTGGGTTGTGGTCGGGCGCTCTGGGAGAACAACAGCGAACTAAATAAATATGGCACGACAATGTCGCTGATGCTTTTGCCGCATTGGACAAAAGGTTGTATCGGTTCAATGGAAGGACTGAACTTTGAGGCAGCGGGTACGACGCCGTATCACTTCATTGCGGCCGCCGCGATGTCGAAACAAAGTAGCAACCCTGTGCGTGAGTTGCGTTATGACGACAATAACGCCGGTCTTGGTGTGCGTTATTTGCAAGAACTTGGCGTGCGTTATTTCATGGCGTTCACCGCCGAAGCAATTAATCAAGCCAACATGCAAGCAGCGTTAACCAAGATCGCCCAAAGCGGGCCCTGGGTGATCTATGAAGTTGCAGACAGCGATTTAGTCGTGCCGCTGACGGCGCAACCTGTGATTGTTTCGAGCAATAGTGGTGACCCAAAGGAGCGTTGGCTCGAAATTGGAACGAGTTGGTTTCAGCACCCAGAAGACTGGACAGCAATGCCAGTTAGTGACGGCCCAGATGAGTGGCAAAAAGTCGAAGCGGTCATCGACTTGAATCGTCGTCAAGGCGAACCGACTGACCCGTCGCGCAGAGTTGACATTGTTAAGCCTTCAGAAACTGTTGACGCAGTCGAGTTACCGCCTGTGCAAATCAGCAACACGGTGCTCGAAGACGAGGCGATTAGTTTTACGGTCGACAAAGTTGGCGTGCCGGTGCTTGTGCGGATGAGTTACTTTCCAAATTGGAAAGTCGATAATGCGCAAGGCCCATTTCGCGTTGCCCCAAACATGATGGTCGTGATTCCGACGGAGAAGAACGTTCGGTTACATTATGGTTTTAGCACCGTAGATTTTTTCGCCTACTTCATGACGCTCGTCGGTATTGGCACATTGGCTGTGCGCTGGCGTGGTCGTCAAGTTGTGCGAAGTCGCAAATTGTTAAACCGCTAGTCTTTACGGTCGTGCCAAACCTAGAAGCAGTCGTCAAGGCTTACGACATTCGGGGCACTGTGCCCGATCAACTTGATGCAACTCTCGCTCACGCGCTCGGCGTGGCGTTCGCAAAATTCTCGGAGGCGAAGACTATTGTCGTCGCACATGACATGCGCCCGAGTGGCCCGGATCTTGTTGAAGCATTTCAAAATGGGCTGACTGAGCAGGGAGTTGATGTCATCAATCTCGGTCTGGCGAGCACCGACATGCTTTATTTTGCCTCGGGCAAGTTGAATGCGCCGGGGGCGATGTTTACGGCCTCGCATAACCCGGCTCAATACAACGGCATCAAATGTTGTTTGTCTGGTGCCCGATCAATCGGCATCGATAACGGTTTGCGTGAGATGAAAGCGATCGCTCAAGATGTTTTGAACGCCAACGGTCCCACGCCCGCCAAGACTCGAGGCGAGGTTACAAAAAAGAACATGCTCGCCGAGTTCGTTGACCATGTAGTTGGTTTTATCGATGTCGAAAGCATTTCGAAGTTGCGAGTCGTGGCTGACACAGCAAACGGAATGGGTGGTTTGGTGGCGCCTGCAGTTTTTGATCGACTAAAAAAGTTCGAAATTGAGATCATGTACGGCGAACTCGACGGCACGTTTCCGAATCACCCTGCCGACCCAATTCAGCCTGCTAACCAGCGTGATCTGCAAGCACGAGTCGTGGCAGGCAAGTTTGATGTCGGTCTTGCATTTGATGGTGATGCGGACCGCGTGTTTTTGGTAGATGAGACCGGTAAAAGTGTTTCGGGTAGCACGACGACGGCGTTGTTGGCTTCAGTTTTTTTGCGTAAGAACCCAAGCGCAACGATTTTGTACAACTTGATTTGCTCGCGAATCGTGCCCGAGACGGTTTCGGCACTCGGCGGCAAACCGATTCGCACGAAGAATGGCCATAGTTATATGAAGCAAATCATGGCGCAAACTGGCGCGGTGTTTGCTGGCGAACATTCAGGGCATTATTATTTTGCCGACAACTATCGAGCCGACAGTGGCTTGATCGCCACGATGGTCGTGCTTGGCGAAATGTGTCGCACCGGAAAGTCGCTTTCTGAATTGCGCAAACCATTTGAAAAATACGCCAATAGCGGCGAGATCAATATGCAGGTTGGCAATATTCAAGAAGTGATTGATCGAGTAACCAAACAGTTCGCAAAATATCCACAAGATCACCTGGACGGTCTGACAGTTGACTGCGGCTCGTGGTGGTTCAATGTTCGACCATCAAATACTGAGCCACTTTTGCGATTGAATCTTGAAGCCGCGACACGTGAAGAATGTGACGAGCATGTCGCCGAGTTGCTGATGTTGATCACGGCTTAAGTGCAGCAAGTGTTATCGTGTTAGCCGTGCCAGCAGCAAGTTCATCGATTAATCCACGGTTACTCGAGATCTTGGCTTGCCCCAAGGACAAAGGCAATCTGATCTATTTTGAAGCCGAAGAGATGTTGTACAACCCACGCCTGCAGATGCGTTACCAAGTGCGTCAGGGCATTCCGGTGATGTTGATCGACGAGGCGACGACTGTTAATCAAGTCGAGCACGAGAGAATCATGGCGAAAGCGGCACAACTGAATTTGAAACCAACTTTTTAGTACAGAAATTCAATTAAACAGGAGAATCATGGCATCATCATCATTGGCAGCTCGCAAAGATTACCGCGTTGCCGACCTTTCACTTGCGCCGTTCGGCAGAAAAGAAATTCACCTTGCCGAACACGAGATGCCAGGCTTGCGCGCGTTGCGCAAAGAGTTTGGTGTATCCAAGCCGCTGAAAGGTGCGCGAATCTCTGGTTCGCTGCATATGACGATTCAGACGGCTGTATTGATAGAGACTCTTGTTCACCTCGGCGCCGAAGTGCGTTGGGCGAGTTGCAATATTTTCTCGACTCAGGATCACGCGGCTGCCGCCGTTGTGGTTGGTCCAGACGGTACGCAAGAAAATCCACAAGGTGTGCCGGTTTATGCGTGGAAGGGCGAAACTCTCGAAGAGTATTGGTGGGCGACAGACCAAATGATGACTTGGCCAGACGGTGACGGCCCGAACATGATTTTGGATGACGGTGGAGATGCGACGATGTTGTTGCACAAAGGTGTTGAATACGAAAAAACAGGCGCTGTTCCTGATCCGACGACGGCGTCAAACCCAGAGTTGGCGATTGTTCTCGGGCTTTTGCAAAGAGGATTAAAAACAAGTCCGAATCGTTGGACGAAGATGTCGAAACTGATAAAAGGCGTGACTGAAGAAACGACAACTGGCGTCAAGCGCCTCTACAAGATGGCCCAAGACAAAGAACTTTTGTTTCCGGCAATCAATGTCAATGACAGTGTTACTAAAAGCAAGTTCGACAATCTCTACGGTTGTCGACACTCGTTGATCGATGCGTTGAATCGCGCCACAGATGTGATGATCGCCGGCAAGATGGCCGTTGTCTGCGGTTATGGGGATGTGGGCAAGGGTTGTGCACAGAGTTTGCGTGGACAGGGTGCACGAGTTGTCGTGACCGAGATCGACCCGATCAATGCGCTACAAGCAGCTATGGAGGGCTACATCGTTGACACGCTTGAAAATGTGCTGAAAGTTGCCGACATTTTTGTGACTGCAACCGGCAATGAAGCCATCGTTACGGCCGAACACATGTCAAAGATGAAACACAATGCGATTGTCTGCAATATCGGCCACTTTGACAATGAAATTGATATGTTAGGACTTTCGCGAAGCAACGCAACACGCGATGAACTCAAACCTGGCACCGATCTTTGGACATTCAGTGACGGCCATTCAGTAATTCTGCTGGCAGAAGGTCGTTTGGTCAATTTAGGTTGCGCCACTGGTCACCCAAGTTTTGTAATGAGTTGCTCGTTCACCAACCAGGTGATTGCCCAAATTGAGTTGTTCAACAACACCAAGAATTATCCATTAGGCGTCTATGTGTTGCCCAAACATCTCGACGAAAAAGTTGCGTCGTTGCATCTCGATGCTCTCGGTGCAAAGTTGACGAAACTCTCAGACGAGCAGTCAGAGTATTTGGGTGTGGAACCAAGCGGACCGTTTAAGGCCGAGCGCTACCGCTACTAACTGCCAAACGGGGCAAGAAGAAATGCACTAGCGGGCCGACGCCAAAAGCGAAGGCGAAAGTCGCAATGCCGACTTGACCGCCGAGAATCATGCCGATTATCAAAACCGTGACTTCAATTGCGGTGCGACCAATGCGAATTGGAATGCCGCGTTTGGCGAGACCGGTCATTAGGCCGTCGCGTGGCCCTGGTCCAAGTGCACTGCCGATGTACAGGCCGGTACCGATCGCAACAGTGACAATGCCGACCACGACCATGATTATGCGAATAAACATGTTGTTCGGCTCAGGAATAATTTCAAGTGCAATATCGGCGACCAATCCGATTTCAAGAGCGTTGAGAATTGTGCCGAGCCCTGGTTTTTGTTTGAGTGGTATCCAGAGCAAGAGCAACGCAAAACCGGTCATCACGATGATTCTGCCGATTGAGATTTCAGTTTGTTTAGCCACACCTTGATGGAATACATCCCACGGTGGAGCACCTATATTCGCGTTCATTTGTAACGAGATGCCGATGGCGAAAAGTGCCAAACCAACTAGACATCTGACGAGGCGACGACCAATTCTGTCACGAAATTCGAGTTGCTCTGGCCCCTGCACAGATTCACGCTAGCCAACACATCTGTAGTTGGTACACACATCTGTAACGATGTTCAAAATAGTTGATGCTGTTCTAGCCAAAGTGGCAGATCTGCTCGGTTTCATTTTCGGTGCTACTTGTCCGGCGTGCGGTCGCATTGCGACGACACTTTGCAATTCTTGTCGTGACTCTCTTTGGGGTGGCGATACTGAGAAAATCTCTCCAACTGAATATCACGGTGATGTACTCGTTGCATTTGAGTACAACTCGACCATTCGAAAAGCAATTTTGGCTTTCAAATATCGCAATCAAAGATCGAGCCTGCGTTTTCTTGGAGATGCACTTGTGCATCGCGTGCGAATCGAGCAGTCTCGGTCGCTCGGGAAGATCGACCTCGTAACATGGGCTCCGACAACTCAAAGACGCATCGTCGAACGCGGCTATGACCATGCAGAGTTGATTGCAAAATATGTCGCCAAGCGATTGCAAGTGCCATGCGAAAAAGTTTTAGTTCGGTCGTCAGATCGACCTCAAACGGGAAAGTCGCGCGATGAAAGACTCGTTGGTCCTTCGTTTTTGGCACGAAATTCAGACTCGAAACATTTGTTGTTGGTCGACGATGTAGCGACGACTGGCGCAACATTAAACAGCGCATCCCGAGCGCTTTACCAAGCGGGGGCTGGTCTGGTTACTTGTGTGGCTGTAGCATCAACTGTCTTATGGCAATCCTCGACCGAGTCTTACGCGCTGGCGAAGGCAAGAAAGTAAAGGCTCTTGCCGCCATATTGCCCGAAATCAATGCGTTGTCGACCGAATTCGCCGCTCTAAATGATGCTGCGTTGCGGGGCAAGACGACTGAATTCAAGTCGCGTCTTGAGCGTGGCGAGATGCTGGATGATCTGCTGATCGAGGCTTTTGCCGTCGTGCGTGAGGCAGCAACTCGTGTCATTGGTCAGCGCCACTATGACGTGCAGTTGATGGGTGGCGCAGCATTGCACGCGGGTTGGGTTGCCGAAATGAAAACGGGTGAAGGCAAGACACTTGTTTCAACATTGCCCGCATATTTGAATGCGTTGTCGGGTAAAGGCGTGCATCAAATCACGACCAACGACTATCTCGCCCAGCGCGACGCCGAGTGGATGGGACAAATTCACAGGTGGCTCGGTTTGTCGGTGGGTCTGGTTGTGCCGGACCGGCGCACGAGTTCTGCAGAAAAGCGCATCGACTATGCCAGCGACATTACATTCGGTACGAACAACGAGTTCGGTTTTGATTATTTGCGCGACAACATGGCTTCAACTCTTGAAGACAAGGTGCAACGAGGTTTCAACTTTGCAATTGTCGATGAAGTTGACTCGATTCTGATCGATGAAGCGCGAACACCGCTGATCATCTCTGGACGTGTCGCTGATGCCGCAAAACTTTATTATCAGTTTGCGGCGATTGTGCGCACACTCGTTCGAGATGTCGACTATGACGTCGAAGAAGCCAAGCGCATCGTTGTGCCGACAGAGTCGGGCATTGAAAAAGTTGAAAAGCAGTTGGGCATCGAAAATCTATACGACGAAGTTCAACAAAATCTTGTGCACCAACTGCAGGTCGCGCTCAAAGCAGCGGTTCTATATCAGCGCGACAAGGACTACATCATTCAAGACGGCGAAGTGAAAATCGTGGATGAATTTACGGGCCGCATTCTCGACGGCCGTCGCTGGAGCGAAGGCATTCACCAGGCGGTTGAAGCCAAAGAAGGTGTGAACATCAAAGAAGAAAACCAAACTTTGGCCACGATCACGTTGCAGAACTATTTCAGAATGTACGAAAAGCTTTCGGGCATGACAGGTACGGCACAAACCGAGGCCGCCGAATTAATGAACACGTACAACCTGCAAGTTGTGCCGATTCCGACGAATCGCGAGATGGTGCGTAGTGATCAGGCCGACCAGATTTATAAATCAGAAGCGGCAAAGTTTGATGCTGTCGTGCGCGACATTGAAGAAAAGCATGCCAAAGGTCAGCCTGTTTTGGTCGGCACCGTGAGCGTTGAAAAGAGCGAGCAGTTATCAAAGAAGTTGCAACAACGCGGCATTCGCCACGAAGTTTTGAACGCCAAGCAGCACACTCGTGAAGCGATGGTTGTGACCCAGGCCGGTCGCCTTGGGGCGATCACCGTTGCCACGAACATGGCAGGTCGTGGTGTCGACATTTTGTTGGGTGGCAACCCTGAAGGTTTGGCTCGACATGATGTGCTCAAAGAAGGTTTTGATCCGATGACGCTGCTTGATGAATTTGCTTTGCCGGTGGCGCTTGATTCAATGCCACCTGATTTTTTGACAGCCCGCGAAAAAGCGCAAAATCGATATCGCGACTTGCTAGCTAAATACATAGATAGTTGCAAAGTTGAAGGTGACAAAGTTCGTCAGATAGGCGGTCTTTATGTCTTGGGCACTGAGCGTCACGAGAGTCGACGCATCGACAATCAGTTGCGTGGTCGCGCCGGTCGACAAGGTGACCTCGGCGAAAGTCGATTTTATTTAAGTCTCGACGACGAATTGATGCGATTGTTTGCCACCGGTGCACTTTCATGGGTGATGGGTCGCGCATTGCCAGATGACGAGGCGATCGAAGCAAAGATGGTGACCAAGGCGATTGAGCGTGCACAGAGCACCGTCGAGCAGCGCAACGGCGAGATTCGCAAAAACGTTCTTAAATATGACGAGGTAATGAACGAACAGCGCAAGATTATTTATCTACGTCGTGATCAAATTTTGCAAGGACTCGACCTCAAGTCAGCGGCGATGGAATATTTGGCCGAGGCGGTCGATGCGTTGATTGGGTCGCATTGTGTCGCCGAGGCTGACGACGAATGGGATATCGACGGTTTGGTTCTTGAGTTACGCACTTTCTGGCCGTCTGAAATAAGCGCGCCTCAAGTTGCCCAGTGCGATTCGACTGATGAGATGTATGACCTTGTGATGGCCGATGCGAGCGCGTTCTACGCCAAACGCGAAGCCGAAATGACCGCGCCAGTAATGCGCGAGGTCGAGCGTCAAGTGATGCTCAAGATCATCGATCAAAGGTGGCGTGAGCACCTTGAAGAGATGGATTATTTGCAAGAAGGCATCAACTTGCGGGCGATTGGCCAGAAAGATCCGTTGATCGAGTGGCAACGCGAGGGCTTTGAAATGTTCGGCGCGTTGATGAAGGGCATTGCCCAAGACTTCGTCAAATATGTGATGCATGTGCAGGTGATCAATAATTCGGCGCCGGCCAGCAAATTGAGCAACATTCAAGAAACCTCGGACGAAAACGTAGATCAAGCACCGAGCGCAAAGGCGAGCCCGAGCAGCAGTGTTTTCGGTCAACCAGATTGGTCGAAAACTCCGCGCAATTCACCATGCCCATGTGGCAGCGGCAAAAAATACAAGATGTGTCACGGTCGCGTCAGTTAA
This sequence comes from Actinomycetota bacterium, assembly GCA_027731085.1. Lineage (GTDB taxonomy): Bacteria > Actinomycetota > Acidimicrobiia > Acidimicrobiales > Ilumatobacteraceae > BACL27. The sequence goes on along the minus strand of JAQCDG010000002.1, from coordinate 12,328 downwards.
AGCGAGTCTGGCAACATGAAAGATTTTTCAAGTGACCTTGCAGAATTGCGTCGCCGCATCGGTGAGGCATCACAATATTTGAACATTGAAACTTCGCGCGGGTTACTCGTCGAACTTGAGGGTGAAGTTGCCAAGCCAGATTTGTGGAATGACCAAGAACATGCGAAGAAAGTTAATTCGCAGTACGCATCTTTGAAAGCCGACATCGACCAATTTAATTTGCTTTCAGCCACAGTCGACGACTTGTTCGTGTTGCACGAACTTGCTCGTGCCGAAGATGACGCAACTCAAGAACCAGAACTTGAAAAAGGTATTGCGTCGTGTCGTAGCCAACTTGACTCGCTTGAAATGCGCAGCATGTTTACGGGTGAGCACGACGAATGCGATGCAATTTTGCAGATCAACGCCAAAGACGGTGGTGTCGACGCCCAAGACTGGAGCGAGATGTTGTTGCGAATGTTTCGGCGCTGGGCTGAGCGTCGTGGTTTTGCATTTGAAATTGGGGATGTTTCGATCGGCACCGAAGCCGGAATTTTGTCGGCTGATGTGACGATTCGTGGCCGATATGCATACGGACTATTAACAAGTGAGCGCGGCACTCATCGACTTGTGCGAATTAGTCCATTTGACAATCAAGGTCGTCGGCAGACAAGTTTTGCATTGGTGCAGATTTGGCCAATTCTTGATCAGGCTGAACTTGAAATTAACGAAAGCGACATTCGTATGGAAGTCTTTCGTGCCTCTGGAGCGGGTGGTCAACATGTCAACAAGACGTCTTCGGCGGTGCGCTTGATCCACGAGCCGACTGGTCTAGTCGCCTCGTCGCAGCAAGAGCGCAGTCAGTTGCAAAATCGTGAGAGCGCGATGAAACGCTTGAAAGCGATGATCATCGCCCAAGATGAAGAAGAAAAAGCCGCGGCGCTTTCGCAGATTGCCGGCAAGCAAGCGCAAGTCGGATGGGGCAGTCAAATTCGTTCGTATGTGTTGCAGCCATATCAAATGGTGAAAGATCTCAGGTCAAGTGTCGAGAGCAGCAATGTCACCGCCGTGCTTGACGGTGATTTAGATGAATTTATGGAAGGTTTTCTGCGTTGGCGGCGTTCTGACACTGAATAGGCTTGATCGGCGATTCAATCTGACGATGGTAAGTTTGACGCAATGATTCGTCTTGAAAATGTGACGAAAATCTACGGAGCTGAAACGGTTGCCGTAAGAGATGCGTCTTTTGATATACCCAAAAGCCAGTTCGTATTTTTGGTTGGGCCATCGGGCTCGGGTAAATCGACGCTGTTGCGTCTGATCAATCGTCAAGAACAACCCGAGCGGGGCGATGTATGGGTCGCGGGTCAAAACATAAATGAACTTTCCGCATCTCGAGTGCCGCATCTTCGCCGCAGTATGGGCAACGTGTTTCAAGACTATAAATTGCTGCTCAACAAAACTGTGTTCGAAAATGTGGCGTTCGCCCTCGAAGTGATCGGCAAGCCGCGCCATGTGATCTCTCGTCAGGTGCCGATCGTGCTCGATTTGGTCGGTTTGGCCGACAAGCAAGACAGGTTTCCGAACCAACTTTCGGGTGGCGAGCAACAGCGAGTATCGATTGCCCGGGCCTTCGTCAATCGGCCGCTAATCATGTTGGCCGACGAACCGACTGGCAACCTTGATCCGACTACCAGTGAAGGCATCATGGGTTTGCTTGACGATATTAATCAGACGGGTACGACCGTAATAATGGCGACTCACGATCATCGAGTCGTTAACGCGATGCGCAGGCGAGTGATCCAGCTTGATCGTGGCGTTATTGTGCGAGACCAAGAACGCGGGGTTTACGAGTAGATGTTTTCGAGAATGGTATACGCCTTTCGCGAAACTTGGGAGAGTTTTCGACGCAACCTAACTCTGACTGCGGCGGCGGTGTTGACTTCGGCTGTCTCGTTGCTTCTCGTCGGCGCAACTTTTTTGATTCAACGCGCGTTTGAGAACTTGCTGGTGCAGTGGCGCGGCGATGTAGAGATGATTGTTTTCGTGCGCAGTGACGCATCGGCAGAACAAGTCACGCTGATTGACTCGGTTTTGCGTGCCTCGCCAACAATTATTGACGTCGATAAGTTGCGATATTTGAACAAAACTGAAAGTTACGAAGAAGCCAAACGAATATTTGCTGGCGACCCCGTGACTCTTGGTTTGTTGACGCCAGAGACGATACCGACACAATTTAAAGTCGTGCCGCTTTCTGATGATCCGACCCTTGTTAGGTCGCTGAGCGATCAATATCGCACTTTGCCCGGGGTTGAAGCGGTAGCGCTGGCCGAAGATGAGTTCGAAGTCATTTCTACTTTGTCTAACTTCATTCGTGTTGTGACGCTAATTACTTCATTAGTGCTTTTACTTGTAGCCGTGGGTTTGATCTGGAACACGATTCGCACGGCGATGTTTGCCCGGCGTCGAGAAATCGAAGTGATGAAACTAGTTGGCGCAACCAACTGGTTTATTCGAATTCCGTTTATGTTAGAAGGCTTGTTGCAGGGCCTAATAGGTGGCGTCGTTTCTTGTGGTGGTTTGTGGGTCTTAAATTCAGCGTGGACGAGCGGCGTCACTGGTTTTAAACCTGGCACGGGCATCAGTTCGCTTGTCGTGCCCGATAGTTATCTAACTTCGGTGATGTTTATTTTGCTGGGTATCGGCGCCTTTGTCGGCGCTGTCGGTTCGGCGATTGCGGCGACGCGTTTTCTTGATGTTTAGTCAAATCAACTACGAGGTGAGCGATCAAGTCGCGACGATCACGCTGAATCGCCCAGAGAAACTTAATGCGTTTACAAACACAATGCTGCATGAAATTATTGCCGCATTCGACTTGTCTGATGCCGACGACAATGTTCGAGCAGTGATCGTGACTGGTGCTGGTCGGGCGTTTTGTGCCGGAGCCGATCTCTCTGCGGGAGGCGAAACTTTTGGTCGAGGTGGCAGCGATGTGATGGCTAAAAGCGGTGGTGCGAGCAGTGGTGTTAGCGATGATGGTGCACGTTTGCCTCGTGACGGAGGTGGGCTGGTGTCTCTACGAATTTTTGAAAGTTTGAAACCGGTCATTGGGGCAATTAATGGTGCGGCTGTCGGTGTTGGCGTGACGATGACTTTGCCGATGGACATTCGTTTGGCGAGCGATAGCGCAAAGTTTGGTTTTGTTTTCACCCGACGCGGCATCATCACCGAGGCATGCTCTTCTTGGTTTTTGCCCCGCGTTGTTGGCATCTCGCGCGCAACCGAATGGGTTTTTACTGGTCGAATGATTTCGTCAGATGAAGCCCGTGAAGCCGGTCTCGTGCGAAGTGTTCATAGTGCCAGCGATCTGCTCGGCGCGGCACGTGTGCTGGCCAAAGAAATCGTCGATAACGCGGCACCAGTTTCTGTTGCGCTATCGCGACAGATGTTGTGGCGAATGCTCGGTGCTTCGCACCCGATGGAAGCCCATCGGGCTGAATCACGAGGCATTTTGCAACGCGGTAAGTCTGCTGATGCACGCGAAGGTGTAATGAGTTTTCTTGAAAAGCGTGCGGCAAACTTCACGATGAAAGTTTCGAGCGACATGCCAAATTTGTTTCCAGATTGGCAAGACCCTGAGTTCAGATAGTTCGATCTTCGAGCAAGTTGGTGGCCTTTCATTTTTCGAAAGGCTCGTCGACCGTTTTTATGAAGGTGTAGCCACTGACGAAGTCTTGATCGTGCTATATGAAGACCCAAAAAATTTAGTCAAGGCACGCCAGCACTTGACTTGGTTTCTCGCCCAATACTGGGGTGGACCGACGCTGTTCAACGAGAATCGCGGTCATCCACAATTGCGAATGCGACACATGCCGTTTCGTATCGGCAATTTAGAGCGCGATCGGTGGCTGGTGCACATGCTTACTGCGGTGAACGAACTCGTGCCTGACGACGAGATTCGTGGCGCGATGACCGAATATTTCGTCAAAGCCGCCGAGCATCTGCGCAACGATACGGGCTTGCCGATTTCTTCGGCTGAATATCCGAGATAATTGGCTCGCGTTAGCTCGCGTTAGCGAAGCGCGTAGCAACTAATTGCTGCGGCGGCGGCGACATTTAGCGAATCAACATTTGGGTTCATCGCAATTTTGACGCGAGCATCGGCACAGGCGAGCGCTTGTTGGCTGAGACCTGCGCGCTCTGAACCCAAAACTATTGCTCGTTTTTGCATCGGGTCAATTTTGATTTGGTCAATGTCGACCGAGTCGCTGTCCGGGGTAAGTGCAAAGACTTTAAAATCTTGAGCGTGCAATGTTTGAAGCGTCTGAACGATGTCGGCTGTGCGCGCAAAACTTAAGTTAAAAGCAGACCCCATAGAAACCCGCAGCCCGCGGCGAGAAAGTGGGTCGGCACTTGTCGTGTCGCAGATCAAACCATCCCAACCCAAACCAGTTGCGCAGCGCACGATCGCCCCGATATTGCTGGGGTTGTCAACTGCTTCGACAACAATAATTCGGTTGGCTTGCGCAATAACTTGGTCGACTGTTTGGGGTTCGAGGCGAAAGAAAACTCCGAGGGCACTGAGCGGCACGCCGAGACCTGTTGCTTGACGGCGAATTTCGATGTCGGCAGTCAGACACAGGCCACCGAGTTGCGAAATCTGCAGATGCAATCGCTCGGCTTGTTCGGCATCGCACAGCACCACTTCGGGTTTGTAGCCACTATCAAGCGCGCGCGCGACGACGAGATCACCCTCGGCGATGAACCGACCGGCGGCAAGTGTCGATCGACGCTCGGCGATAGTCGTTAACTGGCGCTCGTTGAGCCGAAGCGGATCTAGTCGCGGGTCTTGGCTTGAAGTAATCGTCGTGATCATTGCGAGTTCTAGCGCAAGTGTCGCAAGATTAAAAATGCCAGGGGTATTTCGCCCAGTCAGGGTCGCGTTTTTCGACAAAAGAATCGCGACCCTCGGTGGCTTCTTCGGTCATGTATGCGAGACGAGTTGCTTCGCCAGCAAAAATTTGTTGACCGACAAGGCCGTCATCAATTGCGTTGAACGCAAACTTCAACATGCGTTGTGCCATTGGGCTTTTTGCGTTGATTTCTTTTGCCCATTCGAGAGCGACTCTTTCGAGGTCGGCGTGATCAACTACCGCGTTGACCATGCCCATGCGGTGAGCATCTTCGGCAGAATATTCGCGGCCCAAAAAGAAAATTTCGCGGGCGAACTTTTGTCCGACTTGACGGGCGAGATAAGCCGAGCCGAAGCCACCGTCAAAACTTGCAACATCGGCATCTGTTTGTTTGAACTTGGCGTGTTCTCTGCTGGCCAAAGTTAAGTCGCTGACAACGTGCAGACTGTGCCCGCCCCCAGCAGCCCAACCGGGTACGACGCAGATCACAATTTTTGGCATGAAGCGAATTAGTCGTTGCACTTCGAGAATGTGCAGTCGTCCGGTGCTTGATTTGTTTTCGTCACCAGATTCGTATTGGTAGCCATCTCGACCGCGAATGCGCTGGTCGCCGCCACTGCAAAAAGCCCAACCACCATCTTTGGGTGATGGACCGTTGCCAGTTAACAACACACACCCGACATCAACTGTCTGGCGTGCGTGGTCTAGCGCGCGATAAAGCTCGTCGACTGTGCTTGGGCGAAAGGCGTTGCGAACTTCGGGGCGGTTGAACGCGACACGAACCGTGCCGTGATCTTTGGCGCGGTGATAAGTGATATCGCGGAAAGAAAAATCTTTAACTTGGGTCCATTTAGTTGGGTCAAATATCGCCGAAACGCTCACACTTATATTGTGGCAGCGCGCGAGGCAAATTCGGGTCGTGAGTTCAAGAATTGTTGCTCCCACTGTGCGCTTGCGCCATCTGACTGTCGCTTGGTTTGTGGCTCTGGCACTGTGTCGATTGGCGTGTTGATGTGACTCATAATTCGACGCACTGTTGCATCCATGTCGCGGGTGAGTTGCTCGTAAGTGACGAACAATGGGGTGATTGAATGCTTGGCGAAGTACGCATCCCAATTTTTGTTGGCAACAGAAATTGTTTCAAGTGCTTCGACGATGGCCTGCTCGTCATAAACGGGTTCGCGAATTGCCGACATGTTGCTGTTCCATTGGTTTGACTGTTCGGCGCGAACGAGTGAAATTGCCTGTCGAACTTCGTTGTCGCGGGTGATGCGCACCCATTTGATCGGTGCATCCCAAAAGTTGGCGTCGATGCCGCGCTGCAGCATGTGCTCTTCGTATTGGTTGTAGTGCATCTTTATGCCGAAGACGCCGTTGGTCGTCGTGTTCAGTTCAGCCGCTCGATTTAGATATGCGCGCCATGACGAATCAGAGAAATATTCGATGTTGCGCCAGGCGCTGCGGCCGGTGACTTTGCGTAGTGTGCCGATCAGAGCGCCACGCGAGTTGAGTTTTGGAAGATTATTTTCGTTGCGAAAATTGGTGAAGTTCTTGGTGTGAATATTTAGGTATTCCATTGGCATGCCTGCCAAGTGAGTTGCTCGCAATATCGAACAAAGCAATGTTGAACCAGTGCGATGCACCGAGGCGATTGCCAAGAGACAAGTTGTCGGGATGTTCGAAGATTGATCTGACGGCACGCTTATATTCTGACAGGTCGTACTGATAGCGTCGTGGCTTGACAATTAGGTAAAAAGTAACGGAGAGAAAAGATGACCGATCTACTTAGTCGCGAAGAATGGACAAAACGTGCGGCGCAGAAAGTGTCACGAACCCAACTGTTTATTGACGGCAAATTTGTAGACGCAGCGAGTGGAAAGACATTCGAGTCGATTAATCCGCGAGACAATACTGTTGCCGCAAATGTTGCCGAAGGCGATTCGCTAGACATTGATCGGGCAGTGGCTGCTGCGCGAAAGTCGTTTAGTAATGGCGTGTGGAGTGAAATGGCACCACTTGAGCGCAAGAACATTATGTTGCGCTGGGTGCAGTTGATGCGCGAAAACATCTATGAACTTGCATTGCTTGAGACCATGGATGTCGGCAAGCCGATTGGTGACTCGGTGAATGTTGACATCGCTTCGGCGGCCAACAACCTACAATGGTTTGCCGAAACGATCGACAAGATGTACGGACAAGTGGCACCGGTGCCGCGCGATGCAGTTGCGTTGATCGAGCGCGAGCCGCTCGGTGTTGTTGGTGCAGTAGTGCCGTGGAATTATCCGTTGATTATTTCTTCATGGAAAGTTGGTGCCGCATTGGCTGGCGGCAACTCAGTTGTGCTTAAACCAGCAGAGCAGTCGCCTCTGTCGGCATTGTTCTTCGCCGAACTTGGTTCGCGAGCAGGTTTGCCAGACGGTGTATTGAATGTCGTGCCTGGTTTTGGTCCAACGGCTGGTGCCGCACTCGGTCGACATATGGATGTCGACAAACTCGCATTCACTGGTTCGACGGAGGTCGGCAGATATTTCTTGACATACGCGGCAGAGAGCAACGGCAAATCTGTGTCGCTTGAACTTGGTGGCAAGACGCCACAAATTGTGTTGAGCGACTGTGCAGATCTTGACGCAGCGGCTTCATCGATTGCTTGGGGTGTTTTCTATAACTCCGGACAAACTTGTCATGCCGGCACGCGACTCGTCGTAGAAAAAGCAGTCGAAGATGAATTGCTCGAAAAGATCACGAACATAGCTAAGTCGATTCAGCCTGGTGACCCATATGACCCGACGACGGCTATGGGCACGATTGTTGACAAGACACAATTCGAGCGCGTGCTCGGTTATATCGATATCGGTAAAAGTGAAGGAGCGAAAGTTTTTTCGGGTGGCGAAAAAGCCGAACCAGTAAAAGGTGGTGTCTACATCAAGCCAACCGTGTTTCAAAATGTCAAACCAGGTATGCGTATCGAGCGCGAAGAAATCTTTGGGCCGGTGTTGGCGTCGATTGCAGTTGAAAGTGCCGATGAAGCAGTTCGCATCGCCAATGACACGCAATACGGTTTGGCGTCGGCCGTTTGGACTCGTGACATTACGAAAGCCCATCGCATTGCGCGCAAATTGCGCACCGGCACCGTTTGGGTGAATACTTTTGACAAGGGTTCAATCACGACACCGTTCGGTGGATTCAAACAATCTGGCACGGGGCGCGATCGCTCGATGCATTCAATAGAGGGTTACACCAACTTGAAGACGACATGGATACAACTATGAGCAATACAAAACGAAATTGTGGTTTTATTGGCCTCGGACATCTCGGTGTTTATCTGGCGGCAAGTTTGTTGCGCGCCGGACACAATGTGACGATCAACGATCTGAACAAATCGCTTGGCGAAAGTTTGATCGCCAAAGGTGCAAAGTGGGCGAATTCGGCCAAAGAAGTTGCGCAAGCATCTGAAGTTGTGTTTACTTGCTTGCCGTCACCGCGGGCGATCGATGTAGTCGTCAACGGCGATAACGGCGTATTTTCTGGTTTGGCCAAAGGTGCAACATGGATCGACATGAGCACCAACGATCGCAGTGAAACTTTGCGTCTCGGTGAAATCGCGACAAAATTGGGCTTCAACACTCTTGAATCACCCGTGACTGGTGGCGTGCATAAAGCAGCCGAAGGTGACATCACCGTGCTAGTCGGCGGCGACCCAAAAATTTTTGCAGCACATAAAGATCTGCTTGAGGCAATGGGCAAACCTGTTATTTATGTCGGCGAACTTGGCAGCGCAGCCGTGATCAAAGTGATCACGAACATGCTCGCGTTTATCCACCTCGTGGCATGCGGTGAAGCATTGATGCTCGCGAAAAAAGGCGGCATTGATCTTGGCATTGCATACGAAGTAATCAAAAACAGTTCGGGCAACAGTTTTGTGCATGAAACCGAAGGTCAAGTTATTCTCAACGGCAGTTACGACATTGGCTTCACGATGGACCTCGCGCTGAAAGACATGGGCTTTGCCATGGAATACGGTCGCAAGTTTGGTGTGCCACTTGATGTGGCGAGCACCGTGCAACAAGCCTTTGTGCGTGCCAAGTCACAATATGGCGGAGAAGTGTGGTCGACTCAGGTCGTCAAATTGCTTGAAGACGCACTTGGCACAGATCTTCGTGCGCCTGGGTTTCCAGCCAGATTGCAATAGCATTTAAGTTATGACGATCGAGCAACAGGCTCGTTTAGATTTAGCAGTTGCGTTTCGCTCGGCGGCGCGATTGAACATGCATGAAGCGGTTGCCAATCATTTCAGTGTCGCAGTTTCTGGTGATGGTCAGAAGTTTCTAATTAATCCTGCGGGTCGGCACTTTTCACGAATGCGGGCGAGTGATTTGTTGCTGGTCGAAATGAATGCAAAAGACTTTGGCATCAGCGCTGGTCAAATTGTCGACCCGACGGCGATCAACCTGCACGGGCAAATACATAAATTGGTGCCTGATGCGCGGTGCGTGCTACACACGCACATGCCGTATACGACTGTGTTGGCTTGTCTGCAAGATTTTGAATTCTTGATGCTCGACCAAAATGCATGTCGTTTCTATAATCGCATCGCGTATGACCGTGATTATGCAGGCATGGCGCTTGAAGTCAGCGAGGGTGAGCGAGTCGCCAAACTTTTGGGCAGGTCACGCAGTGTTTTGTTTTTGGCAAATCACGGTGTCATTGTCGTGGGCAAGTCGGTGGCTGAGGCGTTTGATGAACTTTATTATCTTGAAAAAGCCTCGCAATTACAAGTGTTGGCAATGTCGACGAGACACGAACTTGAACTCATACCCAATGAGACTGCTGCGATGGTTTGCAAACAATGGCTAGAGTATCCGAACGCTGCCGAGTATCACCTCGCGGCGTTGACAGAGATTCTTGACCAAGAATCTCGTGATTTTCGAAATTAAAAATTCTGAAAGGTGAAATCAGTGAAAGCAGCGGTTTGTCGTGAGTTTGGTAAGCCACTTGTAATCGAAGATGTCAATTTGGCTAAACCTCAAGCCAGCGAGTTGCGAGTCAAGATTCTGGCAACTGCGATTTGCCACACCGATATTTCGTATGCCGATGGGGCGTGGGGTGGCACGCTGCCAGCAATTTATGGTCATGAGAGCGTTGGAATTGTCGAGGAGCTTGGTGCTGGCGTTTCGTCGGTCAAAGTTGGCGATCATGTTGTAGTCACGCTGATTCGTTCTTGTGGTCACTGTCGTGGATGCTCTCGCGGAATGCCAGTGACTTGCGAAACTTCGTTTCCGCTAGATACAAAGAGCCCGCTGACTTCGAAATCGGGCGAGTCAATTGTGCAAGCGATGCGCACCGGCAGTTTTGCCGAATATGTGGTCGTACATGACTCGCAAGTTGTCGTGATTTCGAAAGACATCAAATCAGCGAGTGCGTCGTTGCTGGCATGTGGTGTGATTACGGGTTTTGGTGCGGTGACGAACACCGCCAAAGTCGAGCCAGGTAGCCATGTTGTTGTGATCGGCGCGGGTGGAGTTGGTCTGAACTCGGTGCAGGGTGCTCGCGTAAGTGGTGCGCGGTCGATTGTTGCGGTTGACCTGTCAGATTCAAAACTTGAAGCAGCCAAGAAGTTTGGTGCAACTCATGGCATCAACTCAGGTAAAGAAGATGTCGCCAAGCGCGTGCAAGATATAACTGATGGTCGGGGCGCAGATTATGTTTTCGTCACTGTTGGCGCCAAACAAGCATTCGACTCTTCGCATGGTTTGCTTGCAAAGTCGGGCACAGTCGTTTTGGTTGGTATGCCGGCTAAAGGTGTGATGTCGGAAATCGACCCTGGAACGATGGTTGCGTATAGCCAAAACATTCTCGGTTCAAAGATGGGGGCGGCGCGAATTCAGGTTGATATTCCGAATTTGATTTCTCTTTACGAGCAAGGTCGACTGAAACTAGATGAACTGGTGACCAAGACATATCCTTTAGAAGAGATAAACGAGGCAATTGCGGCTGTAAAACGCGGTGAAGCTTTGCGGAATGTGATTGTTTTTAACAATTCAGAAATAGACAGGTGGGGTCATGAAGATTGAGAAACTGCAGACATTCGTAGTTGGCAATCCACCACCTCGAACCGGCGGTCGTTACTTCATTTTCGTGAAACTAACCACCGATACTGGCGTAACCGGTATCGGTGAAATTTATACGGCGACATATTCGCCGCAAGTTGTGTGCAAAGTCGCCGAAGATATTTTCGTTCGCTATGTGTTCGGCTCTGATCCGTTTCACATTGAAAAAATGTGGCGTCGCACCTATGGTTCGGGTTTCTCGCACCGACCAGACTTCAGCACTGCTGGTGTTGTCAGCGGCCTTGAAATGGCGATGTGGGACATCTGCGGCAAAGACACCGGCAAACCGGTTTATGAATTGCTCGGCGGTCAAATTCACGATCGCTTGCGGTGCTACACATATTTGTATCCGCCAAATGAGTTTGATGCCCACTCGGATCACCCCGTATATAGCGACCCAGATCTTGCTGCCGAGGCCGCCGTGCGTGAAGTTGAGCGGGGTTTCACTGCGGTAAAACTTGACCCTGCTGGCCCATATTCGGTTTATGACGGCCGACAACCTTCGCTGGCGACAATTGATCGCAGCGTACGAATGGTCGCGGCGATTCGCAAAGCCGTCGGCAATCGTGCCGATATTTTGTTTGGCACCCACGGCCAGTTCACGGCATCGGGCGCGATTCGTTTGGCGAAACAACTCGAGCCGTATGACCCGATGTGGTTTGAAGAGCCGATTCCGCCAGATGCACCAGAAGAAATGGCCAAAGTCGCGGCGCATACGAGCATTCCGATTGCAGCGGGTGAGCGGCTCACTTCAAAATATGAATTCGCACATTTGTTGCGCGTCGGCGGGGCGTCGATTATTCAGTTGGCAACCGGTCGTTGCGGTGGCATTCTCGAAGGCAAGAAAATTGCGTCGATCGCCGAGACCTATCACGCGCAAATTGCCCCGCATCTTTATTGCGGGCCAATTGAGGGCGCAGCCAATATTCAGTTGAGCACTTGCACGCCGAACTTCTTGATTCTTGAAAGCATTCAAGACTGGGGTGGTTTTCACGCCAAGATTTTGAAGAAGCCGATTCAATTCGAAAACGGTTATGTGATTCCGTCGAAAGAGCCAGGTCTTGGCGTCGAGTTGAACGAAGAAGTCGCGCTAGCGCATCCGTATACGGGCACTGACTTGCACCTCAACGAGCGCCAGACACCAGCAGACCTGAGCTAAGGCAGCGAATACCCTTAACTCGTTTCACATCTCAAATCTGTGAGATGCTCTTAGTGATGAATTCTCCAGTGTCGACGCGGGGAATTCGACCCAGTGAACTGGTGGCGATAAAGCCGTTTCGCCTGTTATGGATAAACAGTTTTTTGTTCATCCTCGTGCAGAGCACTCAG
>JAQCDG010000042.1 GCA_027731085.1 Actinomycetota bacterium | reverse complement strand
AAGCAACGCAATGACACTTTTGATCATCGCTCTGGTGTTGACCGCAATTTTGCAAATCAACGCTCTCGGACTTCTGGGTGGCACTGCAGCGACAAACAAACTTTTGTGGCCATTTGAGTCACACAAGAACGCGATGATAACGGGTGGTGTCTTGTGGCTCATCCTTTGGATTGCTTCAGAGGTACTTCTCAAATAATCATCATTACGATGTAACCGATGGTTGAGCAGTCAAACACGGAGGACTTTGGTGCTAACTCCTGGTTAGTTGAGGAGATGTACGAGCGCTACCGCGACGAACCCGAAACTTTGTCACTGGCGTGGCGTGAGTTCTTTAGCGATTACAAACCAGTTGGCTCACCAAAGGCCGACCCGACTGGTGAGTTGATCAGACCGAGTTTTGAGTCGCTGACTGAATTTCTTGAAGAAAATGTGGCTCCACCGCTAGTTACAGCGACAAAGCTGAAAGCCAAGTCTGAGACAAAAACTTCTGGCAACGGCAAGTCGGCTGTTAAAGAACCGATTTCGCCTGAAGCGCCACCCCGTGCGCCACGACCGATTGCTGCTACTGCGCCCGTTGAGCAGACGCCGTTAGAGGTAGTCGAACCAGAGCCATTGCGTGGAGTTTCGGCAGTGATTGCAACGAACATGGAGGCCAGTCTTGTAGTGCCCACTGCAACGAGCGTGCGCCAGGTGCCGGCAAAACTTCTAGAAGTTAACCGCAAAGTAATCAACGGCTATCGCGAGCGAAGTGGCGAAAGCAAAATTAGTTTCACCCATTTAATTGGTTATGCGATCGTGCGGGCGATCGCCGACGCCGTGCCGAACATGAAACATGTTTATGTAGTCGACGGAAAAGGCAAACCGCAGATTCAAAAGTTCAACCGTGTGAACATGGGTTTGGCAGTTGATGTCGACAAAGGCAAGGGACAACGCAGTTTGGTGGTGCCAGTTCTGCGCAATGCCGACACACTCGATTTTGTGGGTTTCTTGTTGACCTATGAAGACATCATCCGTAAAGTTCGTGCCAACAAGTTGACGCTTGAAGACTTTCAGGGGGCAAATGTCAGTTTGACCAACCCTGGCACGATTGGCACGCAAATGTCGGTGCCACGGTTGATGGCTGGTCAAGGTTTGATTGTCGGCGTTGGCACGATCGACTATCCGGCTGAATTTCAAGGCAGCGATGAGCGTGCCCTCGGAAGACTTGGCGTGTCAAAAGTTGTGACAGTTACGAGCACTTACGACCACCGAATAATTCAGGGCGCCGAAAGCGGAATGTTCTTGAAATATGTGCACGAGTTGTTGACCGGCGAACACAATTTTTATGCCGATGTGTTCAGCAGTCTCGGCGTGCCGTATGAATCGGTGAAGTGGCGAGACGACTCGAACTCGCTTGACAGCGAAGATGCATTGCTCGAAAAGCAAATGCAGATCGCGACTTTGATTCGCGTGCATCGCGTGCGCGGACATTTGATAGCCGACCTTGACCCATTGCATTGGCGTGCCCCGCGAATGCCACGCGAACTCGACCCCGCGACATATGGCCTGACCGTTTGGGACTTGGATCGCGAATTTTTGACCGGTGGCGTCGGCGGGGTCAATCGTTCGACTTTGGGTGAGTTGTTGGGTGTGTTGCGCGATGCGTATTGCCGCACGATCGGTATCGAATATATGCATATTCAAAATACCGATGAGCAAAAGTGGATTCAAGAAAAAATTGAGGGAGTGAAGCGCAATGATTTTGCTGTTGACAAGATTCGGTTGCTTGAGCGTCTAAATGCAGCCGAAGCGTTCGAGCGATTTTTGTCGACCAAATATGTCGGTACGAAACGATTTGGTCTTGAAGGTGCAGAATCGGCGATACCGATTCTTGACAAAATTTTGAATCTGGCGACCGACGCAAAAATGCACGGCACCGTGATCGGCATGGCACATCGTGGTCGGTTGAATGTCTTGGCCAATGTCGTAGGCAAAGATTACGATCAGATTTTTCAAGAGTTCGAAGGTTATGTCGACCCGTCATCGGTGCAAGGTTCGGGTGACGTAAAGTATCACCTCGGCGCAATAGGCGAGTTCGTCGCCGAGAGCGGCGCGAAGATGAACGTTGAGTTGGTTTCAAACCCGAGTCACTTAGAAACTGTGAACTCTGTCGTGCTCGGCACGGTGCGAGCGATGCAAGACCAGATCGAGCCGCCGCTTGCATACAGCGTGTTGTCATTGGCGATTCACGGCGATGCGGCGTTTGCCGGTCAAGGTGTGGTTGCCGAGTGTTTGGCGATGAGCGACACATCCGGGTATCGCGTTGGCGGCACGATTCATTTGATCATTGACAACCAAATTGGCTTCACGACATCGCCCGAGTATGCGCGATCGTCGCAATATTGCAGTGATGTCGCGAAAACCGTTCAAGCGCCGATTTTCCACGTCAACGGCGATGACCCAGAGGCGTGCGTAAGAGTCGCGCAACTCGCATTTGAGTATCGGCAAACTTTTCATAAAGATGTCGTGATCGACATGATTTGTTATCGCCGATATGGGCATAACGAAGGTGACGACCCGAGCTATACCCAGCCACTGATGTACAAGGCGATTGCCGAACGGCGAAGCGTGCGCAAACTTTATGTTGAAACTCTCGTTAGGCGTGGCGACATAACTGTAGACCAGGCTGAAAAGTCGTTGACTGATTATCAGGCCAAACTGCAAGGCGCGCTTGAACAGACGCGGGCCAAGACGACCGAGAAAGTAATCGCCGCAAAGCCACCTGTGCCGATTGGTGTAATACCGCGTTTTCAAACAGGTGTGTCGCGTCAAAACTTAGATGCGGTGTTGACGCAACTGCGTAGTTATCCGAGCGGCTTCATGGTGCATCCGAAGTTGTTGCGTCAGTTTGAGGCGCGAGATGCAATGGTCGCCAACGAGGGCAAAGTTGACTGGGCAACTGCCGAGGCTCTGGCGATCGGCAGTTTGGTGCTAGAGGGCACATCGGTGCGACTTGCGGGTCAAGACTCGCGTCGCGGAACTTTCAGTCACCGCCACTCGACTTTGATCGACTATTTGGACGAGCGTCGCTGGGTGCCGCTTGCCGAGATGCCCGAGGCGACGGGTCGCTTCTGGGTGTACGACTCGCTGTTGAGTGAATATGCGGCGCTGGGTTTCGAATATGGATATGCGCATGCCAACCAAAAGGCACTTGTGATGTGGGAAGCGCAGTTCGGCGACTTTGTTAACGGCGCGCAAATCATCATCGACCAGTATTTGGTTGCGGCCGAAGATAAATGGCAGCAACGAAATGGACTGGTGTTGCTGTTGCCTCACGGCTACGAGGGTCAGGGTCCCGAGCATTCTTCGGCGCGAATCGAGCGGTTCTTGCAGTTGTGTGCCGAAGACAACATTCAGGTGTGCAACCCGACGACTGCTGCGCAGTATTTTCATTTGTTGCGACGCCAAGTCAAGCAAAGCCGCATCAAGCCCTTGGTTATTTTTTCACCGAAACAGCCGTTGCGAATGAAGCAGAGTCGCTCACGAATAGATGAATTAATGACCGGAAGTTTTGCAGAGGTGCTCGACGACACATCGGTTGTCAGACCAGAAGACATAACCCGAGTGATTCTGTGCAGCGGCAAAGTTGTGTGGGATGCGATTGCCGAGCGCGACAAGCGTGGCGCAAAATATGCGATTGTGCGAATCGAACAGCTTTATCCGTTTCCGATTGAGCAGATCAAGCAGATTTTGGCGAGATATAAGAACGCCAAAGAACTGGTCTGGCTGCAAGAAGAACCAGAGAACATGGGGCCGAGATATTTCGTCGACGACCGCATCTGGTCGCTGAAAGAGCAGGGCTATTCGTTGCGCCATGTTGCGCGAGTTGAGTCTGGTAGTCCGGCGACTGGGTCAAAAACAATTCACGATCAAGAACTAGACGACTTAATGGCGCAGACATTCGCTAACGGGTAACTAGTTGGCGGTGGTTGAATGAGAGGGTGATTAAATCGTTTTCGCATGTCGTAGTTGACGGCTCGAATCTTGCGACAGAGGGTCGAACCGAACCAAGCCTGAAACAACTTAATGATGCCGTGTTGGCGTTTATGAAGGAGTTTCCGGGGACGAAAGTGACCGTGGTTGTGGATGCAACATTCGGTCATCGAATTGATCGCCGTGAGCGGGTCGAGTTTGACGAGGCGATAAACAACAACGAACTCGTTGCACCCCCAGCAGGTGCAGTTGGTCGCGGTGATGGCTTCGTGTTGACGATCGCCGACAAAGTCAAGGCGAGCGTCCTATCGAATGATAGTTATCAAGAATTTCACGATCAATATAAATGGCTGTTCGATGAAGGTCGATTGATCGGCGGCAAGCCGGTGCCGAATGTGGGTTGGGTGTTTATTCGGCGATTGCCGGTGCGGAAACTTGTCGGTCGAGAGTCGGCAGCAACTTTGCGTCGCGCCAAGTCGACTCGTTCGCCGATGCGACCGATGCCTGTGCCGAAGTCACCGCCACCGAAGGCCTCGGTGTCGAAGTTAAATACGCAAAAAGTGATTGCACAAAAAGTCGTCGCACAAAAAGTCATAACACAAAAAGTCGTAGCACAAAAATCGCAACCGCCAAAACTCAACGAGTTGACACCGTTCTTGAATTTCGTCGAGAAGAATCCGATTGGCACAAAAGTTAAAGGTGCAGTGCACAGTTATGCGTCGCACGGCGTGTACGTGAAAATCGGTGAAGTTTCGGGCTACTTGTCGATGCGATTGATGGCCAACCCGATTCCACGTAGTGCACGCGAGCACGTGAAACTCGGGGCAGTGCTGAGTTTGGTCGTTGTTGGCTATACGCCATCACGGCGAAGTGTTGAACTTGCGGTATTTGGCATGGAGTCTCTGGCGACGCAAAAGGCGCCAGTGAAGACGCACACGCAACGCAGCGCGCAAACCAAGACGCATACTTCGCGGGGTCAGCAGGCGAAGAAAGCCAAGCGTCGATCGAGGCACCGCAAGCCGGTTGCAAAGAAGAGTGTGCCGAGTAAGAAGCGTTAAACACTTTTTGAGTACGGTGTTGTCGTGCTAATTGCGACATGGAACGTCAACTCGCTTAAAGCCCGACTTGAACGCGTCACCCAGTGGGTGAACGAAAACCAGCCTGATGTGTTGTGCATGCAAGAAACAAAGATGAAAGACGAAGTGTTTCCTGCTTTGACTTTTGCCGAAATGGGTTACGAGTCTGCGCACTTTGGTCAAGGTCAATGGAATGGCGTGGCGATTATCTCAAAAGTTGGCTTGACCGATGTTGTCACCAACTTTGCCAAGCCGATTGCGCCCGACCATGAGGCAAGAATTATTTCGGCCACGTGCAATGGCGTGAAAGTTGTGAGTGTGTATGTGCCCAATGGTCGATCGCTTGAAGACGACCACTACAAATACAAGCTTGAATGGATGAAAAAATTAAAACAGCATGCCGATGCAATCGCCAAGCCGAGTGAACGGCTCGTGATTGGTGGCGATTTCAATATTGCGCCAACCGACGACGATGTCTGGGATGTGACCAAGTTCGAAGGGGCAACCCATGTCAGCGCACCCGAGCGCGAAGTGTTTGCAGATTTGTGTGCATGGGGCTTGACCGATGTGTTTCGACAACTGCACCCTGAGCCGAAAGTTTTTTCTTGGTGGGACTATCGCGGCGGAAGTTTTCACAAAGGCGAAGGCATGCGAATCGACTTTTTATTGGCCACGAAGTCGTTGTTGGGCGAAGTTGAAGCATCAAGTATTGATCGCAACGCGCGCAAAGGTGAAAAGCCAAGTGATCATGTTCCCGTGACTATTGCATTGAGAAATACTTTGACGAAATCGAAAAAGTAGCGCAATGTCAGAAAACGAGCCTGAGATTAAATCAGTGCCGCAACACGAGAGTGCATTCAAAGGTTTTCATGTTCGCACCCAGCAGCATTCGCCGACAGATACGAAGCGCATAGAGATTGCCCAAGAGCTGCGTGCGGCAATCGATGAGTTGTTGGCGACCTCGGCGCCTCTCGAAGAGTTGGAAGAGACTCGCAAAATGATTAATCAGGCTGTTTTGCGATTACAGTCGCGACCACACTCGCATGAATACACCGGGCCGGCCGAGGGTTCACTGGCGCCGATGAATAGTTTTCTCGACCGCAGTCCGATCATTGGCTCGATTAATCCGCTGAGTGTGCCGATGCAAATGAGCATCGATGGTGACGGAGGCAAAGATTCGATTGTCGTGGGTCATGTGACCTTCACATCGGCATACGAGGGCCCACCGGGATGCGTACACGGTGGTTTCATCGCGGCATATTTCGACGAGGTTTTGGGCATGGCGCAGTCGCTAAGCGGCAACCCAGGTATGACGGCGAATTTGACGGTTGACTATCTCTCGCCGACACCGCTATTGAAGCCGGTCGTTTTTCGCGGCTGGGTGGCGTCGGTGGACGGTCGAAAAATTAGCGTCGCGGGCACATTGCACCACGGCGAAACGCTATGTGCCGAGGCCAAAGGTCTGTTCGTTTCGATGCGACCCGAGGTGTTTCAACGATTGCTTGAGATTCGTCAGTCTCAGTCGAGCTGAAATTATTTGATCGTTTGAATCGCCTGCAGTGGCTCGGCACGAGCAACGATCGACAAAACATCGGGCCCGATTTTTTTCGCTGTGATTGCGCCGACGATCGAGGCTAGATCTTCGGTGGTTTTCGGCATTTGTTTGGCAATCAGGCGTAGTTCATAGTCGCTGCAAACATTGACAACTGGTTGCTTGATCACCCGAGCGCGACCGCTGCGCCACGTGCGAAGTTCATCTTCGAGTGAGGGTGTCGTCGTTTTTTTCGATCTAGTTCGGGCGACAATTTGCGGTTCGGGTTTTAGATTCGACTCGCCGATGATATTTGCGAGCAAATTGCTTTGCCCCGCCGTGCGACCTTTGCGAGTCTCGCACCATGTGACAAATAGTTGTTGCGACGCGCGCGTGAGCGCGACATAAGCGAGGCGCACTTCTTCGTCTTGTTGATCTTGGGTGATTGCCGAACTATGTGGCATGAGGCCGACTTCGGCCCCGGCGACCACGACGCAAGCCCATTCGCGACCTTTGGCCGAGTGAAAAGTAAGAACTTCGACACCTTCGGTGCTGCGTTGGTCAGCCGAAGTTGTGCGCATCCATGAAGTGAAAGTTCTGCCGTCGACAGAGCCCGGGTGATCAAGTTTTAGAAACACTTGCACCTGCTCGGCGACCCAACGCTGAATCTCGGAGTCTGCTTCGGTGAGAACATCGGTGACCCATGTCGCGAGTTCATTGCGATTAGTGCTTTGTGCGGCGTCGGCTATCGCTGAATTTAATTCTTTGGAAGGACGACTAGTTCGAACAGGAATATTATGTTTGACGAGTGCGTCGACGATGATCTCGCTTTGAATATTCGTGCGCACGAGCACCGCGGCTGATTGCCACGGGTTCACGCCGCCGGTGTTTGCAAATTGCCACAAGCAATCGGCGACACCTTTGGCTTCGGCTTCGGCGTCTGGGAAACCACGCAGATTGACCGGTTCGGCACTGGGTTTGATTGCGCGCACATCTATTTGCTGATCGACAAGTTTTGCCACGGTTGTGGCGGCATTTAAAATTTCGGGTGTGCAACGATAATTGTTGGGTAGCCGCAAGACTGTTGTGCCCCGAATTTTGTCGGGCAGTTCATCGAAGAGTCGCTTGTCCGAGCCGTTCCATCCGTAAATTGCCTGCATCGGGTCGCCAACGATGAACACGTCTGCGCGTTGTCCGCGAATTGCTTCGAACATTTCATATTGCAGGGGATTCATGTCTTGCGCTTCGTCGACAAAAATATGGCGGTATCGCCAGCGCACGGCTTGGGCATAGGCGTTGTCGAGACGCATTGCTTCGACGACGCGTGCGATGAGGTCGTCGAGATCAAGAGTGTTGCGCTGAATTTTTAGTTGCTCGTATTCCTTGTAGATCGTCGCAATATCATTGTGCGGCGCAGCGGTGTATCTGCCAAGTCGTTTTGCGGTTTGCGCATAGTTTGTCGGCGAGATCAGCCGAGCGTGTGCCCAGTCGACTTCTGTTAGTAGTTCGCGCGGGCGATTCGCCATCGGGTGATTGCCGGCCGCATGTGTGATCAGTTGTTGACGGTTGTGCACGATTGACGGCATTTGTTTGTGCGTGTCGGCGAGGCGTTGACGCAACAGGGCGAGTGCGACCGCGTGAAATGTGCCGACGGTTACCGATTGCGAGTCGCGCGAAACGCCCAGAGTTTTTAGTCGGCGGCGCATTTCGCTGGCGGCTTCGCGAGTGAATGTGATCGCCAGCACGCGCTGTGGGTCGGCCGTGCCTTTGGCGATGCGATAGGCGATGCGATGGGTGAGCACGCGAGTTTTGCCAGAGCCGGCGCCGGCATGCAGAACGGTTGCAGTTTCGGGGCAAGTTACTGCAGCGCGTTGGTCGGCGTCCATGCCATGCAGTAGTTGGTCGGCGTCCACGCCATAACGCTAGGCGGTGGGTGTGGCTGCGAGAAACTAAGTTTGGGGGATGGCTTATCCACGAAAATTATTAAATCGTGGTGAGCATATAAATCTTGATTTGCACCCGCATTGGGTTGTGTTCGTCAAGCCGGGGACGATTGTCGTTGTGTTCGTTGTGTTGGCGATTTGGGCGCAGCAACTGGGTGATGATTGGTTCAAGACGGGCGTGAGTCGGGTGTTGCTCGTAGCGATTTTGTTGGGGCTGATTAATTTAGGGTCAGCGGTGATGCGCTGGTCGCGTACATATTTTGTTCTCACTTCGCAGCGTGTGATTTTTCGCGAGGGGGTTTTGGCGCGGCGCGGCGTTGAGATACCGCTCGAGCGGGTGAATAATGTGAACTTTGCGCAGTCGGTTATGGAGCGAATGCTCGGCGCCGGCGATTTGTTGATCGAATCGGCGAGCGAAGTCGGCCAGCAATTGTTTGGCGATATTCGCAACCCTGAACAGGTGCAGAACATGATTCACGAGGCGATTCATGCGCGCATAGGGCGAGATGCCGATGCGAGCCCAGTCGTGGCACAACTCGAGCGTCTTGAGGCGATGTTGTTGCGCGGCTCGATCACGCAATCGGAGTTCGACGAACAAAAACGCCGCGTACTTGAATAACTAGGTAGTTGTTAGTCGCGCTGCGATGCAGCGTCGACGGCGCGGACTTGCCAGCCGTCGACTTTTGCGGTGGCGTCAGTCAAGATAACGATGCAACCGCCGAAGCCGCCACCAGTCATGCGTGCGCCGAACACTCCGGGTTGAGCAATCGCAGTTGCGACGGCACTGTTCATTTGCGCGGTTGAGGTCTGAAAATCTTGGTCAAGTGAGTTGTGGCTTTCGATCATTAACTGGCCGGCAGATTTGAGGTCACCCGTGCGCAACATCGTGGCGAAGTCACGGACGCGTTGATTTTCGCTGACAACATGACGCGCACGACGAAACACAGTTTGGTCAGAGATGCTGGCTAATGATTGCAACTTCGCGAGTCGTAGCGGACCGATTATTTTTTCAGCGGCAGCACACTGTACGACACGCTCGCCGTAACTGCTGGATGCGAGTTTGCGTTCGGCGATGAATTGCACGACGATTTTTACATCGTTGGGTAGTTGCACTGGAGAAATTGTCAGTTCGTGACAATCAATAAGTAGCGCATGGTCGCGGACGCCAGACGTGACGGTTAGTTGATCCATTATTCCGCAGGGCACACCAACGCTGCGAAATTCGGCGCGCTGACAAAGTTTGGCGCGCTCGACTGGTGTACTCGTGTCGCCGAGGGCAAGCGCAGTTGCAACTTCGAGTGCGGCACTTGACGACAAGCCAGCACCGATCGGAATGGTGCACGAAATTTCGCCGTCGAAGCCATGTGCACGATTTTGCATTTCGGCGGCGACGCCAGCAACATAACGACCCCAATTTGGGGTGACTTTTTCGGGCAATGAAATTGGCAATTCAAACTCGACGGGTTCTAGCTCGTTTTGACTGCGTAGCCGAACCGTAGACGGCGTGCGGGTGCCGCTAATAGTTGTGTAGCGATCGATCGCCAACGGCAAAACAAGCCCACCCGTATAGTCGGTGTGATCGCCAATCAAATTGACGCGTCCAGGCGATCGATATGAAAGTAGCGCTTCAGACATAGTCTTTAGTCACTATATAGATTGACTAGCAACAAAAAAGAAGAGAATAGACACATGCCCCGCGCAAAAATCTCGCCAACAATTGAACTCGAATACGACACATTTGGTGATTCAAAAAACCCTGTGCTTGTTTTGATTGAGGGTCACGGTGCCCAAATGGTGAAGTGGGATCCTGAATATTGCAAAATGTTTGCGGCCAAGAATTTGTTTGTGATCCGTTTTGACAATCGTGACTGCGGATTATCGACAAAGTTTGACGGCATTGCGGTTGATCTTGGTGCGACATTGAAGGCGGCATTGCTCGAAGAACCTGTTCCGCCCGTGCCATACACGCTGTCTGACATGGCGAGTGATGTTGTTGGATTATTGGACTTTCTGAAAATTGATCGTGCTCATATCTTCGGCGTTTCGCTAGGTGGAATGGTTGCCCAAGTTTTGACAATTGAACACCCGTCACGAGTCCGTTCGCTGATTTCGGTGATGTCATTTTCAGGTGAGCCTGAATACCAGC
>JAQCDG010000041.1 GCA_027731085.1 Actinomycetota bacterium | reverse complement strand
AACCGAAATTATGAGCGGGACTTGAGGGCTTCGATGAGTTTTGGCAGAACCTTGTGCACGTCGCCGACGATGCCGAGATCTGCAATGCCGAAGATCGGCGCTTCTTTGTCTTTGTTGATCGCGATGATGTTCTTCGAACCCTTCATACCGACCATGTGCTGCGTCGCGCCAGAAATGCCGGCCGCGATATAAACACTTGGCTTCACAACTTTGCCCGTCTGACCAACTTGATACGAGTAAGGCACCCAACCCGCGTCAACGATTGCACGCGACGCACCAGGCGCACCCTTAAGAAGCTTTGCAAGATCTTCGATCAACGAATAGTTGCCGGCTTCACCAAGACCGCGACCACCAGAAACAACGATTGCTGCTTCATCAAGTTTTGGTCCAGACGATTGCTCGGTGTGAACTGCGATGACCTTTGCGCCACCTTGCTTGCCAAGGTCAGGCACCGCAACCGCGACAACCTCAGGCGAACTCGCACCTGCAGGCTCGGCAGCGAAACTTTTTGGACGGAATGAGACCAAGTGTGGGCCTTGTCCACTGAAAGCAGCGGCAACCAAGATATTGCCACCAAAAATCGGTGTTGTGGCAACAACACCATCGGCCGAGTCGGCGATGTCGATGTTGTTGGTCAACACTGTGCGATTGAGTTTCACTGACAACCGCGCCATCGTGTCACGACCTTCGTAGTTTTGCGGAAACATAATCACATCTGGTGTGTCACCTGAATCGATAATCGATTTCATCGCCGCCGAAAGTGCAACGCCAGGCAATTTGCCGGCCAAGTCACCAGTTGCATAAACCTTTGTCGCGCCATATTCGCCGAGCGAAGCAGCGATTGCGCTCGCATCGCCACCAACAAATGCAGTGACTTTACTCGACAGCGATCGCGCCTTTGTCAGCAATTCGAGAGTGCCAGTTGTTGCCACGCCGCCAGAGGCTTGTGCGAAAACCCAAACATTATTGATTGTCATATGTGTTTACCTTTTGCTCTCAGATCAACTTCAGATTTTCAAGAAATGCAACAATTTTGCCAAACGCTTCACCGTCATCTTCGATGACTTGTCCCGCTTTGCGGGCCTCGGCTTGCGTTACATTGACAATTTTTTGACCAGCGCCAGCCCAACCAGTTGGCGTGACAGCAAGATCAGTTGCCGTCACGACATCAAGCGGCTTCTTTTTTGCGTCCATGATGCCTTTGAAACTTGGATAGCGCGGCTCGACAACACCAGCAGTCACGCTGATTACGGCCGGCAACGTGCACTCAACTTCGTCGTAACCAGACTCGCTCTGGCGATCAACTTTCAAAACCGAACCTTCAATTTTTACTTTCTTGGCGAAAGTTACCGACGGCAGACCAAGGCACTCTGCAATTTGTTCAGGCACCGTGCCGGTGTAACCGTCTGAAGATTCGGTGCCCGTGATCACAAGATCTGCACCACCAAGTTTGTTAACCGCCGCAGCCAAAATTTTTGCAGTGGTCAACGCATCTGAACCGGCGAGCGCAGGATCACTGACCAATAATCCTTTAACGGCACCCATCGCCAACGCGGTGCGCATGCCGGATGTTTCACCGTTTGGCGCCATCGACACAACATAAACTTCGCCCGAGCCGGCAGTGGCAACAAGTTGCAACGCCATCTCAACGCCGTAAGCGTCTGACTCGTCGAGAATTAATTTTCCGTCACGCTTCAGCGCGTGAGTTGTGGCGTCAAGAGCGCCGGGACTTGCTGGATCTGGAATCTGCTTTACGCATACGACGATATTCATGGCTTCTATTCTTACCGTTAATCTCGCCCACAACCACGCAAAAATCTCATCTCAAAACGCTGATACCGTTGATGATCTTGCAGATCTTGCTCATTGTGAATTCGTTCGCATCTTCGGTTAATCCACGAAACACCGTTGCAGTGCACCAATACCTTGCCCGCCACCACAGCGTGCAGGTCGTAGAGACCAACGAACGCGGCCATGCCACCCGATTTGCCAAAGACGCGACTGAGCGCGGTGTCGAATTAGTCGTTGCTTTTGGTGGTGACGGCACTCTCAATGAAGTTGCCACGGGCCTGGCCGGCAGCAACACGGCGTTGATGATGTTGCCCGGCGGTTCGACAAATGTGTTCGTGCGCAACCTTGGCGCGTCAAATGACCCGGTAATTGCGTTGCAGCAATTCAGTTCTGGTCTCGATCACAACAACATTCACCCAATTAGTTTGGGACGTGTCAACGGGCGCTACTTCTGTTTTCATGTCGGCATTGGTTTCGACGCTGCAGTTGTCGAACTTGTCGAGAGACGAGCTTCGCTCAAGCGGATAATCGGTCAGCCATTATTCGGACTCGCAACAATGCAAGCCTGGTTTCGCAACTACGACAGAAAGTATCCGCACTTCAGTGTCGAAATTGACAGCATAAAAATACCAAACGGCTACTTCACAGTCGTTCTAAATTCGAACCCATATACGTATGTCGGCAAGATGGCGGTCAATCTCTCTACCGCTGCCTCGATCGACAAAAAACTGGTGGCAATAACTTTCAGAAAACTCACGACCCCGCTCATGTTGCGCACGATCTTGCAGTCGGTTCGCCAAGATCAAATCAGCGCCTCACCCGGCATCGACATTCGTACAGATGTCGAAGATGTAAAAGTCAATTTTGCGACACCGTTTCCGTATCAACTCGACGGCGACTATCTCGGCGAACAAACATCACTACACATTGAACACTGCCCCGACGCTCTTCGCCTCGTCAAACCAATAATCATCTAAAACCTAATACTTAATGCTGTGATAAAAATTCGGCAAACTTGGATTCTGTGGTTCACGCTTCTAGCGGTACCCGGATCTGGATTTTTACGATTTGACGGTTTGCCATTCAGTTCAAAAAGTGAATTTATAATTTTTGGTATTTCGGTCTGTGCTTTATTTGTGGGTGAATTCCGCAAGCGACTTCAAATAGTGCTTTCTGAGAAAAATGGTGCAACAAAGCGGTGGATCAACACTGTCATGTTTGCGGCAATTATTCTGAAATTCTTTACGTTCGTATTGGCACCCCTTGGTGATGGCTTTGAGTCGTGCTATCGAAGTATTTATTCCCCACCACCGCCTGAAGTGCAGTGCGAGAAATCATTTGAGGCACCATTTATCAAAGATGGTCGGATAGGGAGTTTTGATCAAATCACACGAATGGAGCCCACTTTAAACTTTGGAAACAGACTTGATTTTGGTGGAACTATTGGTGCATCTGAAACAACTTGGCGACTTCCATTCGTCAACGAGTTTCCAAGATTTGATGCGCTTTGGCTAGATCGGTTCCCTTTCACGGCGAAATTTGCTTCATATATAAAAATCAAAAATGACTCGCTTATCCCAATTCAATTTGTCGGTGAAATATCTGTATCGATTAACGACAGCATTACTTCTGCCATCTCATACGAGCAAAAGTCAATAATTCTCGTTCCGATCAAAAAAGGCAGCCAAAAAATATTAATCGACTACAAGTTTGCAGATCTTGAAGTATCTGAAATTCCTGATCGACAGCCTCCCATCCGCGGACCGTGGGCTCAACTTTTTGTTGGAAAGCCAATACGCGCAAACAACCTAGTTGCTGACTTGACTCTGAATATTCGCGGCTGGGCAATAAATCAAGACATTAGACAGGCGCCGAAGATAATTGAGATTCGTAATCCAGCCGGCGCGAGAATTGCAGTCGTCAAGCCTTCGCCACGACCAGACGTCGCGAAAGCATTCGGCGACAAGAAATACACATTTTCTGGCTTTGACTTCGCAGTTACCGACATCGACATAAGTGAAACGAATAAATACTTCGAGCTTTTCGCAACCTACCCCGACGGGCAAACAATCCCGATCGGGAAAGTAAGTCATGCACTGAAGACCTCAAATGATTTTTCGATCGCCAAGATTGCGCCAATTAATCAACCAGGCAATCAAGTGTCAATTGATTTCGCGACCTTCTCAATTGACACAAACAATACACCTCCACTGATTCCTGCACTGACGAAAAACTCACGACTGACGATCATTGCTTTCAATCTTCTAGATCTCTTAGTGCTTCTAGGAATTTTCTCGATCTTGCTGATTTTGATATTCGCGCTAAAGCGAAATCTACGAGAGTTAGCAAGACTTTTAGTTTTGTGTCTACTCAGCAACCTGCTTTTTACTTATCTACCCTTTTCGTGGTGGGGTTACAACTCGACTGTTATTCCCATAGCGATCGGATTATTGATTGGCTATTCACTGCACCTCAATAGATCTTTAAACCTAATCGGCGTGCTCCCAGGCATTTTGGCGATCATCGTTGGGCCGACCATCTACTTGGCTCGACGCTTTTCGGGGCTTGCTGATGCCCCATGGTGGGGTTTTCAACTCTTTCGTGGTCGCGACAGTGACTGGTTTGTTGCTCAAGGATATGGACGAAGAATCTTCGTTGATGCCTCTTTAAATGGTGGTGAAGATATTTTTTATTTTCAACCTGCAACGCGATACTTAGTATTTATTCAGCACCTACTTTTTGGCGAAAACGATGTCCTGCTTGGCATTTTGATGGGCGTCGGTGCGCTTGCCGCGGTGGTGTTTGTTGCTCGCGAAACTCTGAAGCACTTTTCTGATTCGCGTGACCAGCACTTAATCACACTGTTTATTGTTGCGTGCTTTGTGATGTTCACAGAACAAATATTCTTTGCATTTGCCATAGCCCCATCGAGTGAGTATCCAACATGGATGTTGATCTTTGTCACGTTTGGCTTAATTATGCGGGGAAGCATTTCGCAACCAGTGGCAATTATCGCAACAATTATGGCGGCCTTGACAGCACAATTCAGACCCAACCAAGCCTTTGGTGCACTCTTTTTATTCTTACTTGTTCAATCTGACCTCGCTACGGGTAAAAATCTGAAACGGATACTAGATCGCACTCAACTTCTTATTGTGTTCACTGCAACTATGAGTCTGTGTTTGATTCATAACCTTTATTACGGAGGCGAGTTCATCTTGTTCTCTGTTACTGGCGGACCAAGCAGTGATTTTAGTTACTCGGCGCTGCTAAATATTTTCAGCGATGAAAATGCCAGAGCAATATTTGTAAATAAACTGGTCGTGACTTTCAATTACGGTTGGCCACCGAGCCCTCGCTCACTAGCTTTTTGGGCTCTTGATTTGATTTGGGTGCTCGCAGTTGTGCGAACGATCAAGCTAAGAGATATCGGAATTAGAACCTGGATGGTCTTGATTTTTCCATTGGCCTACTTTGTGCCACAAATTCCGTATGACTTCTCGAGGGGTGGCTACCATCCAAGGCATGTTGTCGCGATCCAACTTGCATTCGGTTTGTCTGGACTTTATGTTCTCAGCCGACAGGCACAAAAGAATTCTCAATTAGCGGGGCGAGTTGACGACTTGCAGGGCGATGTCGGGCACGTTGGTGCAAATGCCGTCGACTTGCCAGTCAATTAGTTCGCGCATTCGCGTCGGGTCGTCACATGTCCATGTGTTGATCTGCAAGCCATGGTGATGAAAAATGTCAACCATCGGTTGACTAAGTTGTTTGACCCAAGGATGTAGCGCTGTATGACCTTGGCTCGACATTTTTTTGGCGACCGACTCAAGTTCGGCGTTGTCAAGAGTCATCACCAACCAGGCCGTCTTGAGTTCTGGCATAAGACTGCGAATTAAGTCAACCGTTTCGCGACGAAACGATGAAATCAGCCATTGACTAAGCGAACCACGCTGACGAAGAAACTCAACTACTTTTCGCGTCGTCACCTCTTGTGGATCAAAGTCGAGCTCTTTGGGCTCATTCTTGACTTCAATATTCACCCACATCGAACCGCAAGCATCTAGCGCCTCTGCCAAAGTCGGAATATGACTCGGTAAATCTTTTTTATCGACCGAAAAAATTACGCGACCATCACTCAACTTTGCATCGTGATGCACAACCAAATCGCCCGAACCGCATCGCCGGACATCAAGTTCGACTGCATCGGCACCCATTTCAAGCGCTTTAGCAAATGCCACTGTTGTATTTTCGAGTTCGACCCTTGATGCACCGCGATGCGCCATAACTTGGGTCACGCCCGCAGGCTACAAGAAAAAATATCTCAGACGGTCACAAATTATAAGAAATATAAATTAAAAAAACTATCTACAAAGTATTGCTAACTCAACAATTGCTCTCTAGCGTAAGCCCAAGGCAACTCAAGAGTCACGAATATTTTAGAAGGGGTTTATCAATGTCTTTTCTCGCAACAAGTTTGGCTCTCGGTTCTGCAGACTATTCGTGGAGGCGAAACGCTTCTTGCAAAGACACTGATCCCGAATTGTTTTTTCCGATTGGCACAACGGGCCAAGCGCTGGTCCAAATTTCAGAAGCCAAAGTCGTATGCGACGAATGCGCAGTGCGTGGCAAGTGCCTCGACTTCGCTCTCGAGACAAATCAAGATTGGGGCATCTGGGGCGGCATGTCAGAAGATGAGCGCCGCGACATTCGTCGTCGCCGAGCAGCCGAACGCCGCAATTCGCGCCTGATTTCCTGAGCCGCGGCTAACCGCCAATAACCATTTATTCGCCGACGATCGGTATCACCAGATCGACAACCGTTCCATCGCCGTCGCAGGCGATCTTGAGATCTTTCGTCGAGTCGCCAACCATCGCCGCACGCATCTGTATCGTGCCCGCCAACTCGGTGGTCACCAAAGTGCGCACGATCGACAACCCGAGCCCCGTTACTTTTGCCATGTCAAAGTCAGACTTCAGCCCTTGCCCGTTGTCAATAACTTTGACGACTAACTGACCATCCACAGAGCGTGAAAGTGTGACGAGCACCGAACCACCTTTACTGCCCTCTGGAAACCCGTGGTCAACTGCGTTCTGCAACAACTCAAGAATCACGACAGAAAGTGGTGTCGCAATCGTCGCCGGCAATCGACCACCATCACCCACGACACTAAATTTCACGGGTCGATCGGCCGACTGCAGACCCTCTTCAACCAAGCGCAACAACGGCCGTACGATTTCAATAAACGAGATATCTTCGCCCGCTTCACGCGAGAGAGTTTCGTGCACGAGGGCAATCGTGCGAATGCGACGCACCGATTCGCTGATCGCCGAGATCGCTTCTTCGCTCTTGAGCCGGCGAACCTGAAGGCGCAACAGCGATGAAATCGTCTGCAGATTGTTTTTTACTCGGTGATGAATCTCGCGAATCGTCGCATCTTTCGTCAGCAACAGTCGATCGCGACGACGAAGTTCTGAGACATCGCGCAATAGCACGACGCCGCCCGTGACAGAAACTTGTCGTCCCGTGCGCTTCAATGTCGGTATCGTTCGCGTCAACAGGGTTACATCTGCAGTCTGCTCGAACTCTTCGACAACTGGTTCGAATCGCTCAAAGGCGTGTCGCGCAGCCGTCTCGGCGATGCCGAGTTCGGCCAATGTCTGGCCAACTGCGTTTGCGCTAATGCCAACGCGATGCATCGCCGAAACTGCGTTTGGGGATGCATAACGCACGCGCGTGTCGGCATCGAGCACGACTACACCGTCTCCCACTCGCGGCGCGACAGTCGCATCGGCACCGCGGCCCGCAAAAGGAAACAACCCCGTAGAAATCATTTTTGAGAACACTTCAAAAATCGCCAAGTAGGTTCGCTCGAGTTGTCCGGGCTTGCGCCCTGCGCGCTGCGACCATTCGCGTGACAGCACAGCAATCACGCGATCTTCAAACACGACCGGAATCGCCATTAAATTCACCGACTCGGCGATGGTCTCAACCTTTATTTCACCCGTCGTCACTTTGTGCGTCTTAAACGCTTTTTCGATCATCACCCGCTCGAGCGGGTCTGCAACCACGCCAACAAGATCTGTGTCATAGAGCGTCTGACCAGTTGCGGCTCGCACTTGTGCCGCGACAATGAATTGTAAATCTTGAGTTGGCAAATAGAGCAACATGTCGGCGAAACAAAAATCGGCCAGCATGCCCCACTCAGACAGCAGAGAATTTAAATGTTCGAGCGACGCCTCATCAAGATTGCTGTGTTCGTGCGCAATCTCAACAAGTGTTGGCATAAAGACTTAACTAACTAACTGCCAAAACCCATCTTGCGGTCGCCATTTGGCGCACCAAATTCAACGAAGGCAATCTTCGCCGCAGGAATCGCGGTTTCTTTTCCACGTTTGTCGGTAAGCCAGAGAATTGGTGCCTCGCCACCGAGAGCCGCCTCAACCGCCGCCTTGGTCTTCGTTATCGACTTTTCGTCGTCTGGCATGTCAAGAGCAATTTCTCGCGAGGCGTGCGATACGCCGATTCGAATATCCACTATTTTCTTCTTTCGTTTGTTGGGTCTTGCACTAACCGATTAACTATCTAACACACTAGGCGCAATGCACCAGACGCACTAGTTAACTTTGAGCGCGGCGCTGAAGACTTTCTTGGGCTTCATGTCTTCGGCGATTCGCTTTGCGAGTTGTGCAAAAATCAAACCCACCTCAGACTCTGGGGCAACTGCAGCAATTGGCTTGCCGGTGTCGCCACCTTCGCGCAACATCTCGACAAGCGGAATCTGCGCCAGCAGTGGCACTTTCAATTCGTCGGCCAACAACTGCCCACCGCCACTGCCGAACAATTCATAACGCTGACTATCTTCGCCGATGAACCACGACATGTTTTCGATGATGCCGCGAACAGGCAGATTGACTTTTACTGCCATCGCTGCCGACAAACGAGCAACTTTCTGCGCAGCCACTTGCGGCGTGGTCACAACCAACACTTCGGCACGAGGCAAGTATTGGCTCAAGCTCAAGGCGATGTCGCCTGTGCCTGGCGGCATGTCGATCAACAAGAAATCAGGTTCATCCCAGTAGACGTCGGTCAAGAATTGTTCGAGTGCTTTGTGCAACATCGGACCACGCCACACGACCGCCTGACCTTCGGGCACAAAATAGCCAATCGAAATGCAACGCACGCCCCACGCTTCGGGTGGCAACAACATGTTGTCAATCACGACCGGGTCACGATCGGTGCCCAACATTCGTGGAATCGAATAGCCGTAAATATCGGCATCAACCACGCCAACTTTGTAGCCAGCAGCGGCCAACGCAACTGCAAGATTTGTCGTCACGCTGCTTTTGCCAACGCCACCTTTGCCCGACGAAATTAAAATCGGTCGCGTCTTCGACCCCGGCTGAGCAAATGAAATTTTTCGTCCTTCAGAGTGACCCTGCGCTGGGTTGCTACCAGCAGTCGCCGCAGGATTGCCGTGCACAAGTTCGCGTACCTTCGCACGCTCTTCGTCGTTCATCACGCCAAAATTAAGCGCGACATCTTTTACGCCGTCAAGACTGCGCAACGCGGTGTTGACTCGAGTTTGAATTTCGTTGCGCAACGGACAACCCGCAATTGTCAGAACGACGGTCAGCGACACCGCGCCTGACGGCTGAATCTGAACATCGCGCACCATGCCAAGATCGACAATCGAGCGATTCAATTCGGGGTCTTGCACCGGACGCAGCGCATCGATCAGTTGTTCTACTTTTGGCAAAGACATTTGGGGTTTGATCCGATCGGGTCGCTAAATAATAAACACTATGGCTATAGGTAGAATATCTCTCGTGAGTCAAAAAGCACCTGTTGCAAGCCAAACTTCTGCGACAACTGTTGTTGCACGCGAGGCGACGAGTCCACTAAACAACAGCGACTTCACCGCCACCGTGTCAGCAATCACATCTGCATTTGGTGACCCAACTCGTCGGGCAATTTATCTTTTCACTCGTGAATCGAAAAATGGTGTCACTGCAAGCGAGGTCGCCGAAAAGTTTAAATTGCACGCGAATGTTGCGCGACATCACCTCGACAAACTTGCCGCAGGCGGATATCTCGAGGTGCAAATTACTCGACAAGACGGCGCAGGCGCGGGTCGCCCATCGAAGCACTACACAGCGACGAACCCAAACCAGTCGCTTGAGTTTCCGGTTCGCAGCGACGATTTAGTTTTATCTCTGCTCGGCAAAGCGCTAACTTTGTTGACACCAAAAGAAGCCACCGAGATGGCCGAAGAAGTCGGTCAGCAATATGGTCGCGCAATGGCGACAAGTCTCACGGGCGACGACATCAACCAGACCCAGCGATCTTTGCGCTCGGCATTACAGGCTGTCGCCGACGCGTTGACCGCGCACGGTTTTGCCGCGCACGCCGACCAGCGCAACAATCAACTTCGCATTGTCAACAATCACTGCCCGTTTGGCGATCTCGCAATTGAACATCCGGTGATTTGCGCGGTCGATCGCGGCATGGTCAAAGGCATGTTGACTGCACTTTACGGTGAGACGAACCCCGAACTTTCATCGTCGCTGCCAATGGGCGACACTTTCTGCGCCACAACTATTTAATTATTCGACTATTCGATTAATTACACTTAATTTTCAGTCGCCCCAAAATCTCTGCTCTAAAAACGGGTCGCCATACATGTGGTAGCCGTTTTCTTCCCAGAAGCCCGGGGCATCAGCCGACATCAGTTCTAATCTGCGCAACCACTTCGGCGATTTCCAGAAATACAACTGTGGGATCAACAGTCGCACTGGCCCACCATGGATTGGATCAATGTCTTCGCCTTCGTAGGCATAAACCACGAGCGAATCATCGCGCATGATGTCTGCCAGCGGAAGATTCGCGGTGTAACCATATTCTGCGTGCCCCATCACATGGGTTACAGTTTCAGAAATTTTGGCACGCTCGAACAAGTCGCGCACTCGCACGCCCGTCCAAGTTGTGTCAAATTTTGACCACTTGGTGACGCAGTGAATATCTGTCATGAGTTTCGTCGCAGGCATCGCGCGAAGTTCTTCAAATGAAATTGTGAAAGGTTTTTCGACAAGTCCGTCGATTGTCAAACTCCACTCGCCTGGTTTGTATGTCGGCACTTCGCCAACATGCAAAACAGGAAATCGATCGGTCAAATATTGACCAGGTGGAAGGCGCGACTTGTCGAAACCTTTGGCGGCCAACTCGTCACGATTGCGGTCAAAGAAACCCATGGGTTAATTCTGCCTTAAATCTCTCGTCGATGAACAGTTTCAAATCAAACAAAGATACATTTCTGCTGTGACT
>JAQCDG010000040.1 GCA_027731085.1 Actinomycetota bacterium | reverse complement strand
ATCGACTCTGCGCAGCACTTCGACAAAAGAATGGTTCTGTTCAATCACAAACGCTTCTTGCCAGCCACTATCAAACACGAACAACCTGAACGGCAGATTATCTAACAGTTCGTTGGCGATGATCATGCCTGAGATCGGCGCACTGGGCATCGTTGGCTGAGAGTGCATCTCGACGGTGTGCATTTTCCGCTGTACATCAGAAACTTCAACTGCCGTGTAGATCAACGCGCTTCGGCATTCGAGTTCGGCGGTCAAGATGCTGCGAGCAAGCGTGCCAGGACCAGCGCCTACTTCAACAAGGTCAAACTTCTCGGGGCGACCAAGTTTTCGCCACTGTGCATCTGCGGCTTTGGCGACGACTGCGCCGAACAAAGGCCCGACCTCGGGTGAAGTGATGAAGTCACCGCGCCTGCCCGCTCGGCCCTCGGTCGAATAAAAACCAGTTGGCGAATACAGAGCTAACTCCATGAATTTTTCGAACGAAATTGCACCACCAGCCGCAACAATGGCGGCTGAAATCTCACTATCTGATGATTGCACCGGCGATTTCAGCGAGATCGGCAAAATGCAAACCAACACCTGGCAAAATGCCAAATACCAGCGTTGCTCCTGCGGTAATCACAAGTGCCAGCCGCAAACTGCCCGGCACTGAGATTGCAGTGACGTCACCATCTGGCACTGGTCGCATCCAAATTTCGCGCATCACGTTGCCGTAATAACCGAATGCAATTACAGAGTTCACCGCGCCAACAATCGCCAATGCATAACCCCAAGTTGATTGCGACTGGATCAGCGACTGAAACGCAACAAACTTGGCAATCCATCCACCAAGTGGTGGGATGCCAGCCAACGACGCCAAGAACAAAGTCATCAGCACGCCAAGCGTCGGAGCATAAGAGAACAACCCGCCGTAACTAGAAACCTCTCCACTGCGAGTTTTGTTCGACACCGCTAAAATTATTGCGAACACGCCAAGGTTGGTCGCCGCATAAACGATCATGTACAAAACGACTGACCGAAGTGCTGTTGTGCCAGAACCCGACAAGCCCGCCACGGCGAGTGGCATCAACACAAAACCACCTTGACTGATCGATGAGTAAGCGATCATGCGCACGATGTTGTGCTGCTTGAGAGCCAAGACATTGCCAACTGTCATTGTCAGTGCTGAGAGAACCCAGATGAACGGCTGCCAAATGTCTTGTGCGAGCGGAAACGCCGTGTAGAGCAAAACGACAAGAGCAACAAAGCCGGCCGCCTTTGATGCGACCGACAAAAATGCAGTAACTGGTGTCGGCGCACCTTCGTAGGTGTCTGGCGCCCACGTATGAAACGGCACAGCAGAAACTTTGAAAGCAAAACCAACGATGACGAATACAACTGCCAATGCGTGAACCGCCGAGAACTCGCCCGTCGCGGTGACTTTGGCGCCGATGTCAGTCAATAGAGTCGAGTTCGCCACGCCGTACATCAACGACATGCCATAAAGCATCACCGCCGATGCAAACACGCCGAGCATGAAATATTTGACGCCAGCCTCGTTGCTTTTCGGGTCGCGCTTGCGCCATGCAGCCAACATGTATGCCGGAATCGAAAGAAACTCAAGAGCAACAAAAATGCTGACGAGATCGCGCGACGACGCCATCATCAACATGCCGAGCAAACTGGTAAGCAACAAGAACCAATATTCGCCGCGCCAATATTCGCCCTGTTCAATGTGCGAGCTTGAAAGCAACACGACGACATAGCCAGCGAGCAAAAACAGCCCTTTCATCACGAGACTGAAATTGTCGACGACATATCTGCCGTCGAACATCGAACGAACTTCTGACTCAGACAGCGCCAGCATCAACACCGGAACCATCGCCGCCAACAGAGTAAACGATGAGATCGCAGTAAGAATCCACTTTTTTCGCTCTTCAATAAACAGATCGAGCATCAACACCAAACAAAGACCGCCAGCCAGAACCAGTTCTGGAGCAAGACCGAAATAATCGATCGTCGGCGCAACCCATTGCGCGGCGAAGATGTTCAACGACTGCAAGTTATCCCCCGAAGGCGCTCAATGTGATTTGCACTGCTGGGTCAAACACGCTGAACAACAAGTTTGGCAAAATGCCAAGCACGAGAATGCCGAGAAGTAACGGCGTCCAGGAGATCCACTCGAAAGTTGTTACGTCGTGCAGATCGTCGTTGCTCGAATGGTCGTGACTCGAACTATCTTTCGAAGTACCAAACGCGATGCGCTGAAACATCCACAACAGATATGCAGCGGCCAGCACTGTGCCGAGTGCGGCGATGACCATGAACACCCTGAACACCGTTTCGTTGAGACCTTCGGCAGGGTTATATGCCGAAAGAATTGCCGGGAACTCGCCCCAGAAACCGGCCAAGCCCGGCAAACCAAGCGAGGCCATTGAGCAAAAACCAAAAATCCAACCGAGGTGCGGCATCGCCGTGAGCATGCCACCAAGTTTTGAAATTTCGAGTGTGTGGTAACGCTCTTTGACGCTGCCGGCGATGAAGAACAACATGCCGGTGATTAAACCGTGAGCCACCATGCCGAACATCGCCGCGTTGACGCCGAAACTCGTCAGAGTTGAAATGCCGAGCATTACGAAGCCCATGTGCGCAACCGACGAAAAAGCGATCAAACGCTTCATGTCGGTTTGTGCGAGACAGCCAAGCGCACCGTAAATGATGCCGATCACGGCGAGACCACCGATGTACGGCGCCCATTCGCGTGCGGCATCTGGCAAGATCGGCAACGCGATTCGCACGAAACCATATGTGCCGAGTTTGAGCAAAATCGCCGCCAAAATTACCGAGCCTTGAGTTGGCGCTTGCGTGTGCGCATCTGGCAACCAGGTGTGAAACGGAAACATCGGCACCTTTACCGCGAAACCGACGAACATGCCGGCGAAGATCCAGATCTGAATATTTTTGGCGATGCTTCCACCGTTTTCAATCAAGTAAGGAATGCTGAAACTTTCGGCACCAGTTTTAAAGAACAACGCCAAGAATGCAACCAACATCAGCGCCGAGCCGAACATTGTGTAAAGGAAGAATTTGATCGACGCGTATTGACGCTGCTCTCCACCCCACACGCCGATCATGAAGAACATCGGCAAGAGCACGAGTTCAAAGAATACGAAGAACAAGATCAAATCTTGGGCGATGAACGTGCCGGCCATGCCCGTCTGCAAAACAAGCAACAGAGAAAAGAACGCTTTGGGTTTGCCGGGGCTCGGCACATGGTCAAGCGAATAAATGACGACGAGCAGAGTAATCACCATGCTCAGCAAATAGAGCGGCAGACTGATGCCGTCGACACCGATGAGGTATGAACTCTTGATGACAGAAATCCACTTTTCGTCGGCAACAAACTGCAATTTCTCGGCCTGATCGAAATCGAAATTTAGAGCCGTGAAAATGCCAACAGCGAGAGTTGCGATCGATGTAACTAAAGCGATGAGTTTGACTGTTTGATCTGAGGCTTTGGGTGCAAGCATCATCACCACAACGCCGAGCAATGGCAGGAATGTGCCGACACTCAGCAACCAGTTGTTCTCCTGCAGCATGTTCATATTTATTATCTCCCTTTTTCGCCTTGTTAAGTATTAATAATTACGAGAACGAGTGCCGCCACAGCTGCTGCGCTGAACAACAGCGCACCATATTGGCTGACTTTGCCTGATTGCGACGGCTGCGCGGCTGTGCCAACATTCTTGGTGAAAGTTGCCGAGTTGTTGACCGTGCCATCGACAACTCGTTGGTCGAGGTTCTTGTAGACCCAGCCAGAAAGTTTGCGTGTCAGGTTAGAAATCGAATGCAAGATGCCATCAAGAATATTTTGATTGAACCAATACGCGGCACTCGAAATTGGATAAGCCACGCCGCGGACAATAATTTTTTCGTAAAGATCATCGAGATAATATTTGTTGACCAAGAATCTGTGGCCAACCCCGAGAAGTTTCACACGTTGCGTAAGGCCAACAAGCCGAGGGTCGCGCTTGGTAAACAACAGCGAACTAAGAATCCACGAAAGCGCCATGCCAAAGAACACGATGACCATCGACAGCATTGCCTTGGACCATTTGAATTTCGCGTGTTCTAACTTAGGCGCGTAACAAACACCTTTTTCTGGCGTAGCGGTGCCGCAAACAGATTTTGACTTCCCTTCTTCGGCGCTTGGCACATTGACAATCAGAGATTCGCCAGGGCCGCCCGGGTAGGTTGCGTCAACAACTTCAACTGCGCGCGGCTCAACCCACAGTTTCATTCGCTCCCAGCTTTCACCAAATGGCGTTGCGTTCAAAAAGCCAGAGCCGAGTGCGAGCACCGACAAAATCATCAAAGGGGCTGTGATTAGTAGACCTGACTCGTGTGGGCCGTGCGATACGTGCTCATCGTGACTTGCATGATCGTTAGGCGTGTCGTGAACATCGTGAGCATCGTGGGCTGCATGACTTGATTCGCCAGCAGATGCACCGCGCGGTTCGCCGAAGAAAGTTAAATATGTAGCACGAGTCATATAGGCGGCGGTCATGAACGCACCAACTAGACCGATGATCATGAACGTGTTGTAACCGTTGTTGCCCACATTGTCGATGATTTCATCTTTAGAAAAGAAACCCGAGAACGGAAACACGCCGCAAAGTGCAAGTGTCGAAATGATCCAGGTCGTAAATGTGATTGGCATTACTTTGCGTAAACCACCCATATCGCGTTTCATATCAAACGAGTGATGCGAAGCGCTGTGGCTGATTGAACCAGCCCCCAAGAACAAACATGCTTTGAAAAATGCATGAGTGAAAATGTGAAACACGGCCGGCAACCATGCACCGGCACCGAGGCCGAGCATCATGTAGCCAAGTTGCGAAACTGTCGAATATGCGAGCACGCGTTTGATGTCGTTTTGCACGAACGCCAGCGCAGCCGAAATGACGATCGTGATGCCACCGATAATCACAATGAAGTTTCCGCCACTGCCGAGAATGTCTAGACCGACGAAGAAAACCGGGTACAAACGCGCCACCAAGAACACGCCCGCGACAACCATCGTTGATGAATGCAAAAGCGAACTAACTGGTGTCGGGCCCGCCATTGCATCGGGCAACCATGTGTGCAACGGAAACTGGCCGCTCTTACCGATACTGGCGATGAACAGCGCAATCGCGGCGATCATGATCACGGTGCTGTTTGGCTCGCCTGAAAGTGCCCAGGCTGAAATACCACGAATTGAAAACCCTGAAAGACCCAAGTTTTCTTGCGTCCAATCATTGGCTGCAAAATAAAGCATGCTGATGCCGACAAGCAGGCCCATGTCACCAGTTCGTACCGTGAAAAATGCCTTGAGTGCTGCACGACTGTTGGCGTCTTCTTCCCACCAGTGACCGATCAGCATGAAACTGCACAAGCCCATGATTTCCCAACCGAGCAAAAAAAGAATCATGTTGTCGGCGAGCACCATTGCCAACATGCCACCAGAGAACAAAGTCAATGCTGCAAAAAAGTGCGTATACCGTCGATCGCCGCGCAAATACTCGAGCGAATAAATCTGCACCAGAGTCGAAATAAACGCGACAACAAAGAGCACCACTACCGATAGTCCATCGATGTGCTGTCCGATACCGAAATCAAAACCGCCACTTTGCCACCACGACCAAGACTTGATAACTGGCTCTACAAATTGTTCTTCTGAAGCACTATTGACGCGTTGAATCCATTGGTAGCCAGCGCCAGCCGAAAGCACCAGCGAAGCAAACATTGAAGCAACGCCTAATTCGCTGCCTTTCATTGGCAGTCGCTTGCCGATCAAAATAATTAATGCGAAAGCGATCGCCGGCACAACGGGAATTAGCCAAGCGTGCTCCAGAAACCAACCTGAAGAAAGTGGCGCGAGCACCTCAGTTTCAGCAGCCAGCAAGTTCATCCGCGCATCTCCGACAACTCATCGACCGAAATAGTTTTCTTGTTGCGATACACCAGCAAAACAAGACCAAGACCGACGCCGACTTCAGCTGCCGCAACAGCGATGATGTACAGCGCAAAAGTGTGACCATCAGTTGAGCCGTTGCGCATCGCAAAAGTCAGTAAGTTGATGTTCACCGAATTCAAAATCAGCTCAATTGACATCAACATCAACACGGCGTTCTTGCGAGCGATTACGCCGTAGACACCAATACAAAACAACATTGCAGCCAAGAACAAGAACTGATTGACAAACACTTAATCAGTCCTTTCTCGCCAGAACAATTGCGCCAACAACTGCCGCCAACAACACAAACGAAAGCGCCCAGAACGGCAAAAGATATGGGCCAAAGATCTGATCAGAAACTTCTTGCGTCGAAACAACTTTTGCCGACTCGGGCAACTTCTCGTCACCAAACGAACGGGTCAACGCAAGACCCATCGCCACAAACATCACCAACCCGACTGGAATGCCGAGTTTTTTGTATGAGTTGTTGAGGTCTGATTCGGCGCCGATTCGTGCACGAGTCAGCATGGTGCCGAACAAGAACAGCACCATCACTGCACCTATATATACGAGTACTTGGGTGATAGCTACGAACTCGGCAGCGAGCAAAATATATTGACCAGCCGCACCAGCCAAGACAACCACCAGCCACAAAGCGGCATGCACGACGTTGTTGGTCGTAACGACACGCAAGGCAGACACGATCATCAACGCTGCGATTATCCAAAAGCCGATATTCTGAGCGATCACGACTGCTTTCGTCCTTCTGCTATTTCTTCTTCTTGTCGGCGCCTGCTTCGAGCGCTGGTGCTTCGGGGACTGTTTCCATCCACTCACTGAGTTTCGTTTTGTCGTGCAACAGGTCGGCAATATTTGGTTCTGAATATTCGTATTCGGGGCTCCAGAACAACGCATCAAATGGACAAACCTCGACACAAATGCCGCAATACATGCACAATGCGTAGTCAATATCGAATCGGTCGAGCAGGTTGACTTGGCGCGGCTTGCCACCTTCACGACGCGGAGGCGCCAGTTCTTTGTGCGCCTCGATATAAATGCACCAGTCGGGGCATGAACGCGAACACAACATGCATGAAGTGCAGTTGTCTTGATGCAAAGCAATAACACCACGCGAGCGAATCGGTGGAGTTTCTTTTTCATGCGGATATTGAACCGTGTTTGCACCTTTGGTCGCAGTGTTGAACAAAGTACCGAGCGTGACGCCAAGACCTTTGACTAGTCCAGGAACTTTTGGCATTAGAACACCACCTTCAAAATCGATGTGACTGCGATGTTGGCCAACGCCACGGGAATCAATCCCTTCCAGGCGAAGCGCTGCAATTGATCTTCGCGTAACCGCGGGTAACTAAAGCGAATCCACATGATGACGAACACCAACAGCATCATTTTGGTGAACATAATCAACGGCCCAGCAAAGTTCATCCAGTTGTCGATGTCGTCGATTGATGTCCAACCAAACCATGAAAATGGCACACCCCAACCGCCAAGAAATAACACTGACGCGATCATCGCAAATACACCAGCAGTTGCAAATTCACCGATGAAGAAAATCAAAA
Organism: Actinomycetota bacterium; assembly: GCA_027731085.1. Taxonomy (GTDB): domain Bacteria; phylum Actinomycetota; class Acidimicrobiia; order Acidimicrobiales; family Ilumatobacteraceae; genus BACL27. Next base: position 3,658 of record JAQCDG010000040.1, on the reverse strand, counting down.
AGCGAAAGCCTGAATATTCGGTCATGTAACCAGAGACGAGTTCGCTTTCAGCAATCGGCATGTCGAATGGTGCTTGGGTGAGTTCGGCCTGAATCGCAATCATAAATATCACGAATCCGATGAACTGACTAATCAGATATGGGTGTCCGACAGCGTCAATGCCGAACATTGAGCCCGAATTTTGCGCGACGACGATTTTCTGCAAGTTCATTGTTTCGGCCTGAATAACAACGCCGATCACCGCCAAGACCATCGGCAGTTCGTAGGCGATCAATTGGCCAGCGGCTCGCAAGCCACCGAGCAACGAATATTTGTTGGCACTCGACCAACCTGCGATCAAAATGCCGAGCACCGAAATCGAAGAAACTGCAAGCGCGTAGAAAACTCCTGTTTCAAAATCGGTGAACCATGCATCTGGGCCGAACGGCACAACTACGACGAGCAAGAAAGTGCTGAGCAACACGATGATTGGCGCCATTTTGAAAATGCGAGCATCGGCACGCTCGGGCACGATGTCTTCTTTTTGCAACCACTTGCCCACTTCGGCAAATAGTTGCATCGAGCCATACGGGCCCGCTTCCATTGGGCCGAGGCGACTTTGCATGAACGACATCATCTTGAACAAAAAGATATAAACGATGGTGCCCGCGGGCAAAAGCACGGCGACAAGTCCGCCGAGAACACGAAACAACGACTGTCCCCAATACGGAACTTCAGCAAGCAACGCGATCATCGGTCGATGTCTCCGAGAATGAAATAGAGCGAAGCCAAAATTGTGACAATGTCGGGCACATAGACACCGCGCAACAACCACGGGGTAATCGAAATGTTGTTGAAACTTGCAGAGCGAATTTTCACCCTGAACGGACCGAGATCGCCGCGTGAGACGACGTAGTAGCCCATCTCACCGAGTGGGTTTTCGGTCGAGACCCAAGCTTCACCCTCAGGCACTTTGATAATTTTTGGCACCTTGGCCATAACTGGCCCTGCTGGTATCGAGCCCAATAACTGATCGACGATTTTTGTTGACTCGCGAGTTTCTTGCAGGCGAATCCAACAACGCGCAAAACTGTCGCCATCTGGGTGAGTCCAAACTTTCCAGTCGGCTTTGTTCCACATCATCGGCAAAGACTGATCGCGACGCAAGTCCCAATCAACACCGCTGGCGCGAAGGTTTGCGCCCGACAAGCCGTATTGCAAAGCGACATCACGCGGAATCACACCGATGCCCCGGGTTCGAGATTGAAAGATTTCGTTGCCGAACAACAAATCTTCGATTTGATCACAGAAGTTGCGCAGTTTTTTCATGACGGCACGCGTCTCGTCGATCCAACCTGCTGGAAGATCGTCTTTCAATCCGCCGATGCGATCGAAGTTTGGATGAAAGCGACCGCCTGTTGCTGATTCGATCAGATTCAAAACATATTCGCGATCGCGAAACGCGAGGAACACCGGCGTGATCGCCCCGAGTTGCACGCCGAGATCGCCCAAGAAAAGCGACACATTGGCGATGCGCGAGAGTTCAAACAAAATCGTGCGGATGTATTGCGCACGAGTTGGCGCTTCAATGCCCATCAGTTTTTCAGCCGCCAAAATGAACGGCACTTCGTTGGCGAAACTTCCGAGCCAGTCAATGCGGTTGACGAGTGTCGTCACTTGCGGAAACGTGCGAACTTCGGCGAGTTTTTCGTAGCCGCGATGCATGTAGCCACATGCTGGTTCGGCCCAGACAACTTGCTCACCGTCGAGACGGGCGATTATTCGCAGCGTGCCGTGGGTTGCAGGATGTTGCGGACCAATGTTTAGCGTCATGCCCTCGGTTTCAAGTTCGAGATTCAGTCGCGCATCGGCGGCTTGCGACGCGATGTATGAAAGTTGTTGACGGTCGCCAAGCATCGTCATGATGATTCACCATCACTTGCGTCGCCGACGTCATCGCCACCTGGCAGCGGTTCAACATCGACGATGCCGGGCCATGGTTTGACCATTCGCGCGAGTAACGGAAAGTCTTTGCGCAACGGATGGCCTTCGAAGTCGACTGGCAAATACATGTTTCGTAAATCTGAGTGTCCAGCGAAATCAATGCCGAACATTTCATGCGCTTCACGCTCGTGCCAGTTCGCACCCGCGTAAACCGTGATCAACGAGTCGATAACGGGCGCAGAGTCGGCAACATCGACTTTGACGTTTAGTCCGATGTGCGAAGTTGAGTTGACGACTCTCACGAAAACTTGAATTCGTGTCTCACCCCCTGCATACCCAGGGCGAATCGTGGTATCGCGCTCGGGCGCAGGTTCGGTTGGGTCATCTTCGCCGCGTCCGTATGGCGAAGGCATCCAATCAATTGCCGACAAGAAACAAAAATAATCAAATGAATGAACATCGCGAAGCTTTTTCAAACTTGACTGCCACGCATCAGTGCGAACACGAAGCCAGATATCGTCGCCCGGCTTTAAATGCGAATCAACAACTGCGTCGCCCAGCGAAATCTTGATCGCCGCCAACAACTCTTCACGCGCAGTATCAACAACTGGTGTTGCAGTTTCGCTAGTTGACGACAACTGTTTGACCTTTGCGTTCAGCGAGTTCAGCACCATCTGAAATTGCATCCATCGATTTTGTTCCTTCGCCGCGCCAACGAGCGCCCATATCTTCGTTTTTGATGCGCTGTTGCAACAACACAATGCCCTCGAGTAACGCTTCAGGTCGTGGCGGACAGCCCGGCACATAAACGTCGACCGGAATAATTTGATCAACGCCTTTTGTCACCGAATAACTATCCCAATATGGGCCACCACAATTCGCGCAGCTGCCCATGCTGATCACATATTTAGGTTCGGGCATTTGCTCGTAGAGGCGACGAATTACGGGCGCCATCTTGTCGGTGACGGTGCCCGAGATTACGACGAGGTCTGCTTGTCGCGGACTGGCCGGCAACGGAATGACGCCGAGACGCATCACGTCGTAGCGTGGCGAACCAAATGCTGCACCCATTTCGATTGCGCAACAAGCCAAACCCCACTGATAAACCCAAAGTGAATATGAACGACCCAAATTAAAAAGCGACGTGAGTGGCCTCGGCAAACGACCGCGATCAACTAAACCCATCGCAACACACCTTTGCGCCATGCATAAATCAAACCAAGCAGCAAAATGAAAACAAACGCACCCATTTCGACCAGCCCGAACGCGCCGTATCGTTCAAGTTGGGTCGCCCACGGAAAGATAAAAACTGCTTCGACGTCAAACACAACAAACAGCAACGCAAAAATGTAATAGCGAACTTGACTCTGCGACCAGCCGTGACCGACCGGGTCGACACCACTTTCATAAGTCAACATCTTTTCGCGGTTCGGACGATTTGGCCGCACAATCGACGCGACCCACAACAACAATCCGGCGATAGCCACGGCCGCCATGCCAAACCAAACGACAGTTAAATACGACCGAAGAAAGGTAGACATACCCCTGTAAAACTACTCTGCAAAAGCGTTATCGGTTTAACCATGAACCACTTTGGGCGATTGTGAAAGATTTCGTGAGGTTTGTTTTATTTGGCCGCTGACTCCAAAAACCAATCCACAAGGCGTGCCGCAGCAGGGGCGCTTTGCTTGATTTCTTCTCGAGTTTGGGCGATCAATTCGTCGGCTTTCAATCC
>JAQCDG010000039.1 GCA_027731085.1 Actinomycetota bacterium | reverse complement strand
AAGTGATGAATGTTTCGCGCCGTGAACTCGACCGCGAAGCACGCAGCGAAGCGCCCCAAGGTGTGCTGGCAAAAGCCGACGCAATTGAAGAGACTTTGCTTGCCGACTTGTTGGTTGAGTCGCGCGATACTCCGTTGTTGTTGGTGGCAATTGATGGTGTAACTGACCCAGGAAACCTCGGAGCAATTCTGCGGTGCTGCGACGGCGCTGGTGTAGACGCGGTAATTTTGCCCCGCCATCGTGCTGTGCACATCACACCGACGGTAGCCAAAGCATCTGCTGGGGCGATCGAATATCTCAACATGTGCGTCGTCGGTGGACTGCCGAGTGCGCTTGTCGAAATGAAACAAGCCGGGGTATCCATAGTCGGACTTGACGATGCAGCTGAAAAAAACATCTTTGATCTTGGCGAGTTCGCCAAAGAATCGATTTGTTTGGTTTTAGGCGCAGAAGGCGCCGGCATGTCGAGGCTGGCGCGCGAAAGGTGCGACCTACTCGTCAATATTCCGATGCTTGGTTCGTTGTCTTCGCTGAATGTTTCGGTTGCTGCCGCGCTCGCCACTTATGAGATAGTTCGATCTCGGCGAAACATCAAGTAATCGCCCAGGAAGTGAAATCCAACGTACACTGATCGCGCTATTAACACGCCGGGGTAGCTCAGTGGCAGAGCAACCGCCTTGTAAGCGGTAGGTCGTGGGTTCAATCCCCACCCTCGGCTCAAAGTCAATTAGGATAAGTTATACGAACATGAGCCAAGAACAATCACGTCCCCGTCGCGCCGCAGACGAGCGTCGACCATCCGGTGGTGCGACAAATATCAACTCGACTTTGTCGATCATTATCGCCGTGCTCGCGGTTCTGCTTGGATTTTTTATTCTTCGAGATATTCGCAATGATCAAACTGGTGGAGAAATATCGACTCCGACAGAAGAAACTATTGACCCAACTCAGGCGACACTTGCTGAAGTTCCAGTTGAAACAACTCTTGTAAAGACTGCCTTCAAGGTGCAGGTAACAAACGCATCGAGCATGTCAGGTACCGCCGGACAATTGACAACCGAACTTCAAGGTCGTGGATACATCGTTCAGCAGGCGAACAACAAGAGCGAGATCACCCCAAAACAAACGGTGACCGTGGTTTACTATCTGCTTGGCAGTGAGGCTGGTGCTGCCGCGATCGCAAACGAACTTGGCGGTGTTGGCATCGCTGCGATGCCCGAACCAATTCCGACTGAAAGTGGCAAACTTGGCGAGGCCAGCGTTTTGGTTTTACTTGGTACCGATATCGCAGGCAAGCCACTTGGTTCTGGCGCCGCAATCGTGGTGCCAACTGTTGTCCCGACTACAACGGGCTAGCTACTTTTTTTAAGGCTGCGCAAAATCTGCAGTGTTGATTGTTCAATGCAATGCAATGGTTGCGACATTGCCTCTTGTTGCCCGTAAGTTTCAGTGAGGCTAATCGCCTTGATGCGCCCGCTTACATCCGGATGAACATCGCCACAAATTGCGGCTATGCCGATTTCGTGCTCACGAGCAAGTTCGACCATCGAGCCAACAACTTTGCCTGCAAAACTTTCGCTATCCATGTAGCCCTCGCCTGTGATGATGAAGTCAGTTTCTTGTAAAAGTTCATCCAGCAAAACTTCTTCAGCAACTAGGTCGAAACCCGGCACGAGTTGCGCGCCGAGTGCAGCCAGACCGCCAGCCAGTCCGCCAGCGGCACCCGCACCTGAAATTTTTGAGACATCAACACCATTACTTTGTCGATAAATCTGCACGAGCCGCTCGAGTCGGGTTGTCAGAAATTCAACTTGCGCTGGGGTCGCACCTTTTTGTGGGCCAAAAATCTTTGCGGCGTCGGTGAATTGCGTCGTGACATCACAAGCAACAACAAACTCAACGCCCTTCAGGCGCGCAGGTGTCTGAATAGCCTTCACCGCGCCAAGACCACCATCGGTTGTCGCCGATCCACCCAGACACACAATTATCCGAGTTGCCCCCAAGTCGAGAGCGGCGTCGATCAACTGACCAGTACCCGTCGTAGTTGCGTCAACTGCGTTGTTCATTTCTTTGCCGCCAGCAAGCAATAGACCCGACGCACAAGCTATTTCGATAACCGCGGTTCCCCGATGCAGACGCCATGGTGCCTGAACTGGTTTGCCAAGTGGGCCGGTAACTAGAGTCGTTCGGTTTGCGCCACCAAGTGCTTCAAGAGTTCCTTCGCCACCATCTGCAAGCGGTCGCTCTATGCAATCGTGCCCCAGTTGCCAACACGCATGGCCGATTGCTGTTGCGACTTGTGCCGCCGTTGCAGTACCACGAAACTTGTCGACTGCTGCAAGCACTTTCATATATTTACTTTAGATGTTGCGATGAACGCAAAGAGAGTCTCAACCACGCCTAATATTGTTTCGCATGTTTCTCAACGGCCGATTGCAGAAATCGTTGCTCGCCGTGACAATCATTAGTGGTCTGCTGGCACTGTTTTTTTCGCAGCGTGGCGTTGAGGAACCAGAACAAATAACGGTCGTCTCGGTTGAAACAACTGTTGTCGTCACTACGACAATCTACGTAGAACCGATTCGTTACGTCGTGCAGAGCGGCGACACACTTTTTGGCATTGCTGAAACCAATCGACTGGATATGCGACTGCTGATGGAAATGAACGGAATCACGGATCCCGATCGAGTCGAGGCGGGGCAAGAATTAATTTTTCCACCGGGTAATGGCTTCATTCCGGTTGCTCCATCTACGACGATGAATCCCTGAATCTATTTTTTTCGAGTGTTGACCGTCAAATCGGCAATATCGCGCATGATTTTGGCAATATCAAAGTCTTTAGGCGTATAAATCGCGGCGACGCCGAGTTTCTTTAGCCTTGCACGGTCTTCTTCAGGAATGATCCCACCGACGACTAATGGCGCGCGAACTTTGAACTTTTTGAGTTGCGAAATGACTTCAGGAACTAAGTCGAGATGCGAACCGGAAAGAATTGATAAACCGATCACGTCTGGGTCTTCATCTCGCGCTGAGGCCGCGATTTGCTCCGGCGTCAAACGAATGCCGCTATAGACAACTTCCATACCCGAATCTCGCGCGGCAACCGCGATCTGCTCGGCTCCACTTGAGTGGCCGTCAAGACCGGGTTTGGCAACCAAAAGTCTCGGCGGCCCGCCCACGATTGTCTTAACAAATTCAACGACCTGATCCAACAAATGACCTTGCCGACCCGACGTGCCACCCACACCTGTTGGCGCGCGAAATTCTCCGAAGACATCACGTAATGTCTGCGACCACTCGCCCGTTGTGCCACCAGCGATCGCCAAATCGATAGATGACGGCATTAAATTTTTGTTTTCTGTAGCGGCGGTCTTTAGTGCTTGCAACGCTCGATCTACAGAACCCTGGTCTCTCGACTTGCGCCACTGTTGCAGATCTTTGACCATCTGTTTTTCAATTTTTGGGTCGACTTTCAAAATGTTGTCGGTATCGCCGAGTGGAGACTGCGCTGATTGCGTGAACGCATTCACGCCAATTACGCGTTGGTCACCTTTTTCGATACGGCTCGTTCGACTTGACATTGACCGCACAAGACGACTCTTGAGTACTTCGACCGAATCAAACGCCCCGCCGAGACTAAGAATTTCGTTCATCTCGGCCCATGCCTGTTCGACGAGTTGCGAAGTCTTGGCTTCGATCACATGCGAGCCGTCAAAAATATCTTCATACTCTAAGAGATCTGTCTCGAAGGCCAACACTTGCTGCATGCGCAACGACCACTGCTGATCCCACGGACGGGGCAAACCCAGTGCTTCGTTCCATGCTGGCAGTTGAACGCTGCGAGCGCGGGCCTCTTTTGAAAGCGTCACACCAAGCATTTCTAAAACAATTCTTTGCACATTATTTTCGGGTTGCACCTCGGTCAAACCCAAAGAATTGACTTGCACCCCATATCTAAAGCGCAGTGCGCGATCGTCCATAATCGAATACCGCTCGCGGCCGATGCGCTCCCATAGTTTTACGAATGCCCGCATCTTGCAAGTTTCTTCGATAAATCGAATGCCAGCATTCACGAAAAAAGAAACCGAGGCGAATACCTGCGGAAATTCTGTTTCTGAAATCTGACCGCTTTCCTTGACTGCATCCAAAATATCGATCGCATTGGCTAACGCAAACGCAATTTCTTGCACTGGCGTGGCGCCAACTTCTTGCAGGTGATATGAACAGATATTTATCGGATTCCACTTTGGCGCATTTTTCGCGCACCACGCGATCATGTCGACGATGATTCTCTTTGATGGCTGCGGTGGAAAGATGAAAGTTCCACGCGACAAATATTCCTTGAGAATGTCGTTCTGTGTTGTGCCACGCAATTCGCTTGTCGCCACACCTTGTTCGTTCGCATTGGCGACATAAAGCGCCAACAACCAGGCTGCGGTCGCATTAATCGTCATGGACGTATTCATCTCACCCGGTGGAATGCCGTCGAGCAGAGTCTTCATATCGCCCAGATGCACGACCGGCACGCCTACTTTGCCGACCTCACCGCGCGCAAGAATGTGATCGGGGTCGTAACCAGTTTGAGTTGGCAGATCAAATGCAATTGATAAACCGGTCTGACCTTGCGCCAGATTCGTGCGATACAACTCGTTCGATGCACGAGCACTCGAGTGCCCCGAGTAGGTGCGCATCACCCATGGCTCATCGCGTTTAATCGTGTTGTTTGAGTCGCTCACTATCAGTTAAGGCTAGGCGCGTATCTATTCGGTTACGGCAATCTCAACAAGGCGCAGATATTCGTCCCGCCTGACAGAAATTGCGCCAAGACTCGCCAAATGTGGCGTCAACCACTGCACATCAAGTAGCGACATACCAGAGGACTTCATCATCTGCACGAGGGCCATCAATGCCACTTTGGATGCATCGCGCACGATGTGAAACATCGACTCGCCCGCGAACAGACCGCCGATGCGTACGCCGTAGAGTCCGCCTGCAAGAAATCCATTTTCGTCGATGACTTCTATGCTGTGCGCCCAGCCGAGATGATGCAACCTGACATAAGCCTCGATGAACTCTTCGGTGATCCAACCATTGTCACGATGTGGGGCAGCACAGTTACGCATCACATTTTCGAAATCAGTGTCAACACGAATCTCAAATTTTCTTGCGCTACGGCGCATGGATCGAGAACTTTTCAAACCATCGAGTGGAATAATTGCGCGCATCTGCGGAGACCACCAGATCAAATTTGTCGTCGTCTCTAAGTCTTCAGTCGAGACCATCGGAAATACCCCATGTCGGTAGGCGTAGATCAAAGTTTCCGGCTCTAAGTCGGCGCCGCGACCGACGACATCGTGACGTGGCCACTGTTCTTTGTCAGGAAACTCCCAGACGGACTCACCAAGACTTGTTGGCAAGTCATCGAATTTCATTTAGTTTGAAACTAGTAGCTGTAGAAACCCTGTTTGGTTTTTCGGCCAAGTTTGCCCTGGCTGACCAGTTGCTTAAGCATTGGTCGCGGCTCGAGATTGGCAGTTTTGAATTCAGCGTGAAGCGCGTTGAGAATCGCCACCGAGGTATCCAACCCGACAAGATCGAGTAGCGCGAACGGACCCATCGGAAAGTTGCAACCACCCTTCATTGCTACATCTATGTCTTCCATCGTTGCGGTGCCAGCCTCAAACATTGCAATTGCGTTGTTTAAATATGGAAACAGCAATGCATTGACGATGAATCCCGCACGATCAACTACTTGCACTGCGTCTTTGGCGCAGGCTTTGACAAAATCGTTGGCTAGAGCGATCGTTTCATCGCTTGCCGTAACCGGTCGAATCACCTCGACCAGCGGCATCAACACTGCCGGGTTAAAAAAGTGAATGCCACAAACCTTGTCGGGGCGATTCGTTGACTTGGCCATTTCAATGACTGGCAATGTGCTCGTGTTGGTCGACAAGATGCAAGTTGGCTTGACGACTTTGTCGAGCGCCGTGAACAGTTCTTTCTTGGTTGCGAGATCTTCAGCCACCGATTCGATGATCAAGTCACAATTCGCCAGGTCTTCAAGTTTGCTCGTGACACAAATATGTGCCATCGCCGCATCTTGCTGATCTTGCGTGATTTTCGACTTGGCAACTTGCTTTTTAAGACTGTTCTCAATTGCCGTCTTTGTCGCGTCTGCGGTTTCTTGGCTGCGTGAACGAATCACGACGTCGATGCCCGACTTGGCGACGACCTCAGCTATACCCGAACCCATGATGCCCGAACCTATTACGCCGACGAGTTTCACCCGAGCGACTTTAGTTGCGACGAGACAGTTTGCCAAACCGTGGCTGATCGATCATCTTTAGTTCACTCTGCGCCGATAATCTGTTTAACGTGAACACAGGGCAAATCAGCGCACTAATTAATAATCCGCAACGGGTGATCAGCCTTGAGGCGGTGCACAATTTTCGCGACCTGGGTGGATACCCAACGATTGATAACAAAACCACAAAGTGGCGCACACTTTTTCGCGCAGATGGCCTATACCGACTGACGCCCAAAGATGCGCAGACGGTGATCGACCTCGGGGTGCGAACCGTCATCGACTTGCGCACACCAAACGAGGTCAAGACCCGCGGCACATTCCCGGTAAAACAGTTTCCGGTCAACTTTCATCATTTACCAATAATTGATGCAACCTGGAACGACGGCGACACACCCGTAATTGAAGATGTCGTTGAGTTTTTGGTTTGGGCATATCGCCAGATGCTCGAACACGCCTCAAAGAAATTTGTAGACGCGATTGAATTGATCGCCGAACAAGATGTTTTGCCCGCAGTTTTTCATTGCGCAGCCGGCAAAGACCGCACGGGTGTACTCGCCGCGTTTATCTTGTCGATTCTTGGCGTGCCCGCAGAAATTATCAGCGGCGACTACGGCAAAACTGCCGAAGGTCACGCACGTCTAATCAAATGGGCAGAAGTCAACCAGCCTGAGTTGGCAAATGCTTATGCAAATATGCCGGCACGGTTTGCCGCTTCAGACCCGCGCGCGATGGCAGTGATTCTTTCTGACCTGAACACAAAGCACGGCTCGGTGCAGAACTATCTGCGAGAAATTGGCGTTGATGAGAAGACTTTCACTGCACTGCGTGCAGAGTTGCTGGTTTAGCAACTATTAGCTTTCGCTGATAGTTACTTTCAAGATACGTAGTTCTTCATTTGGCGGCACACCGTTTGATGCGGGGTCGCTGTTGCCTGCTTTATCAAGCGCCGACAATGTCGTGTCGAGACCTTGTGTGACTTGTCCGAATAACGAATAGTTCGGCTGAAGCGTCATGCCCTGTTCGCCCGAAATAATAAAGAACTGGCTGCCGTTTGTATTTGGCCCAGAATTAGCCATCGCCAGTGAGCCAAGTTTGTATTCGCCCGCTGCCGGAAGTTCATCGCCGATCGAATAGCCCGGCCCGCCAGAACCTGTGGCAGTTGGGTCACCGCATTGCACAACAAAACTTGGTATCGCCCGATGACAAACTGTGCCATCAAAATATTTTGACCGCGCCAAGTTGACAAAGTTGTTGACCGTACCAGGCGCTTTAGCCGGGTCAAGCACGATTGTTAAGTCGCCCTTGTTGGTCGAGACAAGTGCCGAATACGTCTTGGCTAGATCGATGCAAAGTTTCGGCGCAGCAGTAAATTTCTGAATCTGCTCACCCGAACCATCGGCTGGCGCACACTCGCCTTGGCCATATTCAAATGGCCCTGCAGGTGCCGGGGCAGGTGTTGTTTCAAGTGTTTCAGTGACCGAAGTTTCGGTTGTGTCTTGTGTCTGACTCTCATCACCATCAGGCCACAGGTTGATGGCGGCAACAATTATCACAACGACGCCAACAAGCACCGCGATACGAACGCCACGGCGAACCACTTTTTGTCGCTGAATCTGTTTTTCGAGTTCGCTCTGGCGCGCTCGACGATTTTCTTTTTGACGATTGCGTTTATCTGTACCCATGAGATGAAAATGCTACAGGTCGACAACACCATCAGCGATAGCGTTGAATGCCGTGGCGTTGATCGTTCAAAAATATGGTGGCACATCGGTTGCCGACCCCGAGCGCATGCGCAATGTCGCCCGCCATATTGCCGCCACAAAAGCGCAAGGCAATGATCTCGTGATCGTTGTTTCAGCAATGGGTAAAGCCACGGACAACCTGATGGATCTCGCCCGCCAAGTGTCTTCAGCAGCAACGGGTCGTGAGATGGACATGTTGCTAACAACCGGAGAACGAATCAGCATGTCTCTGTTGTGCATGGCTCTTCAAGACATGGGCGTCGAAGCAATGAGTTTCACCGGCAGTCAAGTTGGCATCATCACCGACACGGTGCATGGCCGAGCAAAGATTCTTGAGATCAAAGGTGACCGCGTTCGCGAGGCAATCAGCGAGGGCAAGGTTGCCGTCGTCGCCGGTTTTCAAGGCGTCAGCACAGCAAAAGAAATTACGACACTTGGTCGTGGTGGCAGCGACACCACGGCGGTTGCGCTCGCCGCAGCATTGAAAGCCGATGCCTGCGAAATTTATACGGATGTAACCGGCGTGTTCACCGCAGATCCGCGCATCGTGCCCCAGGCTCGTAAGTTAAAACACCTTGAGTTCGACGAGATGCTCGAGATGGCAGGTGCCGGCAGCAAAGTTTTGGCGTTGCGTAGTGTCGAATTTGCTCGCAATCACAATGTCCCGATTCATGTGCGCTCAAGTTTCACTTGGGAACAAGGCACGTGGATCACAAGCGAAGAACGAAAAGGAGAAAACAATATGGAAGAACCAATCATCTCGGGAGTGGTTCATGATGCCAGCGACGCAAAAATTACCGTGCTGGGTGTGCCCGACCAACCTGGTGTCTCGGCTGCATTGTTTGAGCCACTCGCCGCAGCCAATGTCAACGTCGACATGATCGTGCAGAACACTTCGACGGCGGGAACAACCGATATTTCATTTACGTTGCCAAAAACGGACGTCGCAATCGCCGAACCAATTGTCGCAAGAATTGCCAAGCAAGTAGGCGCGACAGGCGTTACGCAAGACACGAACATCGCCAAAATTTCACTTGTTGGTGCGGGCATGAAGTCGAGCCCGGGTATCGCTGCAAAAATGTTCAGGGTTCTGGCCGACAACAAAGTGAATATCGAGATGATTTCAACGAGCACGATTCGAATTTCGGTCGTTGTAGCGGCGCCGATGCTCGAAAAAGCCGTGCGTTCACTGCACACGGCGTTTGATCTTGACAGTGGAGAAGATTATTCAGCACCATTACCAATACGCAAGTAGGTTTGAATAAATATGAAGTCTCGTCGCGCCATTAGTTTGCGCGCGCATCACCTGCCATGGAGTTCTGCCGGAGACCTCGCCGACAACGATCTAACTGCCGATGACGTGGTGCGTGAAACTGGATGGGTCTTCAACAACCAAACTGGCGACGAACTAACGCTTGAGGCTTTCGTTGAAACTGGCGATAAAGAAGTGCGGCGATACATCCAGTTATTGCAACTTGAGTCGTTTCGATTTGAAGACTCAACACTTCTTGAAATTGGTAGCGGCATCGGACGCATGACGTCGAGTTTCACTAATCGTTGCAACGCAGTGATCGCCGCCGATGTTGACTCTGCATTTCTTGAGCGATGTCGTCAGACTGTTGCGAGATTTGGTCGCATTGATCGACTAAGTACTTTGCATGTCGCCAATGGCAAAACCCTCGGGCTTGGCAATGATTCGGTCGACCTGACTTTTTCTTACATAACTTTGCAACACTGCCAACCCCAGGACGCGATCAACCTTGTTGGCGAGGCAATTCGTGTGACGCGAAGTGGTGGATTAGTCGTGCTCAACTTTCGCACCTGGGTGCGCAGCGATATCGCGCTCGTGCCACTTGGCATTGCCGTGCGCAGGTTATGGAAACTGCCTGTGCTCGGTCGGCGTCTGGCGAGATGGAGATGGTCGACCCGCCTAGGTTGGCAAGCCAACAGACTCAAGCCAGAGACGGTGTTACAAAATTTTGAGTCGCAATTAAGCAACGTCAAAATATTCCACTCGGTAACGCGCAAAATGCCGGTTGCCGAAGCCCGCAACGAAAGCGTAAAAACCATGCCGACGAAGAGAATTAATCCAAGCCACTGGTGGTTGGTCGCTCAAGTATCCTGATCGCGTGACAAAAAAACTATCTATCGGCATTGTCGGCGCGACCGGCATGGTCGGCAGCGTGATGCGCACGCTATTGATTGAACGAAACTTTCCTGCCACATCCGTACGATTCTTTGCGTCTGCAAGATCGGCCGGCTCGGTAATCGAGTGGAATGGTCAGAAAATCACGGTTGAAGACGCATCAACTGCCGACACAAGCGATCTTGATATCGCAATTTTTTCGGCTGGCGCAACAACTTCGCGAGCAATCGCCGAGAAATATGCGAAGCAAGGCACAATCGTTATCGACAACTCGTCGGCATGGCGAATGAACCCAGATGTGCCGCTGATCGTTTCTGAGGTCAACCCCGAAGATATTGCGAACGCCAAACTCGGCATCATCGCTAATCCAAATTGCACGACCATGGCGGCGATGCCGGTGCTCAAACCACTGCATGACGCGGCCTCTTTGATACGCATGGTAGCGAGCACTTATCAAGCGGTAAGTGGCATGGGCGTTTCTGGCGTGGATGAATTGCACGAACAAATTAAAACTGGTGCGCCGCGAGCCAATGATCTCACCTACAACGGCGAAGCAATTGTGTTCAAACCCGCGGTTAAGTTTCCACGCACAATTTCTTACAATGTCATTCCGTTTGCCGGCACTCTGGTTGACGACGGCATGCTTGAGACCGACGAAGAGAAAAAACTTCGCAACGAATCACGAAAGATTTTGCACATTCCTAATTTGCGTGTTTCTGGCACTTGCGTTCGAGTGCCTGTGTTTACGGGCCACTCGCTCTCGCTGACTCTTGAATTTGAAAAAGACATCACAGTCGAGCAGGCTCACAAAATTTTGTCGACGGCCGTCGGTGTCAGTGTCATAGATGTGCCGACACCGCTAATTGCCGCGGGCAAAGATCCGAGTTTTGTGGGGCGAATTCGCCAGGATCATTCAATAGACGGCAACAAAGGTTTGACGCTGTTTGTTTCGAACGACAACTTGCGCAAGGGCGCGGCCCTAAACGCCCTGCAAATTGCCGAAGTTATTGTCGCGAACCGAAAATAGTTTTTAAACTTCGACCGGCACGCCTTC
>JAQCDG010000038.1 GCA_027731085.1 Actinomycetota bacterium | reverse complement strand
CCGCGGTAGTTCCAAATATTTAGTGGAGCCCGAGGCGGGAATTGGACCCGCGACCTACGCATTACGAGTTTTTTTCAGAATGCCACCTGTGACCTAAGGGAATTAAAATGACACCTAGTTCTCATTTTTTGGTGATTTTAAATACTTTCCAAAAACTTAAATTCCAAGACATAAATGGAATCGGGTAGCTTTTTTCAATAATTTCGTCGTGTCGAAAAACGTGTCGAATTAAACGTGTTAATCCAGCTACATGGTTCCGATGATCTCGAGCATCTAGAAGCCGTTTCACCCCGTCAAGCCCCAGTTTTTTTGCTTCATGAACAGGGCCAAGGTAGCGACCGAGACGAAAGAGAAAGCCAGGGTCACACGAGAGAAATAAATCGGCTCTGCCATTTGTTTTCAGAACTCTGTGGAGTTCTGTCAGGGCCGACTCAGCGTTGTCTACGTGGTGCAAGACACACGAGCAGAGGACACGATCAAAGTGGCTGTCTGGAAATGACAATTTACATGCATCCTCTCTTTGAAAAATGAGCCCAGATCTCGTTTCTGAGGGTGACAACACACTTCGATCGAATGACTCGATGTCAGTCAAGAGGTACTCATCAAAAGTGTGCTGAACATACTGCAGGTGTTCACCGTGGTTAGCACCAATTTCAAGCACTCGGTTGTAATGGCACGAGGCATCGTGCTGATGCTCGATTGAACGATGCATGAATCGTTGTCCGAATCCAGCAGCATTACAGTAAACGCAGCACGAGTAATATTCGTCGTACCACTTCTTCACGTAGTCTCTTGGCGAAAGATTGACCCAGTCAGTTGGTAAAGGCTTTCGCTCACGCACTTGAAAAGATTTCTCCTAGACGGCTTTTTAATAGCGGTTAATAGTGAACTGAACAATAGCGAATATCGCTGGGCTTTTTTGCCATAACAGTGTTTGAGATTCAGGTGATTAAATTAAAATTCGGCAAGCAAAAGTGGAGCCCGAGGCGGGAATTGGACCCGCGACCTACGCATTACGAGTGCGTTGCTCTACCACTGAGCTACCCGGGCGCGTCGCTCACTCTACTGACTTAATGGTCGAGAATTTACTGCAATTGCAGGGTTGCAGCGAGCGTGCTGAGCGGCGGGCACTTGAGTAGCAACGCATGTAGAGCGAGATCTTCGTTTGTATTTAGACCGAGCGCCGAAATTGTTTTATGGATCGCTGCAACCGCCGCAATAATCTCATCGCCATTTTCAGTTTCGGGGTCTCGCGTCAGCAAGTCACTGTAAACACCGGCAAAAATACTCAGCCCACTGCGCAATTCATCGGTTCGAAGTTTGCGTAACTCGCGTTTGTGGCGATCGGCGATCGCTTTTCGACCACTGCCACGCTCGCCAGTGAGCGCAACACGATCTTCGAGTTGCTTCAATTCGCGGTCATGCATTGTTTCGAGCGCTTCAGCGGCTTTATCGAGGTGATCGCTCAAGTCAGCAACGATTTTGAAAACTGCGGCACCCGTGCCGTCGAGTCGCGACGCAATTTTGGCGAACGCCTCTTGTCGGCGCGCCAGAAAATTGTCAGTCACGAGCAGTCGCGCGCGGTCTAAGTTGCCCTGACTGGCTTTTGCTACCGACTCGGCAGTGGCCGGAAACACGCCTTCGGCAACCAACGCCGCGGCGATATCGGCATCAGCGAGCCGAACGAAATTAACAACAACGCATCGTGAATTAATCGTCGTCAACGACGGCACGAGTTGATCGGCCAACAAAATAAAAACCACTTGTGGCGCAGGCTCTTCGATTGTCTTTAGCAACCGCACCGCCGCACTGTCGCGCATTAAATGCACTTCATGAATGATTATTACTTTGACTTTTGCTTCAAGTGGCGTCGTCGACGATTGTGTGACGATGCTCTCGGCTTCTTCTTTGTCGACCGCTGCACCGACGCGAAAAATCTCATTGACATCGGCGAATTCGCCGCGCAAAATTAGATCTGCTTCGCGAGAACCATCGCTATCTGAACCCGTGACCAGTGTCGATGCAAACGCGCGTGCGGCATGCTCTTTGCCGCAACCCTCGGGGCCAACAAACAAAAACGACTGAACATTCGTCGTGGCAAAGTGGCGTAATTTTTCAACAGCACGATCTTGGCCAACAATCTTTGCAAAAATCGAACTCATCAGATGCCGAGTCTTTCGTGCACGCCTGCAGAAATGATTTTTTCAAGATCGTCTTTGGCGGGGGTGCCGTCGATAATCAGCCATCGATTCGGGTCGGCTGCCGCCATCTGCGAAAACCCATCGGCCACGCGCTTGAAGAATTCACCGTCTTCGCGCTCGAAACGGTCGAGTTCGCGCTTTTTCAATCGCTCGAGCAACAACGTTGTCGGCACCTCTATATATATGACAAGTTCTGGCCACAGCCCGCCGATTGCCCAGTCGTTGATGCGCCTTAACTCGGCGAGATCTTGCTGGCGACCGTAACCCTGATAGGCGAGCGACGAAAAGACGCTGCGATCACTGACCACATGTCGGCCAGCCGCAAGCGAAGGCGAAACAAGTTCGGCAATGTGGTGCGCACGATCGGCGGCCATCATCAACGCCTCGGCGCGCGGCGACAGATTTGTGTTCGCTGGGTCGATCAAAATATTTCGCAGCATCGAGCCAACAACCGTGCCACCAGGTTCGCGAGTCATCACTGCATCGAGTCGCGTCGCCAAACGCTTGACATGCGTGCTTTTGCCACAACCCTCAAGACCCTCGAACGCGATGTATTTACCCAAACTCACACTGCAACCCTAGAGGGCGGTTGTTACTCGGTGCTTTTGCTTTTGGCGCCCACAGTTTTGGCGGTCTTTTTCTTGGATTTCAATGCGACTTTCTTGCTTGGCTTAGCAACCGCTTTGGCCGCCGGCTTCTTGCTCGGCGCCTTCGCCGCTTTTTTGGCACCACGCTTTGCCGGCTTCTTGCCACCGTTCGACGCGGTGTAGTCGCGACGAATCGCCAACAACTCGAACGCACGCTCGGGCGTAATGAACTCAAGGCGATCGCCGCGCGTCAAACCCGCATTCGTTTCGCCGTCGGTCACATACGTGCCGAACTTTCCGTCTTTGGCGACCACAGGTCGATTGCTCACTGGGTCATTGCCGAATTCTTTTAGTGGAGGTTTTGCGGGTCCGCGCCGACCAAAGACTCGTGGTTCAGCAAGTTTCGCCAACGCGGCGTCGATCGTGATCGAAAAAATCTGGTCTTCGCTTTCGAGCGTGCGACTTTCTTTGCCCTTGGTGATGTATGGACCGTATCGGCCGTTTTGTGCAGTAATAATTTCGCCGTCGGTCATATCAGCCCCAACCGTGCGGGGCAACGACAAAAGTTGCAACGCTTCAGTCATCGTCACATTTTCGATGGCCATTGACTTGAACAACGAAACCATTTTTGGTTTTTCTAAATCTGGTGGTGGAGTCTCGATCGTGCCCCACTGCACATACGGCCCGTAGCGACCAGTTTTTAGAAATACCGGCAAACTATCAAGTTCACCGATCGGGTCAATATATTTCGGTGCCGCCAACAATGCGACGGCGATTTCAACATTCAGTTCATCGGGTGTCATAGTCTCGGGCACTGATGCGGTGTTATCGCCACAACGCACATACGGACCAAATTTGCCCGGGCGCAACACAATCTCTTCGCCAGTCGTCGGGTGCATGCCAACGGGAAACGCATTTAATGCAGCCGCATCAATGTTGGCGATGTTGTGTTCGACAAGCGGCTTGAGACCAGGCAACTCTTTGCCGTTGCCGTAATAAAATTCGCCGAGCCAAACTTCTTTGACGCGCAAACCTTGGGCGATTTCGTCGAGTTCTTCTTCGACCGTGGCTGTGAATGTGTAGTCGACAAGTTCGGTGAAATGATTTTTCATCAACTTGACCACGGCGAACGCAGTCCATGACGGCACGATCGCCTGGCCCTTTTTCCAGACATAGCCGCGATTCAAAATCGTGCCAAGAATCGCCGCATAGGTGCTTGGTCGACCGATGCCGAGCTCTTCAAGTTTTTTGACGAGAGTCGGCTCGGTATATCGAGCAGGTGGCGAAGTCTCATGACCGTTCGCCGAATATTTGTCGATTTTTATTTTGTCGCCGACCTTCATCGGTGGCAACAGTGCTTCTTTTTCTTCAGACTCTGAATCTTCTTCGACTTCTTGATACGCCTGGCGATAACCAGCAAAAGTTATCGTCGTGCCGCTCGTCGAAAATTCGCAATCTGCTTTGACTGCACCGATTGTGTTGGCGCCGAGTTTGATTGTCACTGTTGTGCCCGTTGCATCAGCCATCTGCGAGGCGAGCGTGCGTTGCCAAATAATTTTGTATAGCGCAAGTTCGCGCGCATTCACCTCAGAGGCGATGACATCGGGGCTGCGCAAAGGCAAAGTCGGGCGAATCGCCTCGTGGGCCTCTTGTGCATTTTTGACCTTCGATTTATATTGGCGCGGTTCTGCTGACAAAAACTCTTGCGCGAACGCAGTCGAAATTTCGCTGCGCACCGCCGTCATCGCATCGTCGGCCAAAATTACATTGTCGGTTCGCATGTAAGTAATGAAACCGCCCTCATAAAGACCTTGAGCCAGACGCATAACTTCGCTCGCCGTAATGCGCAGTTTGTTGCCACCTTCTTGTTGCAATGTGCTGGTCATAAACGGCGCACGCGGCGATTTGCGGTAGGGCCGATCTTCAACACTGCGAACTTCAAGGTCAACCCCGGCCAGACCGGCAACGAGTTCGCCGGCCTTCGATTCGGTAACGACAACGACGCCTTCTTTGACCACGCCTAGCGAATCGAAGTCTTTGCCCATCGCGATTCGCGACCCGTCGACCGACTGCAAACCTGCATTAAATATAGGAGTAGTCGCACTCGTGGCCTCGAGGTCCCAATATCCGGCGGCGACATGGGCCATGCGCTCTTCTTCGCGTTCGACGACCAAACGAATAGAGGGACTTTGTACTCGCCCCGCTGAAAGCCCGCGGTTCACTTTGCGCCACAAAATCGGCGACACTTCATATCCGTATAGTCGGTCGAGAATTCTTCGGGCCTCGGCTGCGTCAACCAACTTGTAGTCGACATCGCGCGTATGTTCGAGTGCCTCAGAAATTGCCGTTTTGGTGATTTCGTGAAACACCATTCGCTTCACGGGCACTTTTGGTTTCAAATATTCTAGAAGGTGTGCGGCGATCGCTTCACCCTCGCGGTCTTCGTCGGTCGCTAGATAAAGTTCGTCGGCATTTTTTAATAGCGCTTTGAGTTCTTTGATTACTTGCGCGCCACGCTCTGTTAATTCGTAATTTGGTTTGAAAGAGTTCTCGACATCGACCGACAAACCTTTGCTCGGCAAGTCGGCAATGTGACCAACTGAGGCGCGCACATCGAAGCCGTCGCCGAGAAATTTTGAAATTGTTTTGGCCTTTGCAGGCGACTCAACAATGACGAGAGCGTTAGACATGTAGTTTCATCGTTAGGTGGTCAAGTATGGGCTTGTCAAGGTTATCGGTTTAAATCCAAATGCAATATGGGTTGCGTAGGTAGCGTAAATGGTGACATGCGACCTGATCTGCTCGCACTTGGATGGAATCAAACATTTGAAGTTGCGGCACAAAAAATTGATTCTTCGTTTCTAATTGGTCGAGTAAGTCGTCTTGATCGCGGATGGAGCACGATCAAGATGAGTGCATCCGACGATCAATCTGGCATCGTTCGCGTCAGAAATATTGGCGCAGATGTTGCAGTCGGCGACTGGGTTGCGTTCGAAAAAAATCTCGAGCGCATAGATCATGTGTTGCCCAGATGTTCGGCGCTGATTCGTCGCGCGTCGTCTGATGCGGTGCGCGCCGAGCAACATGCGGTTGCGGCAAACATCGACACCGTGCTTATCGTGCATGCCGCAACAAACGAATCAAATCAGCGTCGCGTCGAACGCGAACTCGTCTTGGCGTTTGACAGTGGTGCAACGCCCGTGCTGGTGCTCACTAAAAACGACCTGCAAGACGCCCCGCAACACATTGCCGAACTGCGCGACGTCGCCCGTGTTTGCGGCATTGCATGCCATGTCGTCAGTGGCCTGACCGGTGACGGTCTCGATGAGCTCGCAAAATATGGCGAAAACCATCGTTCGGTGGCCGTGCTTGGCGCCAGCGGTGTCGGTAAGTCGACTTTAGTCAATCGTTTGATCGGCGAAAATTCACAGCAAGTGGGTGAAGTGCGCGACGGTGACCAACGCGGTCGACACACGACCGTGGCGGCAGATTTATTGTCGATGCCCAATGGCGGCTGGCTGATCGACACGCCAGGTTTGCGCGCACTCAATTTATGGACAAGTGGACACGGCATCGAACGAGCATTCGCAGACATTTTTAAACTCGCCGACAGTTGCAAGTTTCGCGACTGCAAACATCAAGACGAACCTGGCTGCGCCGTTCGCGCAGCAATAGAACGAAATGAGATCACTGTCGAGCGACTCGACAGCATGAAGCGACTTGTCGCCGAAGAGTTGGCACTCGAAGACGAACAAAAAGTGCGCGTGCGGCTTTCAAATCGCAAAGGCATGCGCAAACTCGACTAGCCGTCGGTGTTTGGTGTTTGTCGTGGCATCGTCGCGGTCGCATACAGCGAAACACGACCCAATAGTTCGCCGATGACCGGCACTGCGAGAACTCGGTGGTAGTTCACTTCGACGCGCGCAGAATCGTTGTCGAGAGTCGCCTCGATTTGTATATCTTGCAGAGTTATTTCGCGCTCGATCGTCATGACGGCGACCTCTTGAGCCGTCTCGGGCGTGATATCGGCTAGCGAGATCGCACGCGCCGCTGTTTGTGCGGCGTGAGTCAGCACCAGTTGGTCGTTGGCGACACTGCCTACTTGCACGACGCACAATGAAAACAAAAAAAGAAACGGCAGAGTGAGTGCGAACTCAACAGTGGCTTGGCCGCAATCTGCAAAGTTTTTATTGACCAAGCTCTTCGGTGCGATCGAAGATGCCCGACAACACTGTGTCGAACAGTTCACCAATTCGCCCCGCCCCACCACCATCAGTTGCCCAAGCAATAACAAGCAACGCGATCACTGCGGCGCCCAACAACACAAGCGCATATTCGGTTGTGGCTTGACCCAACTCGGTTTCAATTTTCAAGAGTTTTTTCATTTTGTTTCATTTCTTCACAGCAGTTTTGCCGAGACGACGGTTAATGAGTTGACGAGCATGGGCACCATTGCCAACAGAACAAACGACGGAAGAATGCAACACACAAGCGGAAACAACAATCGAACCGGCAGTTCTTTGGCCTCGATTTCGCGCAACCGGCGGCGCTCTTGATGGGCATGAAACGAAAGTTGATCGAGCACCGAAGTAATCGGCAAACCGTCGCGGTCGGCGCTAACCAAAATGTCGCAGATCGGGTAGACGCACGGCCCAAGTGCATCGCGCAGGCTCTTCATTGTTTCGGCAAAGCGCTGACCCGCCAAAAGTTCAGCGTGAACACGAAAAAGATGTTGCTTTAATTCGTCAGGCGACCAATTGTGTAACTGCGACATTGCCGCAGCCGGGCTGTGACCCGCACGAATCAGAACCAGCAAGGTATCGATCAACTCAGGAATATTCTTTGAAATTGAAATCGTTTCAGGCTTGCGCTGGCGATAATAAAAGAACACTCCCGCGATGCCAGCCAAGGCGATCAGCGAGATCATGCCGCCGACGGTGCGACGATTGTCTGCATCCAGCGTCTTCCTGCGTAGTTAAAACAAAAGCCGAGCAAAATGCACAACCAACCCGAGAGGCTCAAGATCAAAAAGTTGCGCACGCTGCTGCTCGTCAAAATCAGCCAGCCCGCGACAACCACCGGTGCCCACGACAAAACTTTCGTCGACAACATCGCCTGTGCAGCCTGCATCTGACGATCGGCGATGTTCGTCGAGCGTTCGCGCAACACTATGGCCGCGCGTTCGAGTGCGAGAACACCGCCGACACCGCCAGTTGCAGCAAGATCAATAGTTCGCAACGCAAAAACGAGTTCACTATTTTTTGCGGCTGGCAAAAGTCGCTTGACCACATCTGCGAAAGACTCGCCACGGGTTGTTGATGTGACAAGTTCGCCAATCACCGAATTGTTCGTCGCGCAAGTTTCGGTTGCAGCCCGCAAAGCACTAGCCATCGATTTGCCGAGTCGCAGATTGCGTGCCGTTGCATCGAGCAACTCAGAAAGTGCAGAAAGTTGCTGTAGCAAATCGCTTTGTATTGCTGCAGATCGTCGCCACTTGGGCATTTTGCTCAACAGTCGCATCGCAAACCTCGGGCGATCAAGCCGGCGCATCACAAATTGCCTCACCAGAAATGGCTGCCCATACCAAACGCCGGTGACGAACACCAACACAGCAAAACTGCACGTACCGGTCACGAGCAAAAAGAATCTCACTGCAAAACTTCGTCTGTCATGCGGCCGTCAGCAACGACGACTCGTAACTGGTTTTGTTCGATCAGCAGAACTTGCTGAATAAAACGCGACCCGTCGATGCGTCGAGCAACATGCACGATTGCGTTGATCGAAGCCGCAACATGGTCGCGTACGACATCTCGCGACCAATTAGTGGCGTGCTGCATCACCAGCGATTCAACGCGACGCAACGCGTCTCGCGCACTATTGGCATGAACGGTCGACATCGAGCCGTCGTGACCAGTGTTCATTGCTGACAACATGTCGAGCGTTTCGGCGCCGCGCACCTCGCCGATAATCAATCGATCGGGTCGCAATCGCAATGCCGTGCGTACGAGCGATCTAGTCGAAATTTCGAGATTGCCGTCGGGGCTCAAGGGTCGTGCTTCGAGACGCACCACATGTTGGTGGGCAAGTTTTAACTCGGCGATGTCTTCGATCGTCACGATGCGTTCGTTCGGCGCGAGATAGTCGCAAAGCGAATTGAGCAAAGTTGTTTTGCCCGCCGACGCGGCGCCGCTGATCAAGATATTGCGTCGGTCAAAAACAAGCTGTTGCAAAATTTCACCGACTTGGCGATCGGCAAAGTCACCAAGTGTTATGCGATCGACGCTAAAACGACGAATCGAGACACACGAACCATCTACGGCAATTGGCGGTATCACCGCGCACATTCGCGACCCATCACTGAGGCGGGCGTCAACGACCGGTGAAGTTATGTCGATACGTCGGCCGAGCGGCAACAGCGTGCGCTCGATGAACGATCGTGTATCGGTCTCGCTGATCGTGTCGACATGTTCTAGTTGACCGTTGCGCTCGAGCCAAACTTCGCTGCCGCCGTTGACCATGACTTCGCGTACTGTTTCATCCTTGAAAAATTCTTCGAGGCGCCGCGACGAAACTTTGCTGATACTCACAAGTGCGGCGCGGTTCACGCCGCAACCGAAAGTTGCTTGGCCAGCAGGCTCGGCAGGCGACTCGCCAAAAGACCGGCGTCAACCGCGCGCGAAATTGATGCGTCAAAAGTTATCTCGGCGATCACCGGTGCGCCAATGACAGATTCGACATCGCGCTTGCCCAGTGCGCGACCAGGCTCGTTGACGAGCACGATGCCAGTTGGCGCGACATTGAGTTGCGCGGCGCGACGCAAAGATAAATAGCACGGGCGAGTAATCAGCAGCGAAGAACTTGCCCGTGCTAACAGGTCGGCCGACACGACGCCACAACCAGCGTCAATTACGACCGGCATGTCAAATGTCGCTAGCGATGCGCAAAGTTCGACAAAGTTTGCCGTCGTGTCGATCGTCGCCGCGCCGCGCGAAATGAGTTGCAAATTCGCCGTTGCTTGAATCGCAATCGACTGCAGCGACATGCGCGAAGAATTTTCGTTTTGCGCGAACCATTCGCCAACGCCGATGCCACTTGGTTCGGCGAGACCAAGAACGGCTGGCACATCGCCGGCGAGATCAACAATCAGTGCGCCGCGCGGTGATTGTTCGGCGTGCACGAGCGCGAGAGTTGATGCGACAACAGTTGTGCCGCTGCCGCCTTTGACCGACCAACAAACAATCATCTGATTGCTCCTTTTGTGAACAGGTGCTCAGATGTGTGCGCGGGTATCGCGATGCGTCATTCGAAAAATCCACAAGTAGCCTTCGCGATGGAGGTGTCCGGGTACCTGGTGGGCTCCGCCGCCTTCAAAGCGGTTGGGACGAGTGAACCTCGTCCGGCGGGTTCGATTCCCGTCCGCCTCCGCCAATTTTTTTACGGATTAACCTGCGAGTTCAACTGCGAGTTGCGCCGCCACATTGGCGTTGTTTTCGGCGAGAGCCAGGTTCGCCCGAACGCTCGACTCTTTAGTCGCTTCGGCAATGAATTTTAAAATATGTGGTGTCACGGCCGAGCCGACGACGCCGAGGTCGTTGGCGTTGCTTAACGCCGCGCGCGTCACTTCATCCATCTGCGATTTAGACAGGCCGTCGCGTTCGGGTACTGGCACACAAGCCAAAATGCCGCTTGTGCGGCCGAGTGAATTGTTGGCGCGCACGATGTCAGCAAGTTGCTGCACGGTTTCGACGCGCACCGGTATCGCGATGTTGCCGTGATGCACGGTGAACTCTGGAAAATAATCGCAGCCCAAACCAATGACTGGCACGCTGAGTGTCTCGAGATATTCGAGCGTGCGCGGCAGATCGAGAAAAGACTTTGCACCACTACAAACCGTCACGATATTGTGCGCGGCGATCGCGCCAAGGTCGCTGCTGATGTCGCCAGTTGTTTCGGCGCCACGGTGCACACCGCCAATGCCGCCAGTTGAAAAAACTTTGATACCTGCACGCGCGGCCAGCAACAATGACGACGAAACAGTCGTCGCACCAACAGCCCATTTTGCGGCCATCGCCGTGCCGAGTTCGCGTTCGCCAACTTTTTTTGCAGGTCCACAAACAACTGGCCACTCGGTCTCGCTGATGCCAACGCGAGCGACCCCGTCAATCACGACCGTTATCGCTGGCACGGCATCAAAACTGCGAATCGCTTTGGTGCAGCGCTTCAACGCCTCAAGATTGGCGGGCGAAGGCAGGCCGAGGTTCGAAAAAATCGTCGACTCGAGTGCCACGACAGGGCGTCGGTCGCGAAGTGCTTGCCCAACTTCGTCGCTGATGCGAATTTCAAACTTGTTCATTGTGCATCCATTGTTGCGCCTGGGCTGCGCAAAACTCGTGCCGCAAGTTGGTGGCCCGCGACCACGCAGTCGTGTAATTCTTCGGCAGGTTGGTCGCGCGACGATTCGTACATCTGTATTTGTTCGAATCTCGTCAAAAAGCCGGCGGCGAAAGCGTCGCCAGCACCCGTCGA
>JAQCDG010000037.1 GCA_027731085.1 Actinomycetota bacterium | reverse complement strand
TCGCCACTTCGAAGAACCACTTCTTCTCGACCTCGCACTCACCCTCGAGCGCACCAACCCCTGGCCCCTCACCGCCCCCTAATTTTCATATCCACCCCCAACTATTCGCGTTGCTCGCGATACTGCATCAGCAAACGCAAATGATAAATGTCTTTGTCTCGTTTGGTCGCAAGTTTCAGTCGCTCCCACGTTTCGACTGAAATTACCTGAGCCATTTGTCCGCCAATCTGAAGTTTTTGACTTTCTCCAATTAAGTCGTTGAAACCATCTTCAGAGCCCTCAGGCGCAAACACCAAGTCGAGAAGACCAAACTTCGTCACTAAGTGAATCATGTCGTACTGAGCCCAATTTGAAATTGGATGCCGTGGAAACCAAGTGCCATATTCGCCTGCTGTTGCCAACGCCGCATCAATCTCATCAAAAACTTTTGCTAGACGTGCGAGATTTTCGGGGCTTCGCGATGGAGTGATATCGAGATCGACCGTTGCCGGCATCGGTAATTGATTAAGTTGTGCAGCTACACCACCAATGACGACAAAGTCAACCGCGTTGCGCATTAACGCCGCGATCAGTTCCGTGAGGCGTAGCTGCGGCTCAGCGGCCAAGTCGAGCGAGGCGAACGCGCTCTCGCTCTTTGGCATTGAACTCTTCTAAAACTTTCGGATCAAGTGTTTTTTCGAACCGCTCACGAGTAATTGTGTGGGTATCAGGGCCCGACAAACCGATGCGCAAGTCTGAACCCGCGGCACGAATGATGCGCAACAACGTATCCAAAGTCGGTGACCGTGTGCCGGCTTCATACATCGAAATCGCTGCCTGGCTGGTCTTTGCTCGTCGCGCGAGTTCGGCTTGGGAAATTTTTGCTTTTCTTCGAGCCAAACTAATCAGGCTTCGCGAAAACAGTTCTTTCGGCACTTTCTTATTATATCGGATTAGATATACAGCATTTTCAATCATGTCCGCAATGTGTGCGGGCTTCGTCACTGGCGGACAAATGAAAACTAGAGCGCGAGGGTGGCGCGGGCGACGAGGTCGGTGCCAAACGCAGTGAGAATCGCCAGATAACTCAAACCAGTCGCCGCCATCACCGCCGAATAACTTCGCTCTTTCAACGCCGCGCGAGTAAAAACCACAAGCACACCCGTCAACGTCGCGCAACCCAACCAGAAATATCCGAGAATGCCGTTCCAACCGTCGTCGATTGAACCATTCAAAACGCTGATCATGCCCGTCGGCAAAATCATCACGACAACTTCGAGCGGCCAGATGAACAGCACAGCATTTGTCAATTCGTTCAACAATTTGCGCGTCATGCCCGGTTGCACCAAATACCAATGACCGAGCAACATCAAATCGGTGACCGCACCAAGAAACGCCGCACCAACAAGCACGCGCAACAAGTCGACAACACCGCCACTGTTGGCGACGACCGAGCCGATCAAACCGATTGCACCGATCGCAACTGCGATTAAATCAGTTCGCGATTCGCGTCTGGCAAAAGTTGCTAACGCAACGACCGCAACGGCGACACCCGCAACTTCGCGGATCAAGATGCGGTCAAAATAAAAACCTGCGGCAACACCGAGCGCCGCTAAAACGCCGAATGTCGCGCGCAACAACTTCGAGTACCCGAGTGAAATTTCTTTGCTGCGCAACGTGAACCACAAAAACGCGAGGCCACCCGACGACCATTGCAATAAAAAAGTTGCGGCGTCGAGACGCATTAATTAATTACGACTAACGAGTGATCAACTTTGGTCATCGCAATCGGACCAGCATCGGTGGCGACAACAATGTCTTCGAGGCGCATGCCCCACTTGCCTGGCAGGTAGATGCCCGGTTCGACACTGAACGCATGACCTGCGGCAATCGGCAACTTGTTGCCGCTGACCATATATGGATCTTCGTGGGCTTCCATGCCGATGCCGTGGCCCGTGCGATGTATGAAGAAATCTCCAAAACCTGCATCATCGATAACTTTTCGTGCCGCAGCGTCGACTGATTCGCATGTCGCACCGACAACACCGGCTTTCACCCCAGCAGCGTGCGATGCATGCAACACCGAATATGCGCTCGTGATCTTTCGCGACGGCTCGCCGACAAATACACACCGTGTGATGTCGCTGCAATAACCGTTCATCGTGCCACCGAAGTCGCACAATACGATTTCGTCTTTGTTGATTACACGTGGCCCGGCGTGATGGTGTGGACTCGCGGCATTTTCGCCTGCGGCGACAATTGCAAAATTCACGACGTCGTGACCTTCAGCGATGAGCCGAGCCGAAATATCGGCAGAGACTTGTGCTTCAGTGCGACCAACAAGTGGAATGTTGCCAGATTGCAACTGCACGGCCACACGATCTGCTGCGGCGCCTGCGGCCTGTAACGCGGCGATCTCGGCTGCATCTTTGACCATACGCAATGGCCCTACGACATCAACTGCGCGAACAAAACATGCACCCTTTACAAACCCCATTAATTCGACGAGGAATCGGGCCCACATTTGATCGCCGACTGCGATGCACTTTGCGCCGCCGAGGTATTTCGCCACAATTTCGACAGGATTTTCTGTTTCACCCCAAGGCACAACGCGAAACACATCATCAAACGGCGTAACGCGCGGCGCTTCGAGTCGCGGCACGATCAATGTGGCCACTGAATCTTGCGTGACCACGAGCATCGTCAAACGCTCAAGCGGCATCGCGTAGTAGCCGGTCAGATATGGCAAGTCGTGGCCGACGCTGAGTAGCGCAGCATCGATTGAACGTCGCTGCATCTCTTGACGCACACGCGCCAATCGTGATGCATAAAGTGCGCCACCCTCTGCAGTCATATTCTCACTCTAACTAGCACGCACGCGGGCTAACGCAAGCCAACGCGAGCTAGTGCGAACCAACTTGAGCCAAGCGAACAACAACTGGTTTGCCGCTTGCTTGCGCTGTTGTGCTTTCGGCGGCTTGCTTGGCGTGATAACTCGAACGCGTTAACGGACTGGCTTCAACATGTTTGATGCCGAGACTTTCGCCGAACTGTTTGTAAAAATCGAACTCGGCAGGATCAGCCCACCGCGCGACTGGCAGATGCTCGATAGAAGGCCGCAAATATTGGCCGATAGTGACAATTTGCACGCCGACTGCTGCAAGGTCGATCAATGTTGCTTCAACTTCTTCTTTTGTTTCACCAAGACCCAACATGAAACCAGATTTTGTAACGAGACCGGCCGCATTCGCGCGCGAGAGTACCGAAAGGCTTCGCGCATAGCCAGCCGAAGGGCGCACTTCGCGTTGCAACCTGGCGACGGTCTCGATGTTGTGATTCAAAACATCGGGTCGCTCAGCAAACAAAGTCTCAAGGGCGTCGGTGCCTTTCGCGTCTGAAATAAGTGTCTCGACGCGTGTCGACGGCGACGCAATACGAATTTCGCGAATGCATTGGGCGACATGGCCCATACCGCCGTCAGCGAGATCGTCGCGTGCAACCATCGTCAACACAGCGTATTCAAGTTTCATTTTGGCAACCGCTTGTGCGACACGAAGTGGTTCGTTTGCATCGGGTGCTAGTGGCTTGCGCGTGTCAATCAGACAAAACCCGCAAGCGCGAGTGCAACGCTCGCCGAGCACCATCATCGTTGCGGTGCCATCAGCCCAGCACTCAGAAAGATTCGGGCAGCCCGCTTCTTCGCAAACCGTCACGAGGTTGAGGTCGCGCAAAGTTTTTTTGGTTGCCAGAACTTCTGGGCCGTGATTGACATGCGGTCGCAGCCACTCGGGTTTGCGCGCCGAAATCTGCACACTTGCGGTCTCGCGCCCAACTTGCTCGTCACCCTGCACTACCGACCAGGCAACATCGTGACGATCAAACTCGCCACCAGCGAAACGCTGCGCGGCAAGCACGCTTACAAGATCAGCAACTTGTTGCACCGTCACATCAAAACCGAGTTCATGCAGCGAAGTGACGTCGTGTTCAGAAATGCCACACGGCACGATGTGCTCGCGCATAAACGAGAGATCTGTCGAGACGTTTAACGCAAAACCGTGCATCGTTCGCCCGCGCGACACCCGCACGCCAATTGCACAAATCTTTTTTGGCTCATCACTTTGCACATCGACCCAAACACCTGGGTAGCCATTAAGCCGACCAACATTTTGCACACCGAGACGCACGAGCGTGTCGATGACTAGTTGCTCGACATTGAAAACATACACCTGCATGTCAGCTGGGCCATTAGCGCCGTGCTTCGACGCCAAATTCAAAATCGGATACACAACCAGTTGACCCGGGCCGTGATAAGTGACATCGCCCCCGCGATTAACTTTCACCAATTCTGCGCCAACTTGCTGCGGGTCACATTTTAAGTTTTTTTCTAAGTCAGCATTTGGTCCATATGTAAAGACATGCGGATGCTCGAGCATCAACAGGTGTTGCCGAGTTGAATGTTTGAACATCGCGTTCTGCACTGCAAGTGCCTCGCGATATGGCACCTTGCCGAGCCAGCGAACATTCAACTTTGAGGCGAAATTCGATTTTTCGCGCGGCACGATTTAGATCTCCGCTGACCAGTCCTGTGTTTCGAGAACCCGTTTGACCTTTGACAAGAAACCTGCGGCGTACGCGCCGTCGAATGCGCGGTGGTCCCAACTCATTGCCAAGTTGCCGACGGGGTGAATTGCGATGCTCTCAGAGCCGTCGGCCAAATGCGCCACAACTGGCTTGCGCACGATCGCATCTGTCGACATGATCGCAACTTGGGGCTGGTTGATGATCGGCATGGTCAACACTGAACCTGCAGAGCCATTATTGGAAATCGTAAATGTGCCACCTTGAATTTCGTCTGGCGTGAGTTTTCGCGAACGAGCACGCGTCGCAAGATCTGAAATCTCACGGGCGATCGCACGCAATCGCTTGCCGTCGGCGCTGCGCACGACCGGCACGAGCAAACCATTGAACTCAAGGTCGACAGCAATACCCAAATCGACATAGTTATGCACGACCAAACTGTCGCCTTCAATGCTGGCGTTTAGATTTGGATAATCAGCCAGCGCATCAACGATCGCTCGCGCAATAAACGGAAGATATGTCAGCGTGAAGCCTTCTGATTGTTTGAACTGATCTTTTACTTCGTTGCGAGTTGCATCGACATTTGCGTAGTCGACTTCGACGACGCTAAGTGCATGCGCACTGACTGCCTGCGACATGATCATGTGCGAAGCGGTGAGTTTGCGAATTTTCGAAAGTGATAACACTGTCTCGCGCTCTGACGGAGCAGTGAATTTCGCAGGCGGCGCAGAGGCGGCAACAGGTGTTGGCGCAGGCGCTGGCGCCGTTGTTGGCGCTGGCGCGGGTGCAGCAACAACAGGCGCAGCCGGTGCTTGTGCGACTGGTGTCGATCCAGTTTTGTCGATGAAATCTAAAACATCTTCGCGTGTAATTCGACCACCAGGACCAGTGCCGACAAGTGCATTGACATCGATGCTGTGATCGGCAACAAGGCGACGCACAACTGGTGAAAGAAGTTTGTTCGAAACACTCGACGCAATCGCAGTTCGCGTTGCAGTTGCGACAGCAGCAGGCGCGAGTGCAGGTTGAGCAACTGGCGCGGGTGCAGGTGCAGGTGCAGGTGCAGGTGCAGGTGCAGGTGCAGGTGCAGGTTTAGCAACTGGCGCGGGTGCAGGTGCAGGTGCAGGTTTAGCAACTGGCGCGGGTGCAGGCGCAGGTGCAGGCGCAGGTCGAGCAGCAGGTGCGGGCGCAGGCTGAGCAACAGGCGCAGGCGCAGCAGCCGCATTCGCCGCACCAACAACTGCAATCACAGTGCCAACCGGAACTGTGTCGCCTTCATTGACTCGAATCTCAGTGAGCGTGCCGGCGACAGGTGACGGCACTTCAGTATCTACTTTGTCGGTGGAAACTTCGAACAGTGGTTCGTCAGCAGCAACTGTGTCGCCGACTTTTTTGAACCAACGAGTGATCGTGCCCTCGGTGACGGTTTCGCCAAGTTGCGGAAGTGTGATGTCAGCCATTTGATTTGCTCTCTACCTTTTAGATACTAGTTTTTTGGCACAGTTAGCCATATGGTTCTTAACTCGGTTTGTCACGCGTTGATGCTCCTTCCGGTCAATGAAATGACCGTCTCGCCAAAGAGTTCACTCAAACTTGGGTGCGGCATTATGAATTCAGCGATTTCGTCGACCGAAGCCTCCCAGTTGACAGCCAAGTAACCAGCAGCCAACTGCTCTGTCACCCAAGGCCCCACCATGTGCACTCCTAAAACCTGACCCGCAGAACCGTCAGAATTTTTCTTCGCGATCACTTTTACGAGACCGTCAATTTCGCCGAGAATCATCGCTCGCGAGTTGGCACGAAACTGATGTTTCGCCACGACGACATCATGACCCGCAGCACGCGCCTGCTCTTCTGACGGCCCGGCCCACGCAACTTCTGGATGACAATAAATCGCCCACGGCACTCGGTCATACATCACTGGCGTAACACTTTCGCCACGCATGTGCTTGACCGCCAAAATCGCTTCGGCATATGCAACATGTGCGAGTTGCGGCGTATTAATAAGGTCGCCGATCGCATAGACATCTGTTTCGCCAGTTCGGCAATATTCGTCGACCACGACAAAACCGCGATCATCAACTTTTACGGCAGTGCCTTTGAGACCGAGTTCGTCGGCGAAAGGACGACGACCAATCGACATGATTATGACATCGCAAACAACCGGCTCGCCCGCAGCAAAAGTAATTTGCGTCGAACCGTCAGGCTGCTTGCTTTGACCAGCAACCACTGCCCCGGTGCGGATCGCAATTTTCTTTTTAGCAAAAGTTTTGACGACAACATTTGCGACATCTGGGTCGAGACCAGGCAAAATTTTTGGCGTCCCCTCGATGACTGTGACAGCAGAACCCAAGTCGACGAAAGTCGAAGCAAACTCACAACCGATCGCGCCACCACCGATAATCGCGATGCGCTTTGGAATCTCACTCAACATCAAAACTTCATCTGATGTCATGATCGACCCACCGATCGGAAACCCCTTGATTGTGCGCGGCACCGAACCACTCGCGAGCACAACTTTTGATCCCTGAATTTTCTTTGCGGTGCCATCGGCCATCGCAATATTCACCATTCGATTCGTTTCGAGCGAACCCGTGCCCAAGAAGTAAGTAACTTTTTTCGACTTGGTGAGACCGGTCAAACCTTTGACGAGGCCGTCGACGATGCGCGCCTTACGCGCCTGACTTACCGCAAAATCGATGCCAGCAGAACTTGCGTTGATACCAAACTCTGAAGCGTGCGCAACATGTCGGTTGACAGCCGCCGTCTCAAGAAACGCCTTCGCTGGAATGCAACCACGATTTAAACAAGTGCCGCCGATTGTGTCGCGCTCAATCAGCGCAACTTTCATGCCCGCCGACGCCGCGTAAAATGCAGATGCGTAGCCACCAGGACCTCCACCGATTACGACGAGATCAAATTGGTCTGCCAAGGGGTCTCTTTCTGCGATTTGCCTTATTTATCGTAGCCGTCAAGGCCCTTGTCACGCCAAAGACTTAGCGTGACAAGAGAAACAATTGCACCGAGCCCGCCAACAAAATGGCGACTCCGCAGAGAAGCGAGACAAAGATAAGTTTTCGCGTGCTCATTTCGTAAATACTAGGGCGCAAAAGATTAATTCGCCCAGTCACAATTTGAGCACTTAAGGCAATTACTCTGATTGACGGATAAATATGCGCACAAAATTCACACGAAATTTAGTTTTAGTTTTTTTGCTTCTCGGTGTCTCGAGTTGTGGCACCGACGGTTCGACTGGCTATTCACAAACCGAAGCGAGCGAGACAAGTGCTGCAGCTGAAGTTGCGCCAGAAAATTCTGCAATTGACGCAAAAGCACAATTCACCGCAACCCTTCTGAGCGGTGCAACATTTAATAGCGCAACAGTTTTAGAGTCTCAACCTCTTGCACTTTGGTTTTGGGCACCTGGTTGACGGGCATGTCGTTCTGAGTCATCCTCGGTCGAGGCTGCATATCAATCTTTCAAGGGCAAGGTTCAAGTCACGGGCGTCGCGTGGAACGGCAGTGGCGGAGACATGCAAGATTTTGTGAATGAGAACGGCCTTTCGTTCACGAACATCAACGACGGCGACGGCGAGATCTTTGCACGATTTAATGTGCCCTATCAGCCGGCCTGGGTATTCATCGCCAAAGATGGCACCGTGACGACAAGAATCGGCGTGATTTCAGATTTAGAATTAGAACAAGAACTAAACAGACTGGCGACAAACTGATGGGCATTCGGTCATTCGGCAAGCGATTAACAGCCGGCAATCTTGAAATCGATTCAGAGCGACTTTGTGAACGATTCAAAGAGTATGACTTCGTCAATATCGCCGACTCAGAAACTCGCACTCGTACGAAAATTGCCGGCGAAATCAAGCGCATGCGCATCAAGCCGCGCAGCGGTGTGCCGGCCGTCGAACTCGTGATCAACGATGGCACGGGCGAAGCCACGGTTATCTTCAGCGGTCGACGCAGCATTCCGGGTGTCGATCACGGCAAGTGCATCATGGTTGACGGTGTGCCACATCGCGACGGTGCTCGCACGGTGATTTTGAATCCGGCTTACACCCTGCTCGGGTAGAAAAGTTTTAGCCGATTAAGATTTGTTGAATCGCTGCTTCGGCGTCCTCGGTGATCAACACCATGACTTCGTCGCCTGCGCGCAAAATCGTGTCGCTCTCTGGCACGAGCACAATTTGGTCGCGCACAATCGCCACGACGGTTGCACTTCTCGGAAACTTCAACTCTTTCAAAGTCTTGTCACACGCAGGCGACGCGGCCGCCAGAGTAACTTCGGCAAGTTCTGCTTTGCCGCCCTTGAAGTCCATCAGTTTTACAAAGTCACCGACCGAAACTGCTTCTTGAACGAGACTCGTAATCAAGTGAGGTGTCGACACCGCAATGTCGATGCCCCACATCTCGTTGAACATCCAATGATTTTTTGGATTATTTACTCGCGCAATCACTCGTGGCGCGCCAAACTCTTGTTTCGCCAGCAACGAAACAACCAAGTTATCTTCGTCGTCACCAGTGACGGCGGCGACAACTTCTGCATCTGCAGCACCAGCCGCACGAAGGACCTCAACATCACACGCATCGCCCAGATGCCAGCGAACACCTTTGGCTTCTTCTTCTTTGCCGTAGTTGCGCACAACCGTGCGATCGTTTTCAACAACGACAACATCGTGACCCGCAGCCACGAGTTGCTCGGCTGTGAAACGACCGACGCTGCCACCACCAGCGACTACAACTTTCATGATGGCCCTCGCTTCAAGAACTCGTCGAGTGCGTTGACAGAGTCTTTCTCAACCGCAAAATAAGCGATGTCACCTTGTTGAACCAAAGTTTTCGCGTCAGGAATTACGGCCGTGCTCAAACGACGCAACGCCGAAATACGGGCACCTTTGATTTCGAATTCAAGAACTTTTTCGCCGACCAAACTGTCGGGCAGAGTGCGTTCAATAAGAACGACTGACGAACTCGGGTCTGTCCACTCAACTGCCGGCAGGTCTGGCAAAATTCGGCGCAGAATTCGATCTGACGTCCATTTCACCGTGGCGACAGTCGCGATGCCAAGACGCTCATAGATTTCGGCGCGCTTCGGGTCTGAAATTCGAGCGACAACGTTTTCGATACCGAAGCTTTCGCGCGCAACACGAGCAACCAAAATATTCGAGTTGTCACCATTAGTGACTGCAGCAACTGCGCTGGCCTTTTTGATGCCAGCCTGCTCGAGAACATCACGATCGAAACCGATGCCCGTGATTGTTTGACCGGCGAAATTGTCGCGGAGGCGAAAAAAAGCATCTGACTTGCGATCTACAACTGCGACGCTATGACCAGAAGAAATAAGGCTTAATGCGAGAGTTGAACCAACTCGCCCGCAACCGACAATCACTACATGCACGGGTTTCAGCCTACGTCAATGACTGCGTCAAATACTGGCAGTTGTGCGAGGATAGAAGACCGAAATGGTGATTTCTCCGTCTGCACTTAAGCGTTTCTTCATTGGCAAGCCAATTGCTAGTTCTGAAGACGCACATCACCGACTTTCAAAAAAGGTTGCGCTGCCGGTCTTTGCAAGCGATGCGATTTCGAGCACTGCATATGCAACTGAACAAGTCCTGATCGTATTTTTGTCGATAGCGGCTATTGGTATGACAGCGTTCGACTATTTGGTGCCGGTTTCAATACTTGTGATTTTGCTGCTGGCAGTTGTTGTCAATAGTTATCGACAAACTATGTATGCCTACCCGAAAGGTGGCGGCAGTTACGTGGTATCGCGCGAAAATCTCGGCCGCACACCTTCGCTTGTAGCAGGAGCGTCGATGCTTGTTGGATACACCTTGACAGTCGCCGTATCAATAAGTGCAGGTGTCGCCGCGATCGTTTCGGCATTTCAAAACTTGGCGCCATACCGAGTTGAACTTTGTGTTGGCTTCATAGCCATCGTCACACTTGCAAACTTGCGTGGCATTAAAGAATCTGGCGCTCTCTTTGCGCCTCCGACCTACTTATATATTTTGAGTCTTGCTGCATTGATTGTTGTCGGTCTGTATCGGGTTTATTTTCAAGACCTCGGACCAATCGAGAACTCTGACGCATATGCCCAAGAGCTGTTATCAGGCCAAAAAGCATTGACCCTCTTTTTCTTTCTTAAAGCGTTTTCGTCTGGCGCGGTAGCCCTAACGGGTGTCGAGGCAGTTGCCGACGGTGTGCCGGCATTCGAAAAGCCCGAACCGAAGAATGCCGCAAAAACTTTGATATGGATGGCCGTAATTCTTGGCACTTCAATGTTGGGTCTGAGCATGCTCGCTCAGAAGATTCAACCGATCAAAGACGATGACGGCGAGATCAAAGTAACTGTTCTGGCGCAAATGGCCGAACAAGTTTACGGTGGCAAAAATATTTTGTTCTACATCTTTCAGTTTGCGACGATCGGCATTTTGATTTTGGCAGCAAACACCGCGTATGCCGACTTTCCGAGATTGTCATCTTTCATCGCCAAAGACAACTTCATGCCGAGACAATTGATGAATCGTGGCGACAGACTCGTCTTCTCGAACGGAATCATCTTTCTTGGCGTAGCTTCAAGCGCGCTAGTGATTGCATTCGGTGGCATAGTCGGTGCATTGATACCTCTGTATGCAGTTGGTGTGTTCACTGGTTTCACACTCAGCCAGTTCGGCATGCTGATGCATCATCGCAAGCATAAAAAACCAGGGTGGCAAGTGCGAGCGTTTTTTTCTGGCGTCGGTGCATCGACAACCTTTTTAGTGGTGAGTGTGATTATGGTAACTAAGTTCACCGAAGGCGCGTGGATTCCGGCTGTGGTAATTCCGGCAATGATGGCGATTTTCTTGGCAATCAATCGTCACTACACACGAGTGCGATCATTTTTGCGAATCGAAGAGGGCTATGTCGCACCGCGCCGCACGCACACAGTTCTCGTTCTAGTTGGTTCAGTAAATAAAG
>JAQCDG010000036.1 GCA_027731085.1 Actinomycetota bacterium | reverse complement strand
GCGACCCGATTTGAGCGTAAATGAGCCGGTTTTGAGCGAATGCTGCAGAATATGCTCGCGCAGTTTGTGTCGTGCTGTGTCAAGTTGCGGTAGGTCTGACATGACTGGATTTTTACGCTTCGGCAGAGTTGAGTACGTCGAAAACGAGATGCGAGCGTTTAAGCGCGTTTGCCAAATCAAAAACCTCGGTCAATTGTCGCGTCGAAAGTTTTATTCGCGAGTCATTAGCCAACAACTCGCTGAAGTTTGTCTTGGTGCTAATCGCTTTTGCGGCAATTTCTTGCACTAATCGATAGGCGTCATCACGCGACATGCCCGACGCAACCAATGTCAACAGCACTGGCTGCGAGAACACAACGCCCTGAGTCAAGTTCAAGTTGTGCAACATTTGCGCCGAGTCGACTTCGAGATTCGTGATTAGTTTGGTTGCCCGACGCAAAACATAATAAGCAAGCAACGACGAATCCGGCAGAACGATGCGTTCGGCCGATGAATGCGAAATGTCGCGTTCATGCCACAGCGCCACATCTTGTAGACCGACCTGCAGGTTGGCGCGCAAAACTCGCGACAAACCAGTAAGTGTTTCAGACGAAATTGGGTTGCGCTTGTGCGGCATTGCCGAACTGCCTTTTTGTCCAGCGCTAAAACCTTCGCGCACTTCATTGACTTCGGTGCGTTGCAGATGTCTCAACTCGACGGCAATCGTTTCAATAGTTGTGCCAATGCTTGCGCATGCCCACAAATATTCGGCGTGTCGGTCACGCGCAATAACTTGTGTCGCTGGCACTGGCACCAACCCCAGCGCGACACCGACACTTTTTTCAACTTGTGGATCAATATTCGAATATGTGCCAACCGCACCAGAAAGTTTGCAGACCGAAATTCGTTTTGTTGCGGTTGCAAGTCGCTCGCGATCGCGACGCACCTGTAACGCCCATAGTGCAACTTTTGCTCCGAAGGTTGTCGGCTCAGCATGCACGCCGTGTGTTCGCCCGATCATTGCCGTATCGCGATGACTGTTAGCCAATGTCACGAGCGCCTCATAAAAATCGACAATCGCTCTGTCGATCAAAGTCGCGGCATCGCGCAACATCCAACACCATGCGGTATCTACGACATCTGAACTGGTCAAACCGTGGTGAATCCAGGCTGCTGCGGGCATACCGATTCGCTGTTGCACAACATCGACAAACGCCGCAACATCGTGATCGGTGACGCGTTCGCGTTCGCTTACCTCGGCTACAAAACTGGCGTCAACCACTGGCGCCCGGTCGCGACAAGTTTTTGCGTGATCGCGTGGCACGACACCAAGATCACTGTGTGCCGCGGTTGCTAGCAATTCAATTTCTAAATAGCGCCGAAACTTTGACTCGTCAGAAAAAATTTCTGCCATTTCAGGCAGGCTGTATCGCTCGATCATTTTCGCACCACACATTCATTGCGTTCAGGACCAACACCGATCATCGTGACTGGTACACCAACATGTTTTTCGACGAGTTCAATCAATGCTTTGGCCTGCTCTGGTAGATCTGAATAATTGCGTACCGCACTCACCGATTTGTTCCAGCCTTTTAGATCAACATATTTGGGTATGACTTGGCCCAAAAGTTGCGGGTCATCTGGATAGCCAGCAAGTTCTTTGCCGTTTAGTTCATAACCGACACAAACGCGCACGGTTGTAAACGTATCTAAAATATCGAGTTTGGTCAGCGCAATTTCTGTGAGTGAATTCAACCGCACCGCGTGTCGCAACATCACAAGATCTAACCAACCTGGTCGACGCCGACGGCCAGTGACTGTGCCAAACTCACGACCGATGTCGACAATCTTGTCGCCAAGTTCGCCGAGCAATTCAGAAGGAAACGGACCGCTACCAACTCGTGTCGTATAAGCCTTGGCGATGCCGACAATACGGGTGATGTCGCGCGGACCAAGACCCGTACCTGCACATGCGCCACCCGCGATCGGGTTTGAAGAAGTGACAAACGGATATGTGCCGTGATCAATGTCGAGAAAAGTTGCTTGCGCGCCTTCAAGCAGGAGGTTTTCGTCGCGGTCAAGCGCGTCATGCAGAAAATTGACGGTGTCGCTGACATAAGGCTTTAATCGCTCGCCGAGCGCGGCGAAATTATCGACAATCTCGCTGACATTTAAATTTTCGCCACCCAATGCAGTGAGAATCTTCTGTTCAGCCACGGCTCGATCACGCACAAGTTGCTTAAAGCGAGTTGCGTCGCGCACGTCGCCAGCACGAATGCCGACTCGCCGAGACTTGTCTGCATAGGCCGGACCAATGCCCTTGAGTGTGGTGCCAATTTTGTTTTCACCCAAACTTGATTCACTGATCGCATCGTGAGCCTGGTGCCACGGAAAAATCAGATGCGCCAGACTTGAAACCTTCAAACGCGAACAAGTAACACCACGCGACTCAAGTGTGTCGATTTCTTTGAACAATGTCGGCAAGTCGACCACTACCCCGTTACCAATGACCGGGGTTACATGCGCATAAAAGACCCCACTGGGCACGAGTTGCAACGCAT
This sequence comes from Actinomycetota bacterium, assembly GCA_027731085.1. GTDB lineage: Bacteria > Actinomycetota > Acidimicrobiia > Acidimicrobiales > Ilumatobacteraceae > BACL27. Next base: position 9,071 of record JAQCDG010000036.1, on the reverse strand, counting down.
ATTTTTCTTTGCCAACCACGACGGTGTGTCCTGCGTTGTGACCACCCTGATATCGCGCAACAATCTGATGACTCTCAGCGAGAAGATCGATTATTTTTGCCTTGCCTTCGTCGCCCCATTGGGTTCCAACGACGACTGATACAGGCATTAAACGCTCCTATTAACTGCAGTTAATTATAGGTACGTAGCAAAAGTCTAGTCGCTAGAACTCACCGCTCCTCATCAAAAACGCTTGCAGCGCGACCAAAAAACATTGCCGTCTGATTGAGAGGTACAAGACCATATTTTGTGTGTGAGTTTTCCATCGCCCGCTCTAACTGATTTTGTAACTGCGCAATAGCGTGCTTGAGTTGTGCGACTTGAATTTCAAGTTCCATGACTTGACGAATGCCTTCAAGGTTCATGCCCGTTTCGGCAAGTTCAGAAATTCGCAATAACTGCGCAATGTCGGCATTGCTATATCGTCGTTGCTTACCGCCGGCAGTGCGCGCTGGCTGAACGAGACCGCGACGCTCATAAATACGCAGTGTTTGTGGGTGCATGCCTGCGAGTTCTGCCGCCACTGAAATTACATAGACGGCTTGTGTTTCGTATTGCATATCTACTGCCTTTCTGAATCGAATGAAGAACTAACGGTTTTCATTTTTTAGAGTCGCAAATAAGTGGTCGCGTGGCGACTCGTCTGAAATGTCAGCAAGTTGCTCGATGAGTTTTTGTTGCTTGCCAGTTAGATTTTTTGGCACGACAATTTCGACGCTCATAATCAAGTCGCCACTCGTGCCAGAGCTGGTGATGCCTTTGCCTTTGACTCGATGTCGTGAACCTGATTGAGTGCCGGGTTTCAGGCGCAAAGTGACGGTCGCACCGTCGAGTGTGGGTACTTCAATATTCGAGCCAAGAGCCGCTTCTGTAAACGTGATCGGTATTTGCAAAGTCAGGTTTTTGCCTTCACGACCAAACAAACTGTGAGACGCAACATTGCAAGTAATTAACAGATCGCCTGCTGGCCCGCCACTGCGTCCGGCTTCACCGCGACCCTTGATGCGAATTCGCTGACCGTTGTCAACACCAGCAGGAATTCGCACATTGACTTCGCGCGGAGTCTTTTCGTCATCGGTTGATAATCGCAGCGATGTCGTCATGCCGTTGACTGCATCGGTGAAACTGAGATCAAGCGATGCTTCAAGATCGATGCCGCGTCGTGGATCAGAGCCGTTGCGCGAGCGGCCCCCGCGACCACCAAACATCTGACTGATGAGGTCGCTGATATCACCGTTACCACCCATATCGAATGGCTGACCGCCGTTAAAGCCAGTTTGCCCACCACCGCCACCATGCATGCCAAACGCCGACGGACCAGCGCGGCGAACTTCGTCGTATTCTTTGCGACGCTTTTCGTCGCCAAGTACATCGTAAGCGGCAGAAATTTCTTTGAATTTACTTTCGGCGGCATCATTATTTGGATTTGTATCGGGATGATATTTGCGCGCGAGTTTGCGATAAGTCTTGGTTATCTCTTTATCGGTCGCCGTCTTAGAAACGCCGAGCACGGCGTAATAATCTTTTTCGAACCACTCACGCTGTGCAGTCATTGCACTGAGCCTTCGTTATCCCTTGACCTTCACCATGGCGGCGCGCAATACACGACCTTTCCAGAGATAGCCGGTTCGCAAAACCTCGACAACTCGTGTCTCAGCGACTGAACTTTCGTTTGTTGCATCAATTGTTTCGTCGGCGTCGGCTGGTTCGTGCACAACAGCATCAGCGACGCTCGGATCAAAAACCGTGTCAAGCAGGTCTAAAACTTCGAGACCTTGCTTTTGCAGCGCCGTCAACAACGAACTAAAGATCGGCTCGACACCGACAACGCCGTGACTCATTGCTGCTTCGCAAGCGTCGAGAGCCGAGAGCAGACTCTCGACAATGCGACCGGCATTGCGATCTGACTCGTCAATCAACTGGCTTGCAGAACGCTTGCGATAATTTTCAAACTCTGCCTGCCCGCGCAAGGCCATGTCTTTAAAATCATCGCGTTCTTTTGTCAGTTGTTCGACGAGTGCCTCAATGCTCAACTCTTCGCTCGACATTTCTGCCCTCTCGTCAGTCATAACGAATTACGACTCGGAATCTTTTTCGTCGACAATTTCGGCATCGACGATGTCGGAATCATTGGCGCCAGATTCTTGACCAGAGGCCGATGTGCCCGCAGCGTTCGCGTCACGCGATGCAGCTTCGTAAAGTTTTTGGCTGAAAGCCTGGCTTGCGGTCATCAACTTTTCGGTGGCGTTCTTGATCGTGTCGGTGTCGCTGCCGTTTAAAGCTGAGCGCAAGTCCGCGAGTGGGCCTTCGACGGCCGTTTTGTCTTCGGCTGCCAGTTTCTCGCCTTGTTCACGCAACACTTTTTCGGTTTGGTAGACGAGCGAGTCGGCATTGTTGCGAACTTCGGCTTCTTCGCGACGCTTCTTGTCTTCTTCGGCGTGCGCTTCGGCGTCTTTGACCATCTTGCTGATGTCGTCTTTCGAAAGCGAAGACTGACCGGTGATCGTCATCGATTGTTCTTTGTTCGTGCCTCGATCTTTAGCCGACACATGCACGATGCCGTTGGCATCGATATCAAATGTGACTTCAATTTGTGGCACACCACGCGGTGCTGGTGGCAAATCAACAAGTTGGAACTTGCCGAGCGTCTTGTTGTAACTCGCCATCTCGCGCTCGCCTTGCAACACATGAATTTCTACCGATGGTTGCATGTCTTCGGCCGTCGAAAACACTTCTGTGCGACGCGTCGGAATAGTCGTGTTGCGCTCGATGAGTTTTGTCATCACGCCACCCTTTGTTTCGATGCCCAACGACAACGGTGTCACGTCGAGCAACAGAACGTCTTTCACGTCACCACGCAAAACACCGGCTTGAATCGCGGCACCAGCGGCCACAACTTCGTCGGGGTTGACCGAGCGATTCGGTTCTTTACCGGTCAGTGCCTGAATCAGATCAAGCACGGCCGGCATGCGGGTTGAACCGCCCACCAGAATTACATGGTTGATTTGGCTCTTGTTGATGCCAGCATCGGTGATCGCTTGCTCGAACGGCTTGCGACAACGCTCGAGCAAATCGTTGGTCATCTCTTGAAACTTTGAGCGAGACAACGACACATCAAGATGCAAAGGACCACTCGGTGTTGCAGTAATGAACGGCAAATTGATTTGCGTTTGCTGAACTTGTGACAACTCAATCTTGGCTTTTTCTGCTGCTTCTTTTAGTCGTTGCAGAGCCATGCGGTCAGTGCCGAGATCAACACCGTGAGCCGACTTGAACTCTTTGACTAGCCAGTCAATGACGCGTTGGTCCCAGTCGTCACCACCTAAGTGAGTGTCACCGTGCGTGCTCTTTACTTCGAAAACACCGTCACCGATTTCGAGAACGCTGACATCGAATGTGCCACCGCCAAGGTCGAACACGAGAATTGTTTCGTCTTCGCTACCCTTGTCGAGCCCGTATGCGAGTGCTGCTGCGGTCGGCTCGTTGATGATCCGCAAAACTTCGAGGCCGGCAATCTGACCTGCTTCTTTTGTTGCAGTGCGTTGCGCGTCGTCGAAATATGCAGGCACGGTGATCACTGCTTGCGTCACCGAAGTGCCAAGATATGCCTCGGCGTCGCGCTTGAGTTTCATCAAAGTGCGCGCGCTGATTTCTTGTGGCGTATATTTTTTGCCGTCGATATCTCCGGATGTCCAGTTCGAACCCATGTGCCGTTTGATGCTGCGAAATGTTCGCTCTGTGTTGGTGATCGCTTGACGCTTGGCGACTTCGCCGACGAGCACGTCTCCGCCTTTTGAAAACGCGACAACCGATGGGGTGGTGCGTGAACCTTCTGAGTTTGGTACGACTACTGGCTCGCCTGCTTCAAGAACGCAAACAACCGAGTTAGTTGTGCCGAGGTCGATTCCGACTGCTTTTGACATTTTGATTTCTCCGTTTAATGTGAATCGTTTAAATGCCTGCCAAAGGGGGTTTTGACAGGCTCAAAGCACGATAAGGCTTAGACCGAGTCTTTACAACCTATTAAGCATAAAACTTGAGTCGTTACGACTCAAGTTTGATTTGAACCATACTCCATAAGGGTAATGAAGGCACCGCACCCTCTATTTGGGTGGCTAGAGCCCCAGCAATAACAGCCGCTCGAAGCGAATTCGTCATTGATTCGCCAATTGCCAGGCGGGCGGCCAGCATGCCGCAAAAAGCATCCCCAGCCCCAGTTGAGTCAACCGCCGTGACTTTATACGGATCAACCTGCCTCGCCCCGGTCGCGTCAACGACCATCGCACCCTTTTCGCCTTGCGTGACGATCACCGTCTTGATGCCAAGGTTTTGCAACTGGTTGACGCCACCTAAAAGTTCGACTTCGTATTCGTTGGGCGTAACTATGTCAACAACACCAAGCAACGAATGGGGCAGTGTCTGGGCTGGTGCGGGGTTCAAGATGCGCGTGGTTGATGAACCTGCAAGTTCAAATGCACGTTGCACGACTGGCAACGGCACTTCAAGTTGACACAACAAAACTTTCGCCGAAGAAATTAACGATTTGTTTTTTTCAATATCATCGACGCTCACTGCGTGATTTGCGCCAGGCACAACAATGATCGAATTTTCGCCACTATCGCTAACACCAATCAAGGCGCGCCCCGTCGGCGCTGACACTCGTTGCACCGCCGAGACATCGACCCCGTCTTTAACTAGTGCGGTGAGCAATATTTCGCCGGCATGATCGCGACCTAGCGCACCAATGAAACCGGTTTTTGCACCGGCTCGGGCGGCAGCAATTGCTTGATTCACACCTTTGCCCCCACAGGCTTCAAAAAAATGTGAACCAGAAACTGTCTCGCCTGGTTTTGGCAAACGACTAGCGCGCGCAACGAGATCTAAATTCGCCGAGCCGACAACCACGACATCAAAGTCTGCCGAGCGCGGTGAATTCATACATCCATTGTTACAGCGTTTTTGCGCATACGATTTAGTTTGTGAGGCATCAATGACTGGGCTGCTTGTGCTGCTTCGACATGGTCAAAGCACCTGGAACGAACTCAATTTGTTTACTGGTTGGCATGATGTCGCCCTGACACCAAAAGGGGAGCGCGAAGCAAGGCAAGCGGGCGAGACACTAAAACAAGCGGGCATCAAATTTGATGTGGTGTTCACATCGCTTCTAACGCGAGCAACCGAAACGAACCGCCTCGCTCTCGAAACTCTTGGTCAAGCTCAAATTGAAGTGCGCCAAGACTGGCGACTCAACGAGCGACATTACGGCGCGCTACAAGGCCTCGATAAAAAAGCAACGACGCTTAAATATGGTGCGGAGCAAACAAATTTGTGGCGCCGCAGTTACGACATTGCACCTCCACCGGTTGATCTGACCAGCCCAGAACATCCGCGCAATGACCCGCAATATCGACACATCAATCAAAGAGATCTACCGAGCACCGAATGTCTCAAAGATGTTGTTGCTCGCGTCGTGCCGTTTTTTGATCAGCATGTCGTCGGCGAATTGCGAAACAATAAAAATGTTCTCATCACCGGGCACGGCAACTCGTTGCGGGCGTTAGTGATGCATCTAGAAAAATTAAGCCCAAAGCAGATCGCCGAATTCAATATCCCAACTGGGGTACCGCGCAAATATATTCTTTCGGATCAAATGAAACTTGTCACGACTAGTTATCTTGGCGATCAAGTGGCAATCGCCACAGCAATTCAAGCCGTTGCCGATCAGAACAAGACAAAAAATCAGTAGAATTTGAATCATGTTTGAACTAAAAAACTCTCTAAAACATTTGCGCTATTCACCTTTATTTTCGTCCTGCTCATCTAAAGATCTTGAACGCATCGCCAAAGCGGGCGACCGAGTCACGATGGCCAAAGGCGCAACGATGGTCAAACAAGGGGCCCCTGGTAAAGAGGCTTTCATCATTTTGAGCGGCAAAGCCACCGTCAAGCGCAGTGGCAAAAAAGTTGCCACGCTCAGCACGGGTTCTGTAGTTGGCGAACTCTCGCTTCTTGACCACGGCCCGCGCACCGCCACGGTTGTCTGCGATACCGAGTGTCAATTACTGGTAATTGGCCGGGGCAACTTTTTGCGCCTAACCGACAAAGTGCCTGCACTTACACACAAGTTGTTGGGTTCGCTTTCATTACGCATTCGCGATCTGGATCGCGCGTATTTGGGCTAAAAAAACTAGTCTGAGTACCAGTCAATAATCTGAGGTGCTCAAAAATTATGACAACTGAAACTGCGGTAAAAAAACGTTTCAAGCCATATCAATTGTCGATTGCCTTCGGGGTTGGCATCGGAACTTTCACATTGATTTCTGGCATCGTGCCTCAGTTAACGGGTTGGAAAAGCACCTCGCTGATTCACCGCGAAGTTTTCGGTGGCATACCAACTGCATTAGTCGTTGCGTTCTACACGGTGATCCCGATGATGTTGATCTGGGGGTCGTTGCGATTCGCTGACCGAGTTCGCAACTGGGAACGCGGCGCACCAGATAAACGAAAAACAACGCCGAAAAATGTTAAGCGTCGCCTCGCTGATTATCGCTCAGGTGTTTACATGCGCACACTTCTGCGTGACAGCGCCGCCGGCCTGATGCACTCGATGATTTATTTCGGTTTCTTGGTGTTGCTCGGCGTTACAACAGTGCTCGAGATCGACCACCAAATGCCTGAAGCGCTCAAGTTTCTGCACGGCGATGTTTATCGTGGCTATGCACTCGTCGGTGATGTTGCTGGTGTCGTATTTACGGCTGGTGTCGTGTGGGCAATTCTGCGTCGCTATGTGCAACGCCCATATCGAATTCGCATCAAAACAAAACCCGAACACGCACTAATTCTCGGTGTGTTGCTGGCGATCGGCGTAACTGGTTTTGGCGCAGAAATGTTTCGCATCGCTCAAGGCCAAGCCGCAGGCGTAAACCTCGACCACGAAAAATGGAGTGTGGTTGGTTATCCACTCGCACAACTCGTCAACGGTGCAAGTGCATCAACATTGACGACTTGGCATCAAGGATGGTGGGTCGCCCACGTTTTGACTTTTATCGTTTTCTTGGCGATTTTGCCGATCACGATGTTGCGTCACATGTTTACTTCACCACTCAACATGTATCTCAAAGATCGCGAACGACCAAAAGGTGCAATGAAGGCAATGCCAAACCTCACCGAGACTTCGCTCGAATCTTTCGGTGTGAATGTGATCGAAGAATTCACATGGAAGCAACTGCTTGACCTTGACGCATGCACGATGTGCGGTCGTTGTACCAGTGTCTGCCCAGCACATGCAACGGGCAAACCTCTCGACCCACGCGAAATCGTGCTCAAGAGCGGCGAAGTCATGGCCGCGACCGCGAGTCATGCGCCAGGCGGCAAAGTGTCTGCGCCATTGAGCGCCGATAGCGAAATAAAAATCAACGCCAACTCGCTGTTTGAGCGCATCACCGCCGAAGAAATTTGGTCGTGCACGAGTTGCAAGGCTTGCGATGAAATTTGTCCTGTAAACATTGAAATACTCGACAAAATTCTCGACATGCGTCGATATCTGTCGCTCATGGAAAGCAACTTTCCGGCACAACTTGGCAACGCATATCGCGCAATGGAGAACCAAGGCAACCCTTGGGGCATGAGCCAAACAGATCGTGGCGAATGGGCGAAAGATCTAGACGTCGAAATTCTCGACCCAGGTGCGCCACTCACGAGCGAATATTTATATTGGGTTGGTTGTGCCGGCAGCTTCGACGACAAAAACAAAAAAGTTACACAATCGATGGCCAAGTTGCTCAAGCGAGCGGGCATTGATGTGGCAATTCTTGGACCAAGCGAAATGTGCACGGGTGACAGTGCTCGACGCAGCGGCAACGAATATCTTTTTCAGATGTTGGCAATGCCAAACGTCGAGATGCTCAACACGATGGGTGTGCGAAAGATCATCACCCAGTGCCCACATTGCTTCAACACACTGAAAAACGAATATCCACAATTGGGTGGCAACTACGAAGTGATTCACCACTCACAATTGCTCGAAGACTTAATCGAAGCCGGCACGCTCGATGTCAGCAACGCCTCGCTCGAAGAGCGAATCACATATCACGACTCGTGCTATTTGGGTCGACACAATGATGTTTATGTCGCGCCCCGCAAAGTCGTTGGCTCGATCAAGGGCATCGAAATTGTCGAGATGCCACGCAACGGCACCAACGGCATGTGCTGTGGTGCGGGTGGGGCAAGAATGTGGATGGAAGAAGACATCGGCACCAAAGTCAACGATGAACGCGCGCGCGAGGCGATTGCCACGGGTGCGACTCGCATCGCAACTGCATGTCCGTTTTGTTACATCATGCTCGACGACGGCGTCAAAGGCGCCGGCAAAGACGAATCTGAAATCAAAGTAGGCGACATTGCAATTCACTTGCTTGACGCCATCGAAAACGGCGAACGAGCAATCGCCAATCAAAACGCCCCGCTAGCGGCAGCCAATGTTGTGGCCAGCACAACGAGTTTCAGTTAACTATTTAAAGTTTTCGAAATAGCGGCTCGGCGTCGGGCCGCGTTGACCTTGATATTTTGAGCCACTTGCACCAGAGCCGTAAGGCTTTTCGGCTGGAGTTGTCATCGTCATGAAACTGACTTGGCCAATTTTCATGGACGGATAAATCGTGATCGGCAGATTCGCAACATTCGAAAGTTCAAGTGTGATGTGGCCGTCAAAACCGGCGTCGATGAAACCTGCCGTCGAGTGAATCAAAAGACCTAAACGACCGAGCGAACTCTTGCCTTCAACGCGAGCGACAAGATCGTTGGCGATGGCGATGCGCTCGAGAGTCGAACCCAATACAAATTCACCAGGGTGCAACATGAAAACGCCGTTGGGTTCGATTTCAACGAGCTCTGTTAAATCAGAGAGGTCGCGTTTAACGTCGATTGTGCTGGCTGTGTGGTTGCGAAATACACGAAACAGATTCGAAACCTTGACATCAATAGATGACGGTTGAATGCACGATATATCTAGCGGATCAATGATGATTCGCTTG
>JAQCDG010000035.1 GCA_027731085.1 Actinomycetota bacterium | reverse complement strand
ACGTCACCAGCTTTTGTTTCGATAACTGGCAACGCAGTCAACGACCCTGCACCACGTTCGTCACTCAACTTTGCAGCGCGCTCAAGCAAACGACTGTGCAGGTAGAACACGTCACCTGGGTAAGCCTCGCGACCTGGTGGACGACGCAACAACAACGCAATCTGTCGATACGCCTCGGCTTGCTTTGACAAGTCGTCGTACACAACGAGTGCGTGCTCGCCGTTTTCCATCCACTGCTGACCGATTGCACAGCCTGCGTATGGCGCAAGATATTTGAACGGCGCAGGATTTGACGCTGGTGCGGCAACAACAACCGTGTACTCAAGTGCACCGAATTGACGCAACACTTCGACAGTTTGCGCAATCGTCGATCCCTTTTGGCCAATCGCCACATAAATGCACTTAACGCCCAAACCACGCTGATTAAGAATCGTGTCGATTGCAATCGTCGTCTTGCCGGTCTTGCGGTCGCCAATGATTAGTTCGCGCTGACCACGACCGATCGGTGTCATCGCGTCAATTGCTTTGATACCAGTCTGCAATGGCTCGTGCACTGGCTTACGACCCATGATGCCTGGGGCCTGCACTTCAACACGACGCATGATCGCACCAACAATGTCACCCTTGCCATCAATCGGCTGACCAAGTGCATTTACAACTCGACCAAGCATCGCGTCGCCAACTGGTACTGACAAAATTCGGCCGGTGGCTTTAACGGTTTGGTTTTCTTCGATTGATTCTGCTTCGCCAAGCACAACAACACCGATCGAATCTTCATCAAGGTTCAATGCCAGACCAATCGTGCCGTCTTCAAATTCAAGCAACTCGTTAACTGCGCAATCTGGCAAACCACTTACGCGCGCAATACCGTCACCAACTTCTGTGACACGACCAACCGTGCGTGCTTCGACCGACGGCTTGTAGCCCTCGAGCCCTTTGGTGATTGCCGCTGCAATGTCATTCGCAGAGAGTGTGAGTTCAGCCATGTTGTGTATGTCCTTTCAGAAATATTTCAGATTCGGGTCTTAAGTTGTTCAAGTCGCGTGCGCACGGTGTCGTCAATTACTTCGTCGCCGACAGTTGCAACCAACCCACCAAGCACTGATGGATCAACCACGACTTTGAGATTTAATTTGCGGCCGGTTGATTTGCTTAGCGCCTCGGCGAGACGTTTCGTCTGATCGTCTGACAAAGCAACTGCGCTTCGCACTTCGGCAACTTCGCGTTGTTGCTCACTTGATGCACGCTGCACAAGTCGATCGACGATTGCCACTAGGTCGCGACCACGACCTGCGCCAACGAGCAATGAAACAAGTTGCACACTCGTGTTGCTGGCTTTGCCACCCAACAACTGCTCGACAATTTGCTGACGACGCTCAGCCGGAATGCTCGCATCGGTTAATGTGCTGCGCAACTGCTCGCTCGACTCGACTGCTCGCGCCATGCGAAACAATTCGTCTTCAACGACCGACAAGTTGCCTTCAGCCTGGGCTACTTCGAAAAGTGCTCGACTGTATGCCTCGATCCGCGCGTCGCTCATTTTGATGCTCCAACACTCTTGATGAAACTTTCAATCAGTTCTTGTTGAGCGCGCTCGTTAAGGCTGGCCGCAACTGCAGAAGATATCGCTGCGCTAGACAAGCGAGCAATTTCCCCACGAAGTTCTTCGCCACTTCGACCACGAGCTGCTGCAAGATCGGCAACTGCTTTGGCTTCGAGTTCGGCAACTTCTTTGACCAAGCGGGCGCGACCATCGGCGATAATCGCCGTTGCCTGGGCGTCGGCTTCTGCCAAGATCTTGCGTCGCTCAGACTCGATATCGCCGAGTGCGGTGCGGATACCAGCGGCGTCTGACTCTGACTTTGACCGAGCAGCAGCCGCACCATCAAGTTCTTTTTGAATCTTTTCGGTGCGTGCGTTCATTGATTTGACGATCATCGGCCAGCCGAATTTGTAGAGCCCGAAAAAGATGATGCACGAGGCGATGCCTCCATAAATAATTTCTGCCGTCTCTGGAAACAACCAGTGATGAGTTTGACTCGGATCTTCAACCGCGAACATTGCCGTCACAAATAAATTCACGAACGATTTCCTTCCATTGCTTGCTGCACCGAACGCGAAACAATTGCTGCATCAGGAGACACCCCTACAGCAATTTGTGTCGCTCGAGTCGTCACAGCACCTACTGCAGTAACAATTTGGCTTTGGGCTGCTGCGCGAGCAGCGGCGACTTCAGCCTCGGCCGCAGCGCGACGCGACGCGATCTGAGCATTCACTTGAGTTACTTTCTCTTGGCGCTCTTTATCGAGAGTCTGGCGAGCAGTCTCAAGGCGACGCGACGCTTCGCTTCGAATCTCGGCAACCGCCGACTCGTAACGAGCGACATCTTGCTTTGCGCCATCGCGTGTTGCTGATGCATACTCATGATCTGCCTGGATCGATTCGTATCGACTCGCCATACCTTTGCGCACCTTGGGAACAAGGAACAAACGCATGAAGAAGAGAAATACGATGAACGATCCAGCGCCCCATGCCAACTCTTTTATTTCAGGAGCAATCGGATTCGGCCCAGCACTAACTGGTGCACCCTCTTCGCTGCCAGTCTCGGCAGATACGGCGTCAAACGAGACGCGCACCTGCGAAAATGAGTTGATGTTGACAAACGCTGTGAGCATGAAGTCTCTTATGCGTACTTCAGAAGAATGAATACAACGAAACCGATAAGCGCGAGCGCTTCGGTAAATGCGATACCCAAGAACATCGTTGTTCGAACCATGCCAGCAGCCTCTGGCTGACGGGCCATCGACTCAATCGCGCTTGCGAAAATAAGTCCGATACCAATTCCCGGTCCGATTGCAGCAAGACCGTAGGCAAAACCTGCGGAACCTGCAGCAGCAATGTTCTTCTCGTCGCCAGTCGCCGCTTCAGCAGCAGCTTTGACGATCTTTGATAGTGCTTCCATTTTCTTGTGTCTCCTGTCTAGTTGTTATTTATTACTTATTTTTAGTGTTCTGGATGTACTGCGCCGGCAATATATACCGCCGCGAGAATTGTGAAAATATATGCCTGCAAGAAAGCCACGAGCACTTCGAAGCCGGTCAAAAACACGAGCATAAAGAACGGCAACACACCAATCGGAATCAAAATTTTGTCGCGGGCTTGAAACAACGCCTCACTGAGCAGAGCGAAAATCACGAGCAACAAGTGACCTGCAAGCATGTTGGCGAAAAGTCGCACTGCAAGCGAGAACGGACGGACGATTAATGTCGAGATAAATTCGATCGGCGTCACCAAAATATAAAGCGCCTTCGGAACTCCCGGTGGAAACAACACGCTCTTGAAATACCCAAAGAAACCCTGGTGCTTGATGCCTTGCACGTTGAAAATTACCCACACGAGCAACGCCAAAAACATTGGTATCGCCATGCGTGCAGTTGCCGGCATTTGTATGAACGGAATAATGCCAGGCATGTTGCACAAGTAGACGAAAAGAAACAATGTCAACAAGAATGGGGTCCAACCCAAACCATCACGACCCATTGTCTGCATGATGATGTTGTTCTCGATAAATTCGACACTGACTTCAGCCAAATTGCGCGTGCCCTTCGGTGCGACCTTCGGATCTTTACGCGCTGCTGAAAGAAAAATCAAAGTGCCTATAAGTGCGGCGGCGACGGCGATCAAACCGACTTTATTCAAACCAGGAACGACATCCTTCCAACGAAGCAGTTCGTTGATCGGTGGAAACTCAAACGACAAAATACTGTTGATGATCATCTTGTAGCGCTTTCAGATTGTTGTGTTGATTTATCTTTAGATTGTTTTTTGGGCTTGAGGCCGGGGTAAGCGAGCGACAAAGAAACATATCGCAATTCCCAAAACAAAAGACCAAGATGAGCCAAAATTATCGTTAACCCGAGCGGAATTAATTCGACCCACGAACTCTGGCGAACGACAAATACCGCGACTGCCACAAGTGCCAAGCGAAACAAATAACCAAACATCATCGACGCCATCATCAAGGCATACGAAATTCGTGCCGTGTAAGCCACAAGTGCGGCCGCCAAGGCGAAATTACCAAACACGATTGCCAACGCATACGCACCTGAATACACGCCGTTCACACCCCAAATCGCAGCACAACCTGCCATCAAAACTGGTGCAGCGATCAAGCCGTGCTTAATAATGTCACGCACGAGCGCAGCCTCAGGGGCGGGTCCAGTGTCGCGCATCGACAGAATTGAGATCTTGGCGTTCGTGTCAAGCGTCATCATCTTGGGCTTTTTATTTGGCTGGCTTGTTTTTGAATGTGACTAGTAGCGGCGTTGCGGCGTTTAACTTCTTGAACCTGCATGTTGCCGTCATAGACGTACCACATGCGAACGAAACTTCCGAGCAGAGAGAACAGGCTTAACACGATCGTGAAAATTGGTCTCGTACCGAGCAAATTATCCACGACCAAACCGATTACAAGAAAAATGCCAACACTCACAGAAATTTCAGCGCCGCGACCGAGCGAGTCGTCGGATGAAGAAGCACCTCGCGCGACCGACTTACGAGTTGGCAAGAGTTTCAACTTTGATCCTCAATTAATTTTCACCAGACAGGTTTGCCGGGCGCTTGTGAACGGATGTACAAACTATACGCAAACTCGCAAACTGCGCAAACTGGCTACTTCGTGAACTTGTGCGTCGTGACCTTCTCGTGAAAAAGGGTGAAACCACCAAGCAGTAGCGCCACGATTAAAAATGGCCAAAGGTTTGTCGGCCCATCTGAAAGCGAGGGATACAAAACAAAACCCGAGAGCAACGCCGTCCAAAGCCACATAATCACCACTGCGCGTCGCGGTCCGTGCCCCAGTTTGATCAGTCGATGATGCAAATGTCCCGTGTCGGCCGTGGCAAAACCCACACCACTTCGCGTGCGACGAATGATCGCGAAAATCACATCCAAAATAGGCACGCCTAATACGAGTATTGGGATAAACAACGGCGCCAAAAAGAAATACGTCTGGCCAGTCACGTTCGTCGTGTCGGGGTTGGCACGACCGCCAACGACACTGGTCGACACGGCTACCAACAAACCCAACAACAACGCACCACTGTCGCCCATAAAAATTTTCGCCGGGTTGAAGTTGAACGGCAAGAATCCGACACAGATGCCGACGGTGATGATCGCCACGAGTGGTCCGATGTTCGGCTCGCTCAAAAATCCATTTACGCCCAAGTTTCGACTGTAAACAAAAAACGCCGTCGAAGCGATCGCGACGATGCCTGCCGCCAAACCATCGAGGCCGTCGATCAAGTTGATTGCTTGGGTCATGCCGAGCAACCACAAAACCGTGAACAACGGAATCCAATCACTCGACAACACGAACACATCGACGAACGGCGCACGAAAATAAATCATCGTCACACCAAACCAAATCAGCGCAATGGCAGCGACAACAACGCCAGTCACTTTCATCGGCGCCGACACTTCATGAATGTCGTCAATCAGGCCCAAAATAAAAACGACCAAGCCTGCGACTACAACACCCATTAGTTCTGAATTATTTTTAAACAACGGATCAAATCTGTCCATCTGCCAGGCAACAAATATGGCAGCACAAAGCGCAATAAAAAATGCGACTCCACCAACGTCGGGCGTCGCCTCAGGGTGATTGCGTCGTTCGTCAGGTGTCGCCATTAAGCCGAACTTGCGTGCCAAAAACGCGACGATCGGTGTCATGATCGCCGTTACTACTGCTGCAACTCCGCCAACGATCAGATAGCCGGAGAGATCTTTCATTTAATGATGTTTATCTCGCCTTCAGATTTGCATAAACCGGAAACTTCGCACACAACTGCGCAACTTTGGCACGCACCTCGGCAACTTTTGCCGCGTCGTTGCGATTGCGCAATACCGTGACTATATATTCGGCGATCAGCGGCATCTCTGCTTCGCGCATGCCCTGCGTAGTTACTGACGGTGTACCGATTCGCACACCCGAAGTTACAAACGGACTACGCGGATCATTTGGTATCGAATTCCTGTTAAGCGTGATGCCTGCAGTGTCAAGCACGAGTTGTGCTTCTTTGCCTGTTAGTTCAGCATCAAACGGTTGCAAGTCGACAACCATCATGTGAGTGTCAGTGCCACCAGAAACAAGTCTGAAACCATGACTTGCGAGTGCCGCCGCAAGCGCTGCTGCATTTTTGACGATTTGATGTGCATATTCTTTGAAACTCGGCTGCAACGCTTCGTGAAATGCAACCGCCTTTGCTGCGATTGCGTGCTCAAGCGGCCCGCCCTGGCTTCCAGGGAACACCGCTTTGTCAATAACAGTGGCAAGTTCTTTGCGGCACAAAATACAACCGCCGCGTGGTCCACGCAAAGTTTTATGCGTCGTAAAAGTAACGACATCAGCAAACGGCACAGGATTTGGGTGTGCGCCGCCAGCCACTAGACCCGAGATGTGCGCGATGTCGAACATCATCATCGCGCCAACCTCATCAGCGATTTTTTTAAATGGCTCTGGTTCTAGCCGTCGCGGATAACTAGTAGTTCCGGCAACAATCAATTTTGGTTTGTGTTCAATAGCCAATTCACGAATCTCATCAAAATTTAGCCGCTCGTCTGTTGCGCCGACTTTAAATGAGTGGAACTTATATAAAATTCCGCTCGCGTTCACGGGCGAACCGTGCGTCAAGTGACCGCCGTGGTCAAGACTCAAACCAAGAACCGTGTCGCCTGGTTTCAACAAGCCCAGATACACGGCCATATTTGCACTCGCCCCCGAGTGTGGCTGCACGTTGGCATGATCGGCACCGAAAAGTTTTTTTACTCTTTCAATTGCCAATGCTTCAATGTCGTCGACAACTGCGTTGCCTCCGTAATAACGCTTGCCCGGGTAACCCTCGCTGTACTTATTGGTCAACACCGAGCCAGTTGCAGCCATCACATCGGGCGACGCAAAGTTCTCGCTGGCGATCAGTTGTAAACCAGTCACCTGCCGTGTTCGCTCTGCTTCAAGCAAATCAAAAATTGCTGTGTCATTATTCGTTTCAGATGGCCAAGGCATTAATTACACTCCATTTTTTAAAGTTGATTCTGACTTTTCAATTTCACCGAGTTGAGCAACTCGGCGTTCATGTCTTCCGCCTTCAAATTCTGTGCTCAGAAACTTATCAACAATTTGCTCAGCCTGTTGAGGCGACACGACTCGCCCACCCATCGACAGAACATTGGCGTTGTTGTGCGATCGTGCCATTTCTGCGAGATACAAGTCGTTGCACAACGCCGCACGGACACCGTGAACTTTGTTCGCTGCGATCTGTTCGCCCTGACCACTGCCACCCAACACAATGCCAATCTCGGCTTTTCCGTCACGCACCGCCCGCGCCACATTCGCACAAATCTCTGGGTAGTCGACACTTTCGGTCGAATCAGTGCCGTGATCGGTGACCTGCAATCCCTTGCTCGAAAGATGCTTAATCAAGTGTTGCTTGAGCTCAAACCCTGCATGATCAGCACCAATCGCAATCTTTCTCATCGCTGAAACCACACCCTCATCGTAGTTACTTTCATCTCAACCAATAAGAGTCTTAATTTTTTGCGTCAACCCAATTGACAGCATCTCACTGCCTTTAACGTTCAGATGCGACGAGTCGTAATAGATAATTTCTCCGTCTTTTACCGGGTCACAAAGATCTGCACCACAAATAATAGAAGCAGGGTCAAAGGTCGCAACCGATTCAGTGTTAGCCAATGCACGGTCTAAAGCATCTACAACTGTGTTTCGTGAAGTCTGCTCTGAGTATCCGCGCGCCTCAATTTTCGACTTTGGTTGAAGCAAGGATATTTCTGCATCTATGAATACTGACGGTGATTCATGAATCAACAGCGTGCTCACATTTTGCTCGTAGATTTTTGCGATCATTTCTTGCGTCGCAGACACAATTGAATTAACTCGGCTTGCGCTGTCTTGAGGTAAACCTCCATCATCGGTTGGAAGTCGATATTCGTCACCCATGTATCGCGTCACCGAATTACCAATGATCACTAACACTGGCTTTAGAGTCGTTTCTCCTTCGCACCAGTTTGAACCCCATGTCCAACCCTCTTGATAAACACAGCCCTGCGTCAACTCGACTAATCGCGACTGAATATCTTCACACCAACTAACACCCAAAGGTGCTCTCGTTGCCATTGGGCACCCGGCAGTTGCCAGAACCGCGACGTCATAACCAAGTTCATTTCCCGATTTAATTACACCATCAGCAAACGCGCGAGCCTGCGAATCGCCAAACAAAAAAATCTTCCCTTTCGAGTTTTCAACTCGAAACGTACATTGCTCTTCGCTCCATTGGTTCGAATCGACCGTAAACCCGCAATCGTCGGCAATGCCCGCGCGCGATACCACTTCTGGTTGCGAAAGGCCAAGATGCGTGTCTGCAATTCGCTCAACGATCAAACCAAAACCAAGCGGCACGAATACACAAATAGCGGCTAGTCGAATTGCCCGCGATCCAGAAATCTGATCGTTGCGCCGAATCGGTTGTTCAATCCAGTGGTAAGAAATAACAGTTGGTATTAGCGAGGCAAAACCTGCAACCAGCGCCAAAAAATTATTTCTTGGCCAAATCGTCAGGCAATAAACCGTGAATGGCCAATGCCACAAATACCAGCCATACGAAAGATCGCCAAGTCGGGCAAGCGGCGACCACGCCAAAATTTTCGAGAATCTCTCCGAGTTCTGACCAACCACAATTAGCCCGCCCGTGCCCAACACGGGCGCAAGGGCTACATAACCCGGAAACGGCGTGAACGATTCAAGTTGCAGAGCTGACCAAATAATTGCGATTGACGAAGTCAAAAATATTGCAGCCGAAAATTTCTTAATAAATTTTGCTCGCAGCGGCGCGATTGCAAGAAGCACACCAACACCAAACTCCCAAATACGACTTGGCAAACCAAAAAATGCAAAACGCTCCGGTAGCGGCGTCAAGCGATAACCGAATGACAGCGCCACTCCGACTGCAAACGACACCAGGCTGACAACCATTACGCCGACGCCAAGCACGACTAGTTGTCGCCTTTCATTAAATCTTTTCGTCAACTTCCAGCCGATCATCAAAGCAGCAGGCAAAATCAAATAAAACTGCTCTTCAATCGCCAACGACCACATGTGGCGAAACGGGTTTCCTGCCAGAGAAAAATATGTATTTTCCAAAAACAAATAGGCGTTTGCCACGAACAAAGTCGTGGCCTGTGAAGTTCGCACAACTTCTTGCTGATCACCAAACGGCGACAAAAACAAAATCGAAAAAGCCAGGGTCGCAATCGTTACAAGCGCCAGCGCCGGCAACAGTCGTCGAGCACGACGAGCATAAAAATCTCTCAGACTCACCCGTCCGGTTTGCTGAAGTTCACGCAACAACAATTGCGAAATCACAAACCCAGAAATCACAAAAAACACATCCACGCCAACAAAACCGCCTGGCAAACCAACGCCCGAGTGATAAATCACAACGAGCAAAACCGCGACTCCCCGCAGCCCCTGAACATCTCTGCGGAAATAATCTTTTTCTGCGTCAGACATCAACGTGAAGCCTAGGACTAATCCTCAACGGCGTAAGAGAGCATAAAGTGTTGAGTGATGTCGATTGACCCGCGCACGCCGGTGCTTGTCGGACAAGGCCAGATTGTCAATCACATCGCGAGTTTGACCGACGCCCACGAACCGGCGCAATTGATCGCCGATGCAATTCGTCAAGCCACGTCCGACGCCAGCCTCAGTGCGCTTCCCGAAATTGACGCACTACATATTGTTCGTTTGCTCTCATGGAAGTACACCAACCCAGCATTCACAGTCGCTTCTCTATTGGGGATCAAAGCACGCGCGCATGGCATATCCCCGCACGGTGGCAACATGCCGCAGTTGCTTGTCAACAAACTCGCACTCGAAATTCAGCGCGGCGAATTAGACATTGCCATCATCGCGGGCGGCGAAGCCTCAAACTCTCGTGCCCGCGCGCATCGTGAAAACGCAACTCTCAACTGGTCAGAATCTGACGCCGATACACCGACTGCCAAAAATATCATCGACGACGCAGCGATAAGCAGCGCCGAAGAAATCGCGCGAAAAATAGTTTTACCGATCCAGATTTATCCAATATTTGAATCTGCAATTCGCGCCGAAACCAAGCGCGACATAAATCAACATGACCAAATGATCAGCGAGCTGTGGTCGCGCTTCAGCAATATTGCCGCAACAAATGAATTCGCTTGGAGCAACACGGCGCTGACTGCCGAACAAGTTCGCACGATCACGCCGAAAAATCGCATGATCGGTCTGCCCTATCGCAAGGTGATGAATTCAAATAACCAAGTCGATATGGCTGCGGCACTAATCATCTGTTCGGCGGCTAAGGCAACTCAACTCGGCATCCCGCGCGACAAATGGATCTTCCCGCTCGCTGGCACCGACTGCCACGAGCACTATTACATCTCAAATCGTTATTCATTCGCTGACACTCCAGCAATCAAACTCGGCGGCGAGATGGTCTGCAAACTCGCCGAAAAATCGCTACAAGACATGTCGCTGATTGATTTGTATTCGTGCTTTCCGTCGGCTGTGCAACTCGGTGCAAAGTCACTCGACCTTTCGCTCAATCAGCAACTCACAATCACCGGCGGCTTATCTTTCGCTGGCGGCCCATGGAACAACTATGTGATGCACGCCATCGCCACGATGATGATCAAACTTCGTCAGGCCAGCGACTCATCAACAAACGGATTCATCTGGGCCAACGGTGGGTACGCCACCAAACATTCTTTTGGTATCTATTCGTCGACGCCACCAAAAAATGGTTTCAAACATGGCTCGCCGCAATCAACTATCGACTCGCTCGCCAAGCGCGAACTGGCAACACCAGAACAAGCAGCCACGTCAAACTCAGGCAAAGCCACAATCGAAGCATTCACTGTGATGCACGACCGCGACGGCCAACCCGAAACGGCGATCGCTGCAACTCTGCTCAAAGATTCGCGCCGCGCGTGGGCGACTTCAATTGACCCGCAAGTCACAAAAACACTTTGCTCCGGCGAATGGGTCGGTCAACAAGTCACCCTCGACCCAACCGGCACCCTATTGCTTTAGATTTTTGCGAGAGCGATGCGGTCGCGGCCGGCAAGATCCTTGCGAATCTCAATTTGCTTAAAACTGTTTTGCGCAAGCAATTCTCGCACGGCGTCACCCTGCTGATGACCAATTTCGAGCACGATCCAACCGTCAGTCGCGAGCCACTCACCGGAATGCGAAATAATTTCGCGATACGCATCAAGACCATCTGAACCGGCAAACAACGCTAAGTGCGGCTCATGGTTGAGCACGCTCGACTCGACACTCGGGTCGTACAGGGCGATGTATGGCGGGTTACTGACAATCAAGTCAAAACTATTTTTTAGTTCACTCGGCAACGCCGCGAACCAACTGCCTTGAGCAACTCGCACATCACCGTTGATCAAACCCAACCCCGCCAAGTTTGCGCGTGCAACTTCGAGAGCGTCAGCCGACAAATCGGTTAGCCAAACTTCAGTGGTTCCACGTGGCAGTTCGCTGGCCAATGACAAACCGATCACGCCACTTCCAGTACCCAAATCGGCAACTCGCAACTTTGAATTTGTCTTGCTAATCATCTCGCGCGCTAAATCAAGCGCCGCCTGCACCACAACTTCAGTTTCTGGCCGCGGAATCAACACGCGATTGTCAACTAAAACATCGAGATCTCGAAACGCCCAACTTTTCATCACATACTGCAGGGGTTCGCCAGTCAAACGACGTGTAACCATCGCTCGCAACGCAACACCACATCGCTGGCTAACAACTTCATCGCGCGCCGCATCAAGTTCGACGCAATCTAAACCGCTCGCATGCTCACAAAGCCAACGCGCCTCTTGTTCATTGCCCAATTCAACGACGGTAACTT
>JAQCDG010000034.1 GCA_027731085.1 Actinomycetota bacterium | reverse complement strand
TGCCGAGAGGTTGGTCGCAGAAATCGGCAGTAATGCGACTCTGGCGATAATTAATGACTCGGGACACACACCGCATCTTGAACAGCCTGAGAAATTTTCGAATGTTTTGAGAGGCTTCTTGTCGACCGAGTAAGTAATTAACTATTTAATTAATTAGAAGGCCAACGCTCAAAGTCAGAGCAACGAGAATTTGCACCCGACCGGTTAGTACCAACACTTCGATCAGTTCGGCGCCAGTGGCGCCACGCACGACACGCTTAATTGGTTTGATTGCAGCAACGAGACCAAGTAATCCAAATAATGCGGTTGCCTGCGAAATGGCAATCAGACAAACCGCGATGCCTGCTACGACGAACAAAGCGACGAAAAACTTTCGTGCACCGCTCTCGCCTAGTCGCACAGCAAGGGTTCGCTTGTTGGCGATCGTGTCACCCGCAATATCTCGCAAGTTATTAACCGCCAAGAGCGCACACGCCAAACAACCAACCACGACAGACGAAAAAAAGGTTTCAATCATGAACGTCTGATTGATTACGAAAGTTGTGCCCATAGTTGCAACGACACCAAAAAAGATGAAAACAAACACTTCGCCGAGACCTAGATATCCATACGGATTCTTGCCGCCGGTATAAAACCAGCCTGCGAGAAAACACAACACGCCGACAAGTAACACCCACCAAGAAGTCGTTGCAGCAAGCAGCAAGCCAAAAACAGCAGCGACACCAAACGCGATAAAGGTTGCGCGTTTGACTGCACCTGCGGTCTTCGCCCCAGAACCAACAAGACGCATCGGGCCCACCCGATTGCTGTCCGTGCCACGCACACCATCTGAGTAATCGTTGGCAAAGTTGACGGCCACTTGCAGAGCCAAACTGACGATCAAAGCTAAGACTGCGTTAAACCAATTATTTGTTGACGAAGATGACAATTGCGTACATGCGACGCCCACGAAAACCGGTGCGATGGCTGCTGGCAAAGTTTTTGGCCTCGCACCTTGTATCCATAACTTCGTCGAATCTTTCACGGCTCTAACTTAACAACAAAGCATCTACGATGAAATGGTGCGTGAACTAGTTGCAATTGATATGCCTGCAAGTGACGCATTTGTGATTGCTCTCAAAAAGATTTGGGATGCAGGCGATGCTGTTTTACCAATTGATCAGCGATTGCCCGAGAGTGCTCGAAAAAAACTGTTATCTCAGTTCAAGGCATCATCAGTTATAAGTGCCGACGGTTTGAGATCCAAATTATCGACCAGCGAGCCAGTAGAAGATGGCGACGCGCTAGTAATCGCGACTTCTGGCTCAACGGGTCAGCCAAAGGGTGTCGTACATACGCACGAATCGATCAATACTGCAATCAAAGCCACCGGCAGTCGACTCAACTGCAGCGCCGACGATCATTGGTTGGCGTGTATTTCGCTTGCACACGTGGGTGGGTTGTCTGTCGTGTTGCGAGCGATGTATTTCAATTCTCGCCTCACGATAAGTAGCCGGGCAGATTCAAAAACAATTTATGCGGCTCTCGGTGATGGCGCAACGATGACATCACTAGTGCCGACTATTTTGCAGTCTGTTGATATATCCAGATTCAGAACAGTGTTGATTGGTGGCGCACACGCACCAAAGAACCTGCCGAACAATGCAATTGCTACATATGGCCTGACAGAAACTATGGGTGGAGCTATACACGACGGAGTGCCGCTTGATGGTGTTGAAATTCGTCTTGGCGAAGATTCTGAAATAGAAGTTCGAAGTAGGTCGTTATTGCGCTGCTATCGAAATGGCGTTGATCCGAAGACCAAAGATGGTTGGCTGCCAACTGGCGATCTCGGTGAAATGAAAAATGGACGACTGAAAGTGCTTGGTCGCCGAGATGAGCAAATCAACACCGGCGGTTACAAGGTTTGGCCAAGCACCGTTGAAAATTCGATTCGAGAACTTGAAGTGGTGACCGACGTTTTCGTTGCCGGTACACCAGATAATAAATGGGGGTCAGCAGTAACGGCATGGGTCGTTTTACAACCGAATGTTGCAACTTTGCAACTAAAAACATTGCGTGAACATGTGCAAGAAACTTTGCCCGACTACTGTGCACCACAAACACTCTTCGTTGTTGATCAGATACCTAAAACGAGCCTTGGCAAAGTTCAAATGACCGAATTGCTGAAGCTCTCGCACGAATCACACGAATAGTGTCTACAAATTCATTGGCACTGGAAGCACGGCAATCGGCGCCCTCATTGGTGGCCAGATCGCTTTTTCTTTCGGCTTGCGCGCAACTTATCTCGCCTCTGGTGTTGTCTTGTTGATCGCGCTGATTACCCTCGGCCCAGTGTTTTTGCGGGCGGCGAAAATTCACATCGTGCCAGAGCGAACGCCTGCACCACCGTCAACTACATAAGTTTCGCCGGTAATCCACGAAGCCAAATCAGAACAAAGAAACAGCGCCATATTGGCGATATCTTGAGGTTCGCCGAGACGCTTGGTCGGCAATGCTGCTGCGAGTTTGTCGCCGAAATTCTCAATCAACACCGAAGCAAACAAAGTTTTCACCAAACCTGGTGCGATGCCAACAACTCTTGTTTTGCCCAACTCACATGCCAGTTGACTAGTCAAATGAATGACCGCCGCCTTGGTCAGATTGTAAACACCGAGACCTTGCTCGGCACGCAAACCACCTACTGATGCGATGTTCAGAATCACTCCAGGATTCTTTTGCATCGATGCGTTCCATACTGCTTGACTCCAAAACAATGGGCCCTTCAGATTGACTTGAAATGTCTTGTCGAATCTTGCTGAATCTACGCCGAGCGTCTCGCCGTAATAAGGATTAGTTGCCGCATTGTTGACCAAGATGTCGATCTTGCCAAACCGTTTCATCGTCGTGTCGATGCACGCTTGAGCCTGATCGATGTCACCAGCATTTGCTGCGAAAACATCAGTTTCGCCATCCATCTCTTTGGCGGCCGCCTGAAGCGCGTCGATTTTGCGCGAAGTTAGCATGACTTGCGCGCCCGCATCAACAAACGATTTTGCAATTGCTTTGCCGATGCCTCGTGATGCGCCAGTGACTACCGCAGTTTTACCGCGCAACGAAATTTCCATGAAGCGAGACTAACCGTTTACTTTTTGATTTGCGAAATTCTGATCACCTGAATGCGGCGACCATCGAGTTCTTCAACCCGAAATACCAATTGATCGTTCGTTACTGACTCGCCTACTTCTGGCACATGACCGAGTTTGCCGAACACGAGACCACCGATGGTGTCGTAATCTTCAGCGCTGATTTCTGTTTCAAGAATTTCATTTAGTTTGCCGATCGTCGTCACGCCTGCAACCAGTAGATCGCCGTTGGGTAATAGTTGCACCGAAGTGTCATCTTCGTCGTGCTCGTCGCCAATTTCGCCCACAAGTTCTTCGAGGCAGTCTTCAAGGGTGACAAGACCTGCAAGCAGACCATATTCGTCGGCAACCATCGCCAAGTGAAACTTATCTTGCTGCATCTGACGCATTAAGTCGGCGACCAGTTTCATTTCGGGCACTACCTCGACCGAGTGAATCGTGCCTCTTATTGATTCTGCACCACGACCTGCTCTTTCGGCAGCGATCAAGTCTTTTGCATAAACAACACCAACCAGATCGTCTTGATCGTCGTCATCGGCACGCAAGACCGGAAGACGACTCAACTGACTATCAACGATGATGTCAATTGCTTGAGTGATGGTCAGGTCATCGTTGATCGTTACTACATCTGGTCGCGGCACCATGATCTCACGCACAACCGTGTCACCAAATTCGATCACCGACTCGATGAGTTCACGTTCTTCGTGTTCGATCACAGCGTCTTGAGCCGCCGCCTCGACGATGCCGAGAAATTCTTGCTCGCTAATGAACGGGCCAGCGGCAAGACCTTTGCCGCGAACGATCGCATTTGTTAGTTTGATTAATTCTTGCGAAATCATGCGCAATGGATAAAAACTAGTCAGCGCGTTGACCGTGACCGCGGTGAGTGTCGCGCCACGAACCGGATGAATCAGGCCATATGTCTTGGGCACTGCTTCGGCTAAAACAAAAAACACAACGACATTCAGCGTTACGCCAATGGCGACGCCGGGTGCGCCGAATAATCGACCCGCGACGATGCCAGTGAGTGTCGCTTGAACTGTTTGAAAGATATTGACGGTGAGAAGCAAAGGATTAACCCACTTGGTTGGGTCTTCGGCAAGTTTCAAGATGACTTTCGCGTGCTTGCCGTGTTGATCAAAAAGAGCTTGGGCTTTTTGTTTAGTTATTCGCGAAAGGCTCATCTCGGCAAGCGATAAGCCTGTCAGGGCGATGAGCAACACAAAGATCGTGAACAGCATCCAATAATCTGCCGCGGTCGGAGCGCTGGCGAAAATCATTCGTAGACCTTGTTGAAACTTGATGGCATCGGACCACACCAGTGATGTTGCTCGAGCAACTCGCGTTCGCGCGCCTGCATCTTCTTTGCATCACTATCTTGCTCGTGGTCGTAACCCAGAACATGCAAAACACCGTGGGTCACCAAAAGTGCAAACTCGTCGTCAATATTGCCGGCATGAGTCGCTGATTGGCGCTCTGCTACAACCGGACAGACGACAACATCGCCGAGCAAAACTGGCAAATCATTTAAATCGATATTTGTCTTGTCTGGACCACGAGATAGAGCACCAGGCCCCGGCGTGCCAACTGCATCGACTGCGTCGAGCGGAAACGAGAGAACATCAGTTGAGCCGGTCTTGCCCATATATTTTTCGTTAAGTCCTGCGATCGCCGACTCGGGCACGAACATCAATGTCAATTCAGCGGCGCCGCGAACGCCTTCCGCGATCAACAGATTTCTTGCTAGTTGATGCCAGCGCGCAACATCGACAACGACATCGGTCTGTTCATCGGCACAAAAAACCTCAATCTCGCCGTCGCCGCCAACTTTGCGCGGGCCGGTTCGCTTAACATGCGGTTCAAGCACGATTTTTTACCGCGCCGGAGCCTTTTTGTTCGTAAGCGGCGACGATGTCAGAAACAATTTTGTGTCGCACTATGTCGCTGACGCCAAGATGCACGAACGACAGACCTTCGATGCCGGTGAGAATTTTCTCTAAGCCAAAAAGGCCGCTGCGGTTATCGGGTATGTCAACCTGAGTCATGTCGCCAGTGACGACGACTTTCGAACCAAAGCCGATTCGCGTCAGAAACATCTTGATTTGTTCTGGTGTCGCGTTCTGGGCCTCGTCCAAAATGATGAAACTGTTGTTGAGTGTGCGACCACGCATATACGCAAGCGGTGCCACTTCAACAATTTGTTTCTCGACAAGTTTTTGCGCACCTTCGGCGCCGACCATGTCATGTAGCGCATCGTAAAGAGGCCGAAGATAAGGATCTAGTTTGGCCATCAAGTCACCAGGCAAAAAACCGAGTCGTTCGCCGGCTTCGACCGCAGGTCGCGTAAGAATTATCCGTTGAACAGATTTTGTCTGCAGAGCGTGAACCGCCATTGCAATCGCCAACCAACTCTTGCCAGTGCCTGCAGGTCCAAGACCAAAAGTGATCACATTCTCACGAATTGCATCGACATAATGTTTCTGGCCCGAAGTTTTAGGTCGAACCGGTTTGCCTTGATTTGCTCGAATGATGTCATGAGTTAGTACCGAACTAGGTCTTTCGTGCGAGCGCAACATCTCGATGCTTCTCGCGACGACGACGGTATTTAGATTCTCGCCACCTTGTAGCAAAGAAGTTAGCTCTTCGAACAGACTGCCGACTGTGTCGGTTTCGGTGCCGGAGATTGAAATCTCGTTGCCACGAACCCGAATCGTCGTGTTTGGAAACTCGCTCTCGATAAGTCGAAGGTGTGCGTCTCTCTCGCCCAGCAAACTTGACATTAAGTGTGAACCTGGCACAACAACCGTCACTGCGGCTACGGAAACACTCATCGCTGACTAAAGACTACCTCACCACCGACTTTTTTGATTTTTCGCTATTTTGGCTTTGGATTAAGTATTTCTAACCAACTCACTAATTGGTGCATCTTGACGATCGTCGCTGATCGGCAAATTGGCGAAATCGAGCGCAAAATAGCGTTGCGTGGACAACGGCACAAGTTCGACATCGCCCACCAACTTGGCCATGCGATACAGCAATTCTGCTGCCCCGCCTTTTGCTCCCGGCTGATGAACTTCAGGAACATCAAAAACCAGCAACGCTCCATCACGAGCCTCGGCGGTTAGCGCCTGCCGAGCGAGCATGACATTTGCGCCTTTGGCATCGGCTGCTGGATCAACAACAACCCAGACGATGTAATGCACTTGACCCGCACGATAGCGCTCAGGAAAATGTTTCTCAAAATAGATATCGCTCAACCAACGCGTCGCTCGAACATCAGTTGAAACCAGTGTCATCGCCACCGGCAATGAATCGCTCCAGACGACCCAAACACGATTCGAGTCGCGCGAAATTTGCTCGTTGAACTCTTCTTGGTCGAGCATCTCGTGGGTCACTGTCGCCTCGGCGGTCGGCAAATAAGCCGTGCGATAAAGTCGCCACAATTTTTCACGCAACGCCGAGTCAACAACGTTGGAGTGTCGAGTAACAAACATGGGCGTGGGTTCTTTCTCGGCGCAATACGCCGACTATGGGTACCGAACCCCGCCTCCCAAAAGTTTAGAACATCTGTAGTACCGTTTTCGTGATGTCAAAGGCCGTTTCTCGTGCGGCATGGGCGATGATTGGCCTAGCAGTCGTCGCTACGGGCCTGCATATATTTGAATTCAGTTCTGTTTCAAACGACCTGACCTATCTCGTTGCGGCGCTGCAAGTTTTTGTCGCGGTTATTTTCGGTGTTGTCGTGAACAAACCCGATCGCCGTGTTTGGCCAGCGTTGTTACTGCTTGTTGCAGTTTTGATAACTGCGCAGATATTTGACAACCGCGATTCGACTACTAGTGCAACACAGGCAATTTCGGAGGCATTGTTCTTGAGCGTGCAATTAGTTTTAGTCGTCGGGTTATTCGTCACAGTGCAGCGCCGATTTGGCAGGGATCCAATAAATGTTGTTTTCGACTCGCTGATTATTGGACTCGGTTCGTGGTTTTTGATTTGGGTGACGTTTCTGAATCCAGCGAGGGAGATTTCGCAAGACGTATTCTCGGTAACCGCTCTTCGTGGCGCAACGCTTGCCTCAAGCGCAATCGTGATCTTTTTGCTCGCAACTTTATTGTTCGGTGACACCGAACGAACTCCGGCGCTTTGGCTTGCCAGTTCTGCAATTGTGTGCTCATTGATCGGCGACCTGTTGTACGCGACAAATCAATCAGGAAGATTCGAGATCTCAACACAGATTACGAATGCACCGTACATTGCGAGTTTGTTTTTAGTCTCAGCCACCGTGCTACATCCAAGCGTCTCAACATTGGCGTCGCATTCAGCAAGACGAGTTAAGCAACCGCTTCTTGGTCGACTCGTGTTGACAACTACCGCGCTAGTCGTGCCAGTTGTTGTTTTGGCGCTCACCAACCCGACTAATGACACCGATCGCGCCGTGCGCACTGTTTCGATTTTCATTTTGGCGGCAGCCGTGACCGCACGAGTCATTTTTGCCGTGCAGGCCAACGCATCACTACAGGCACGACTTATCGACTCGGCGCAGACCGACTCTTTGACGAGTCTGCCAAATCGTGGATTAATGATCGAACACGTCGGTGCTTCGATTGAAAATTCTCGATTTAATGGTTGCTCGCCGACTGTTTTGTTTGTTGATGTCGATCGATTCAAAAACATCAACGACAGTTTGGGGCATTCAGCAGGCGACGATGTTTTGATTTCCGTCGCTCAGCGCCTGCGTGTCGCGTTGCCCGAGAGATGCATCGTTGGCCGAATCTCGGGTGATGAATTCGTGGTGCTTGATGCAACATCAAGAAGTCAAAGTGATGCGGTGCTGTTAGCTGACATGGTGCTCGAAAGTTTTCACGAACCACTCTCGTTGCGCCAGGGCGATGTCTTTGTCTCGGCCAGCATCGGGGTTGCAATTCTTGATCGCGAGATCACATCAACTGCTGACGATTTATTGCGCCACGCCGACACGGCGATGTATCGAGCGAAAGATGCCGGACGTAACTGTGTCGCAATTTTCGACAGGTCAATGCTCGAGCGAGTAAACCAACGTCTGGCAGTTGAGACTGCGTTATACCGTGCGCTCGAACGACGCGAACTTCGACTCGTGCATCAACCAATAATCGATGTTGATTTGGGGGATGTAATCGGCTTCGAGGCGCTGATGCGCTGGGATATGGAAGACGGAACGAATGTCTCGCCTGCCGAATTCATACCGATTGCCGAAGAGACCGGCATAATCGTGCCGATCGGTGCATGGGCGTTGCTTGAGGCACTCACCCATCTGCGCGGATGGATCAACCAAGGCATCTGCCGTCGCGATGCGACGATGTCGGTGAATGTTTCGCCGCGTCAATTGCATGACCCAAACTTTGTAGCGGTTGTCAATGAAGCGTTGACGCGATCGCGTATGCCTGCTGATCAATTATGGCTTGAAGTAACCGAGGGTGTGATGATCACGCAGCCTGAACAAGCACTCGACACACTACGACGACTTTCTGAAATCGGCGTGCGCGTTGCTATCGACGACTTCGGCACCGGCTATTCATCACTGTCTTTTTTGCAGCGGTTTCCGATCCATAGACTAAAAATTGACCGAACGTTTATCAATGAGCTGGCGAGCGATGCGAATGCGCGGTCTTTGGTTAAAACGATTATTGCGATGGCAAATTCACTCGGGCTCGATGTAGTCGCCGAAGGCGTCGAGACCGTCGAGCAACTTCATGCACTTGGTGATCTGCATTGCAGCAAAGCCCAGGGATACTTGATTAGTCACCCCGTGACGCCTGAAACGATGGCCAGCACCGTTGCGGGCCTTGACAAGATCGGCAAATGGCCGAGGTTGCGACCACTTAAATAAATTGCGGTACTCGGCAAATTATGGTTCGTGCAAACTTAACCCTGCGTTGATTAGGGCGTCACCACGCGTATGACGCAATGAGGCAGAATAGACGCATGACCTCGCAACACATGCCCAAAGAACTCGCCCTTGAATCAGCCGAATTTCGTGTTCGTCAAGCGGGTGAATGGTTAGGTCTTGAAGATGGATTGATTGAAACGATTATTGCGCCGCGTCGAGTGCTCGAAGTTTCGATTCCATTTCGTCACGATGACGGTCGACGCGACCATCTCGTCGGCTGGCGAGTTCACCACAACACGACTCGTGGCCCGGCAAAAGGTGGCATTCGTTATCACCCTGGGGTGACGCGCGACGAAGTTGTTGCCCTCGCAATCGGCATGTCGTTGAAAACTGCGATCATGAATTTGCCGCTCGGAGGAGCAAAAGGCGGAATCGCAGTTGATCCCAAAACTTTGACACTAGGCGAACTCGAAAAAGTCACTCGTCGTTATGTTTCTGAACTTATTCCGTTTTTGGGGCCTGACAAAGATGTGCCAGCGCCAGATGTTGGTACTAACTCCCAAGTCATGGCGTGGGTGCTCGACCAATATTCAGCGAGCGTCGGACACATTGTGCCGGGTGTTGTGACTGGCAAGCCGATTGAACTTGGCGGTTCACTTGGACGCGAATCTGCGACTGGTCGTGGTGCTGTCGAAGCCGCCGCGCTCGCAGGTCAGCAAATGGGTTTAGCGCTTGCCGGTTCGCGAATTGCGATTCAGGGTTACGGACAAGTTGGTGCCTGGGCTGCACGCCTCGCGCACGCGCGTGGTGCAAAGATCGTCGCGCTTGCCGATGTCGGTGGTTCAATTTATAACGCTGGTGGACTTGATCTCGCAACAATCGATCGCAACATGCGAGCGGGTGCAAAGAGCGTGACCGAAACTGGCGCTGGCGAAATTATCGGCAAAGGTATAGATGGTTCAGTCAAAGTGTTTACGGTTGATTGCGACATCGTGATGCCATGCGCACTCGGAGATGCGGTGGACGAACACATCGCTTCGCAAATTAAAGCCAAGCTTGTAGTTGAGGGTGCGAACGGCCCGCTGACCCCAAAGGCCGACGAAGTTTTGACCGACCGCGGAATCATCGTCGTGCCAGATGTTTATGCCAACGCGGGCGGTGTGACATGCAGTTACCTCGAACAATGCCAGAACTTTGCGCACTTAAGTTGGGATGAAGATGAAGTCAACGAAAAAGTGATCTCGCTAATGCAGTCGGCGTTTAAGCGATTGCATTCTTTCTCTGTTGAACAGAAGTTGCCTTATCGCTTGGCCGCATCAGTGCTCGGCATCAAGACCATCGCCGATTCGCATCGCATGCGCGGCCTGCATCCGTAAACAGTTTTACGGGTTGAGTTCTAGGATCGAGCCGGCTAGGTTTTTGAATCGTTCAGTGGCAAATGGCGCCCAATCACGCGAGTTGGTTATTGCGTGATCGACAACCACCCACTTCACACCATAGGCAGCGAGAGCATCACGATTTTCGTCAGTCGGGTTCTCAACGAATTCGATGACAATTGACATGCGTCTGTCGCGCTCTTCGTTTTGACTTTCGCTGTTCGGTGGGTAAAAACCTTCGACTAAATTTTGCCGACCCGAAATTGCCGAAGTGAGACTCCAGAGCCTTTGGGTACAGCTGCGTTGATCTTCTTTCGAGTCAACACACTGTCGATTCGACGCCGACAAATCAGTTTCGTTGCTATTGATCTCAAGCCAAATGAGCAACTCTCGATAGTCTGGCGACCCGATCATTAAATTCTCAAAAGTAGCTATGTCACGCTCGGTCGCCCATTTTGAGGCATGTAAAAAGTCGCCCGAATTTGCTGAGTAACTACCAGCCGATGCTGAAAGCAAGAGCGTCGTGGATATAGAAAATAAAAAGTGGTTCGAAAACGAAAGAAAATTTAAATGTCGGACTAATACCAACCCAACTATAAATGCAAACAGCGCTATGACCGGAATAATAAGTGAGAGCGAACTTGAAATCGCAGCCAAAGTTGAGTCACCCGACAATTCCACGTATGAATTTTTGGCCAGCCAAGAACTAGCAAATCCAAGAAGTACAGAAATTACGATGATCCAAAACTTGATCACCGAAGATTCTTGTGTTGAGAAATATATCTGAGAAATCGCAAGAGGTATAAGAATCGCAAGCCCTCCATTCAAAAAATAGATTTGGGACTCTAAATCATCCGTCAGAATCATGCTTGCGATAATCGCTGAAAGACCGGAGCACAAACCAAATATTCGCGTTGGCGTTAAAACAGAGTCTTTGCCGAGTCTGAAAAGACCGATGATCGGAAAAATCAGCACCAACATTACGCAACCTACTGAAACGATTTGTGCGAATATTGGCAACTCGGAATTGACATTTGCTTTTTGATACATGATTTGAAGAAATGAAAATCTAAATGTTGAATTATCCTCGGATGAGAAAAATTTCAAGATAACAGTCAAAGCAAGCACGGATGCCGCAATGACCGTGCCGAGCAGAAACTTTGAGGCCTTCTGTACAGCCGGAGTTATCAGTCGAGAGAAAGCAAATAGTCCCAGAAAGCCGCAAACGATAATCGGCAAAAACGACGACTTACTTCCGAACAATGTCAGCGCAAAGACTAACAAAATGAGACTTGTGTAAAAATTAGTGATCACCGAGCTGAAACTAAGCAGTATCAGAATCGCAAAGACAAAAATAAGTGAGAAGTTGTACGAGAACGAATACGGATTCAGGGCTCTGAATAACGGAATTGGACCACTGCACATCATCGCAATAACCGCAACTGTCGCCGGTGGGGCGAATGGGTTATCGCTAAGCCGCCTAGCAAGTGCGTAGATGAGAGCCATAATCGCAAACATCACAATGGCGGGGCCAGCGATGCCAGAAACTGAGAATGGCGCGAGATCGCGAATCGATCCAAGCGTGGCCTCCCACGCAAATGAAAGCCAGTGGTATTGCAGTGGATGCCGTGCAAAGAAAATATTGTCGCTCGCGCCAAATTTTTGAACCGAATTGATCATTGATTCATTGAAAACAACGTCCGGGTCTTGCAACACACCGAAGCGCAGACTCCACCAATTTGAGTTTCGAATTGTTTCAACTCGCGTCAGGTCAAGCAGCACTTGAAAGGCGTAATAGCCGAGCGGCACCAACATCGCTCGGTAGAGCATGTACGCCTTGACCCCGAGAGATCTAAAACTTTCTCGTAGCAACAGCCACGTAACAAAGCCAGCGCAGACCAAAGCAGTCGGCACCAGCCAATACCAAGAAGTGCTGAGAGCAATAAGTGTCCCGCAAAAGATGACCGAAAGCTCAAACTTTGGCTCGCTTTTAGTTTCACTTTCTACGACAGGCGC